>JBBIIE010000054.1:0-19040 GCA_037446605.1 Geminicoccaceae bacterium | reverse complement strand
CCCGGTCGAGCACCGCCCGGCAGAGGCGCTCGCGTGGCCCCTCGGCCGAATCGCAGCCGGCGAGCAGCAGCAGGACCGTGGCGAGCCCGGCCCGCCGCCCGGCCGTCGCGGCTCTGGCGGCCCGCCCGAACGGTCTGGTAGCGTTCGCGGTCGGGACCGGCGGGTCGGGGAGGTGCGTGGTGCGCGGCCGGGTCGGGTCGAGGGCGAGGCTCGCCGGGACCGCCCTGGCGCTGGCCGGTCTCGTGCCGGTCGGGTGGGCGGGACCCTGCCGGTCGGCAGTGGGCGCGCCGCTGCTCGCGGCGGGCCTCGAGTTCAGCGACGAGGACGGCGGGGTGGTGCTGCACGACGCCTTCGGCAGCGGCACGCCCGAGGACCCGATCACGCTCGTCGAGGACATCACCGAGGACGGTCCGGCGGTGGTCACGGTGCGCGGCATGCGGACCGCCTTCGGCAACCGCGCCACGCCGGGCCACGGCGTGGGATTCGTGCTGGTCAAGATCGTGCGCAACCGGACGGACCGGCCCTGGCACAGCTTCGAGATGGAGCTGCGCGAGATCAAGGGCCGGCCGTCGACCTTCGAGGACGGGCTCTCCTTCGGCCAGGCGACGGGCGGCGAGCGGGTGTTCGGCTCGGACCGCTTCGACGCGATGCGGCAGACCGACGAGCCGCTCGATTCGGTGGTGTTCAGCGGCGCCACGATCCTCCCGGGTGAGACGGTCACGGTCCGGGTCGTGGTGACCGATTTCTCGCCGAACTGGCAGTTCTACATCCTGCAGCGGCGGGACGCCCCGCTCGCCGGGCTCGAGGCCGGGGCCGGAGGCTCCCCCCGGTGAGCCACCCGCCGAGCCCGCACGCGCGGCTGTTCCAGGCCTATCCCGAACTCGAGGCGCTCGACCCTGCCACCCGGGACCGCATCGTCCGCGACGGACTGCCGGTCGGCTTCGCACCGGGCAAGGTGCTGTTCCGCCCGGGTTCGGCCTGCGAGGGCTATCTGCTCGTCCTCGAGGGCTCGCTGCGGGTCTCGCTCCCGGGCGAGGGCGGGCACGAGATCCTGCTCTATCGGGTCGGCCCGGGCGAGAGCTGCGCGCTCACCACGACCTGCCTGCTCGGCGGGCGGGACTACCCGGCCGAGGGGGTGGTCGAGGCCCCGGTGCGCGGGCTGCTCGTGCCGGTGGCGACGGTCGAGGCGCTGCTCGACGCCTCCCGCGCCTTCCGCCGCTTCGCGCTGGCCCGGATCGGCGACCTCCTGGCCGAGCTCCTGGCGCTGGTCAGCGAGGTGGCGTTCCGGCGGATGGACGCGCGGCTCGCGGCCTGGCTCGTCGAGCGCTCGGCCCGGCTCGGGCCCCGCCTCGAGGTGACCCACGAGGCGATCGCCCGCGAGCTCGGCACGGCGCGCGAGGTGGTGAGCCGGCTCCTCAAGGAGCTCGAGCGGCGCGGCCATCTCCGGCTCGGCCGCGGCACGATCCTCCTCGCCCCCGAGGCCGGGCCGGCGCTCGCGCGGCTCGCGGGGCGCGATGTCGCGGGCCTCGGTGACGAACTCACTGACGTCCGCCCCCCGATCGCCTAGATGGAAGGGCGGGGCTCGTCTCGGGCCCGGTGAACGGAGGGAAGGACGATGACCGCCAATGTCGGGACCGTCGATCGGGTGATCCGTGGCCTCGTGGGCCTGGTCCTGCTCGCCATGGTCTTCGTGGGGCCGCAGACCGCCTGGGGCTGGATCGGGCTGATCCCGCTCGTGACCGCGATCGTGGGCATCTGCCCGGCCTACTCGCTCCTCGGCATCCGCACCTGCCCGACCGCCAAGGCCTGAGCGGGCGGGCACCGGCCGAGCCGCTTCCGGTCCACCCCGGGGGATGGTAGTCGCCCCGCCCGCGGGTGGATCCGGGAGCGGCTGGCATGGACGGGACGCGGGCGAGCGGGGCGGGGCGGCGGCGCGCGGTGCCCGGTGCGCCCGCGGTGGCGGTCCTCCTGGCGGCGGCGGGCGTCGTACCGCCGGGCGGCGCGGCCGCGGCACCGGCGGTGCGCGCCGAGCTCGTGGTCGACGGGCTCACGGCACCGGTCGAGCTGGTCGAGCCGCAGGACGGCAGTGGGCGGCGGCTGATCGTCGAGCAGACCGGCCTCGTCCACCTGCTCACCCGCGACGGGCGGCTGCTCGAACCCCCGTTCCTCGACCTGCGCGAGCGGATCGTCCCGCTCGTCAGGGGTTTCGACGAGCGCGGCCTCCTGGGCCTCGCGCTGCATCCGGATTTCGCGCGCAACGGTCGGCTGTTCGCCACCTACACGGCGCCCTTGCGGCCGGGCGCGCCCGCGGGCTGGAACCACACCCGGCGCGTGGTCGAGCTCACGCTACGGAGCGACGATCCGAACCGCGTCGACCCGGCCTCCGAGCGGACCGTCCTCGAGCTCGACTGGCCGAGCCGCAAGCACATGGGCGGTGGCCTCGCCTTCGGCCCGGACGGCTTCCTCTACGTGGGGCTCGGCGACGGCGGCGGCGTGCACGGGGTCGGACCCGAGGTCCTCCACGACGCCTTCGAGGTGCCGGAACGGCTCGCCCACTGGGACGGGCTCGCGCAGGACACCGAGGCACTCTACGGCAGCATCCTCCGCCTCGACGTCGACAAGGGCCTGCCGGGCTACGCGATCCCGCCGCTCAACCCGTTCCGCGCGGGCGGCGGGCGGCCGGAGATCTGGGCCTGGGGCTTCCGCAACCCCTACCGGCTTTCCCTCGACGGCGACGATCTCCTCGTCTCCGCGCCGGGCGAGACCTTCTGGGAGGCGATCTACCTCGTCGACCGGCCGGGCAATTACGGCTGGGCGATCAGGGAGGGCAGCCACTGCTTCGACCGGCTGCGGCCGGCCACCCCGCCGCCTTCCTGCCCGGCCCGCGGCGCATTCGGCGAGCCCTTGCGCGATCCGATCGTCGAATACGCCAACCGCAGCGTCGAACGGCACGGTGCGGCGCTCGGGATCGAGGGTGCGGGCACCGCGGTGGTGGGCGGCCACGTCTACCGCGGTCGGGCGCTCCCCGAGCTCGTGGGCCGGCTCGTGTTCGGCGACTGGAGCTACGAGTTCGCGCGCGCCTCGGGCCAGGTCTTCCTCGCGAGCCCGCCCGCCGGTCGGGGCGGGCCTTGGACGGTCGAGCGCTTGCTCGAGCTGGATGGGCGGATGCTCGGGATCGGCCGCGACGCGGCGGGCGAGCTCTATCTCCTGACCAACCGCGAACTCGGCCCGTTCGGTCGGACCGGCAGGGTCTTCAAGCTGGTTCCGGGCTGAGACCGGCTACCGGGAGGTCGCGAGGGGCGAGGTGCCGCGCGGTCCCTCTTCCTCGCGGGCCGGCAGGCGGGGTATAGGGTGTGGCAGATCGTCGGCAGCGACGGCGGCCGGCTGCCGCGCGACCCCACCGTTCCGGTGCCCGAGCGAGCACCCGATCCCGGGAGGCGCCACCCGGCGGCCGCGGCCGGCTGCCCGCACCTGCGAGGAGTGACGCCATGGACCGACCCCTGATGCCCAAGGCCACCGCGATCTGGCTGGTCGAGAACACCGCCTTGACCTTCGACCAGATCGCCGAGTTCACCGGCCTGCACCCGCTCGAGGTCAAGGGCATCGCCGACGGCGACGTGCTGGTCGGCCAGCGCGGGCTCGATCCGACCGTGAGCGGCCAGCTCTCGCGCGAGGAGATCGCGCGCTGCGAGAAGGACCCCAAGACGCGGCTGACCATGACCCGCTCGGTGGCGGCCGCGATCAAGCCGCCGAAGCGCAAGGAGGCGCGCTACACGCCCCTCTCCAAGCGCCAGGACCGGCCCGACGCGATCGCCTGGCTGCTGCGCCACCATCCCGAGCTCGGCGAGGCGCAGATCTGCAAGCTCCTGGGCACCACCAAGGCCACCGTTCAGGCGGTTCGCGACCGCACGCACTGGAAGAGCCAGGACATCCGCCCGCGCGACCCGGTGCTCCTCGGCCTGTGCAGCCAGGGCGAGCTCGACGAGGCGATCGCGCGCGCGCGGGCCGATCAGGGCGCGCCGCCGGTCGCCCGCAAGGTGCCGCTCGAGGAGCTGGGCGAGATCGCCGACTAGGCGCGCCGGGCCGCCGCCGGCGGCGGTCGCCTCAGGAGCCCTCGCCGCCGGCGTCCCGCTCGGCGCCGCGCCAGAAGCGCGCCGAGAGCAGCCGGCGATCGGCCTCGATCAGCTCGGCGATGCGGCGCAGCGTCCCGGCCGCCACGCTCGGCAGCGTGCCCGCGCGGACCAGCACGCGCAGCCCGTGCTCCGGCCCGTCGCCGGCCGGGGCCAGGCCGATCGCGGGCGCCACCCGGCGGTCCGCCGAGGCGCCGCCGTCGAACGCGACCCAGGGGCCGGACGCGCCCTCCGGGGATGGTCGGTCGAGCCCCCGCTCGGCCGCCACCATGCCGCTCGAGACCCGGCGCTTTTGCTCGCGCGGGAGGAAGTTGAACATCTGCCGGGCGCGCCGCAGATCGGCCAGCGAGCCGGTGCGCAGCGCCCGGCGGATGGCGTGCAGGAGGAGGCAGTCGGGCCCGAGCTCGCGGGCGACGATCGGCTGCAGGCCGATCAGGAAGGAGCGGAGGCCGGTCGCCTCGCCGGGGTAGCGTTCGCGCTGCATCGGCTCATCCAGGCGCCATGGCTCGGCCGATCCTAACGATTCGTTACCGTCCGGCAATGCTCCGGCCGGGGCTGCCGGCATCCCCCGGGACGCGCCCGAACCGTCTTGCCCAACAGGACGTCAACGGTAACGGCCGGGCGCCGCTCAAGGCCGCGGCAGGAGGTGCTCGACGAGGCGCACCCAATAGCTCGCGCCGAGCGGCAGGACCTCGTCGTTGAAGTCGTAGAACGGGCTGTGGCACACCCGGCCCTCGGGTCCGCCCCCCTGCCCCATCCAGATGTAGCTGCCCGGCCGCTTCTGCAGCATGAAGGCGAAGTCCTCGGCGCCCATGCAGGGCGGGTGCTCGGCGTGCACGTTGCCGCTGCCGACGAGGCTGCCCGCGACCGCGACCGACAGGCTGGTCTCCTCGGGGCTGTTGACGGTCGCCGGATAGCCGCGCTCGTAGGCGAGCGTCGCCGTCATCCGGTAGGCGGCGGCGATGCCCTGCACGATCTCGTGCATGCGCCGTTCGATCCCGTCCCGGGTGGTCTCCAGGTAGGTGCGCACCGTGCCCCACAGCTCGGCCCTGTCGGGCACCACGTTGTAGGCGTCGCCGGCGGCGATGCGGGTGACCGAGACGACGGCGTTGTCGATCGGATCGGTCTCGCGCGCCACGATCGTCTGCAGCGCCTGGACGCAGGCGGCGGCGGCGACCACCGGGTCGCGGCCCTGGTGCGGCATGGCGCCGTGGCAGCCCAGGCCCTCGAAGGTGATGGTGAAGCGGTCGGCCGCGGCCATCGCCGGGCCGGTGCGGATGGCGAACTGGCCGGGCGGCAGGTCGGGCCAGTTGTGCAGGCCGAAGATGCGCTCCATCGGGAACCGCTCGAGCAGGCCCTCCTCCAGCATGGTGCGGGCGCCGGCGAAGCCCTCCTCGGCCGGCTGGAAGATCAGGTGCACGGTGCCGGCGAAGGCGCGCGTCTCGGCGAGGTGCCGGGCGGCCCCGAGCAGCATGGCGGTGTGCCCGTCGTGGCCGCAGGCGTGCATCCTGCCCGGGACCCTGGAGGCCCAGGGCTTGCCGCTGCGCTCGTGGATCGGCAGCGCGTCCATGTCGGCGCGCAGCCCGATCGAGGGACCGGGCGCCTGGCCGCGGATGACGCCCACCACGCCCGTCTTCGCGAGCCCCTCGTGGACCTCGTCGACGCCGAACTCGCGCAGCTTCCGGGCCACGAAGCGGCCGGTCTCGACCTCCTCGTAGGCGAGCTCGGGATGCTCGTGCAGATGCCGCCGCCAGGCGGTCATGTCGGCGGCGAACTCGGCGATGCGGTTGACGATCGGCAAGGGGTGCCTCCTCGGCCCGGTCAGCGGGCGGCCGTGACGTCGGTCTGGGCGAAATCGCCGCCCTTGTACAGGAGCGGCGCGCCCAGCCGGCGGGCGAGCGCGTAGGCGAAGCAGTCGCCGTGGTTGAGCCTCGCCGGATGGTTGCCCTTGCCGAAGCGCCACCAGGCCGCGACCGCCTGCCAGGCGAGCTCCTCGTCGACCGGCACGACGAGGATGCCGGCCTCCGCAACGAAGGCACGGATCGGGGGCTCGTTGTCACGCCCCGTTCGGGCGTCGAGCACCATGAGGAGCTCGACCAGGGAGACGGCCGAGATCCGGATGGCGCGGGCCTCGGCGATCGCGGCCAACAGTGCATCGGCGTCGGACTCGCCCGTGAACACGGCCACGAGCGCCGAGCTGTCGACGACGATCACCGCGGCAGGCCGCGCTCGTCGTACAGGCTCTCCTCGGTGAAATCCGGATCGACGACGGGCAGGGCGCGGTAGCGCTCGACGATGGCGCGGAGCCGCTCCTCGCAGGCTCTCGAACCGCTACCTCGGCGCAACTCCTCGAGCCGGAGCTGCTCGAGCAGGGCGTCCTTGAAACCTCGGGGACGCGCTTGCCGGTCAGCTCGGCGAGCTGCCGGGCGAGCGCGTCGGTCTCCGGATCCTCGATGGTGAGCGCCACGGCCGGGCTCCCGATGCGCGACGACACCCACCCTCATAGGGAGGGAACCGGCGGGCGCACAAGACGGGGCCCGGAGCGATCGGGGCCGGACCCGCGGGCCCGGCCCCGGGGAAGGAGGTGGCGCGGGCCCGCCTCAGCCCTTGAGCTCGGCGTACTGGCCGTTGCTCCACTTGTACATGACGTACTCGGGGTTCTTGATGTCACCCTTGGCGTCGAAGGCGAGCGGGCCGAGCACCGTATCGTAGGTGCCCTCGCGCAGCACCTTGATGAGCTTGTCCAGGTCGGTCGACTTGGCCTTGTTGGCCGCCTGGGCGAACACCTGCAACGCCGCGTAGGTGTAGAGCGTGTAGCCCTCCGGGTCGTAGCCCTGCGCCTTGAACTTGGCGACGACGTCCTTGGCGGTCGGCGCGTTGCGCGGATCGGGGGCGAAGGTCATGAGCGTGCCCTCGCCGGTGGCACCGGTGATCTGCCAGTACTGCTGGTCGACCAGCGCGTCGCCGGACATCAGCTTGGCATTGAAGCCCTGCTCGCGCGACTGGCGCGTGATCAGCCCGGCCTCGGTGTGGTAGCCACCGATGTAGATCAGGTCGACGCCCGCGCCCTTCATCTTGGTGATCAGGGCGGAGAAGTCCTTGTCGCCCTGATTGTAGGCCTCGTACATCACCTCCTTCACGCCGCGCTTGTTGAGCTGCTTCTGGAACTCGTCGGCGAGGCCCTTGCCGTAGGCGGACTTGTCGTGGAGGATGGCGATCTTGCTGCCGACCTTCCGGTCGACGACGTAGTTGGCGGCGTAGATGCCCTGCACGTCGTCGCGCCCGCAGGTGCGGAACACGTTCTTGTAACCCTGCTCGGTCAGCTTCGGGTTGGTCGAGGCCGGGGTCATCTGCAGGATCCCCTCCTCGTTGTAGATCTTCGAGGCGGGGATCGAGCTGCCGGAGCAGAAGTGCCCGGCCATGAACTTGATCTTCTTGTTGACCATCTGGTTGGCGACCGCGACGGCCTGCTTCGGGTCGCAGGCGTCGTCGCCGATCTCGAGCACCAGCTTCTGGCCGAGCACGCCGCCCTTGGCGTTGATGTCGGCGATCGCCATCTCGGCGCCGCGCTTCATCTGCTCGCCGAAGCTGGCGTACTGCCCGGTCATCGGCCCGGCCGTGGCGACGATGATGTCGGCGCGGGCGGCACCGGCGAGCGCGATCGCTGCGGCGGTGCCGAACAGGAGCGACGTCAGACGAGTCATGAAGACCTCTCCCGTGTGATGCGGACCCGTGTCCGCCCCGCCTCCAGCGCATGGCGGGCTTGCGGCAAGCCTAGTGTGCGGCAAGGGGTTGGCAAGAGCGGCCCGAGCCCGGCTCAGCCGGACCCCGGGCCGGACGGTGCGATCTCCTCGAAGGCGAAGGGCGAGGCGCGCCGGTAGCGCCAGGGATACTGGCGCACCATGCGCGCCACGAAGGTGACGCGGAAGGCCACGAGCCCGATCGCCACCAGCACGAGGTAGGCGGCGACCAGCCCACCGATCGACAGCAGCACGCCGTCGAACAGCGCGAAGGTGAGGAAGCGGCTCACCAGCGCCAGGCCGAGGCAGGCCCACAGCACCTGCCGCACCGGCCGCCACTGCAGGGCGATCGCCCGCCCGGTGAGCCAGGCGGCGGCGCCGATCAGGATCACGGTCAGGCCGAGGAAGACCGCGGGCGAGCTGCCGAGCAGGCTCTCGAGGTCCATGGCGTCCCCCTCAGTGCCCGCCCTCGAGGTAGGCGGCGCGGATCTCGGGGTCGGCCAGGAGCTGGCGGCCCTCCCCCTGCATGACCACCCGGCCGCCCGCCAGCACGTAGCCGCGATGCGCGATCCTGAGCGCCTGGTAGGCGTTCTGCTCGACCAGCAGGATCGGCAGGCCCTGCTCGCGGTTGATGGTCACGATCGCCTCGAAGATCTGGCGCACCAGGATCGGCGCGATGCCGAGCGAGGGCTCGTCGAGCAGCAGCAGGCGCGGGCGGGCCATGAGTGCCCGGCCGATGCACAGCATCTGCTGCTCGCCGCCCGAGAGGGTGCCGCCGCGCTGCCCCTGGCGCTCGGCGAGCCGCGGGAAGAGCGCGAAGACCTTCTGCAGGTCCTCCGCGAACCACTGCCCGCCGTTCGGCACGGCGCCCATCTGCAGGTTCTCGAGCACGGTCATGCGCGGGAAGATGCGCCGGCCCTCGGGCGCCTGGCTGATGCCGAGCCGCACGATGTCGTAGGTGGGGAGATCGGTGATGTCGCGGCCGTCGAAGGTGATCCGGCCGGAGGCGGCGCGCGGGTTGCCGCAGATCGTCATGAGCAGCGTCGACTTGCCGGCCCCGTTGGCGCCGATGATGGTCACGATCTCGCCGGCGGCGACGCGGACCGAGACGCCCTTGAGCGCCTCGATGGCACCGTAGCGGGCGACGACATCCGCGACCTCGAGCATCAGCCGGCCCCACCCGAGGCGGCGAGGTCGGCCGCCACCTCGGGCGGCAGCTCCTCCTCCTCGGCCTCGCCCAGATAGGCCTTGATCACCGCCGGGTCGCGGCGGATCTCGGCCGGCGCGCCGTCGGCGATCTTGCGGCCGTAATCCAGCACGACGATGTGGTCGGCGATCCGCATGACGAGGCTCATGTCGTGCTCGATCAACAGCACCGCCACGCCGTGCCGGTCGCGCAGCTCGAGCAGGAGCTCGCCGAGCTCGCCGGTCTCGCGCGGGTTGAGCCCGGCCGCCGGCTCGTCGAGGCAGAGGATCCTCGGCCCGGTGCAGAGCGCGCGGGCGATCTCGAGCTTGCGCTGCTCGCCATAGGGCAGGCTCGCGGCCGGCTGGTCGGCGCGCCCGAGCAGGCCGGTGCGCTCGAGCCAGAGGCGGGCGCGCTCGACCGCCTCGGCCTCGGCGCGGCGGTAGGAGGCGGCACCGAGCAGGCCCAGCAGCGTGAAGCCCGAGGCGCGCATGAGATGGTTGTGCTGCGCCACGACCAGGTTCTCGAGCACGCTCATGCCGCCGAACAGGCGGATGTTCTGGAAGGTGCGGGCCAGCCCGTGGCGCGGCACGCGGTAGCCGTCGAGCCGCTCGAGCAGCACCGGCCCGTCGTGGCCGTGCAGGGTGAGCTGGCCCGCGGTCGGCCGGTAGAAGCCGGTCAGGCAGTTGAAGACGGTGGTCTTGCCGGCACCGTTCGGCCCGATGATCGCGGTCACGTCCTCCGCGAAGGCGGTGAAGGAGAGATCGTCGACCGCGACGAGGCCGCCGAAGCGCATGGTGAGGTGCAGGACCTCCAGGACCGGCGCCTTCAAGCACCACCTCCGGACCGCGCGGCACCGAGCCGGAGGGTCGGCTCGCGGTGCGCCAACAGGCCCTGCGGCCGCCAGATCATGATCAGCACCATGGCGGCGCCGAAGATCAGCATGCGGTAGGTCTCGAACTCGCGGCCGATCTCGGGCAGGAGCACGATCACCGCCGCGGCCAGCACCACGCCGATCTGGCTGCCCATGCCACCCAGCACGACGATCGCCAGGATGATGGCGCTCTCGATGAAGGTGAAGCTCTCGGGGCTGATGAAGCCCTGCCGGGTGGCGAAGAAGGAGCCGGCGAAGCCGCCGAACATGGCGCCCAGCGCGAAGGCGGTGAGCTTGGTGTTGGTCGGGTTGATGCCGAGCGCCTTGCAGGCGATCTCGTCCTCGCGGAGCGCCTCCCAGGCGCGGCCGATCGGGAGTTTGCGGATCCGCAGCACGAACAGGTTGGTGGCGAGCGCCAGCGCCACGGCCAGGTAGTAGAGGAAGACGACCCGGTGCAGGGTCGAGAACTCGAGCCCGAAGAGCTGGTGGAACGCGGTCTCGCCCTCCTCCGGGCTGCGCGTGAAGGGGAAGCCGAAGAAGGTCGGGCGCGGGATGTCGGCGATGCCGTTCGGCCCGCCCGTCACCTCGTGCCAGTTGATCAGCACGAGGCGGATGATCTCGCCGAAGCCGAGCGTGACGATGGCCAGGTAGTCGCCGCGCAGGCGCAGCACCGGGAAGCCCAGGAGCACGCCCGCGGTCGCGGCCAACAGGCCCGCGATCGGCAGGCAGACCCAGAAGCCGAGCCCGAACCACTGGGCGAAGAGGGCGTAGGAGTAGGCCCCGACCGCGTAGAAGGCGACGTAGCCGAGGTCCAGGAGGCCGGCGAGGCCGACCACGATGTTGAGGCCCCAGCCCAGCATCACGTAGATGACGATGGTCGTGGCCACGTCGACCACGTAGCGGCTGGAGAAGGGCAGGAACGGCAGGGCGAGCGCGAAGGCGATCCCGGCCAGGCCGAACCAGAGGCCGTGCCGGCTGACGAAGGCGGCCACCGCCCCGCTGCGCCGGGGTCGCCCCGCCTGCCGGCCGCGGCCGAGGACGGACAGCGCCAGCCGGCCGGCGAACACCACCGCCACGGCGAGCGCCACCCAGTGCAGGTGGAAGTCGAGGGTGAGGCGGCCGTCCGGGCCCGGCACCGTCTCCATGCCCAGGATCGGCAGGAGGAGGGCGAGCGAGACGGCGGCCGCCAGCGCCGCGTCCTTGACGTGCGGGCCGAGGCCGTCGGCGGAGGCGGTGGCCACCGGCTCAGACCTTCTCGACCTCGGGCCGACCGAGGATCCCGGTCGGCAGGAAGATCAGCACCACGACGAGGATCGTGAAGGCGGCCACGTCCTTGTACTCGATCGAGAAGTAGCCGGACCAGAAGGCCTCGGCGAGGCCGAGCACGAGCCCACCCAGCATCGCCCCGGGGATCGAGCCGATGCCGCCCAGCACGGCGGCGGTGAAGGCCTTCACCCCGGCCAGGAAGCCGATGAAGAAGTCGATCACGCCGTAGTAGAGGGTGGCCATCAGCCCGGCCACCGCGGCGAGCGCCGCCCCGATCACGAAGGTCGTGGAGATCGTGCGGTCGACGTCGACCCCGCAGAGTGCCGCCATCTTGAGGTCCTGCTCGCAGGCGCGCTGGGCGCGGCCGAGCGGCGTCCGCGTGATGACCCACGTGAACCCGGCCATGAGCACCAGGGTGAGCAGGATGATCAGGATCTGGATCCAGGACAGGGTGACGGTGAAGCCCGAGGGGTCGGCGAAGACGAAGCCGCCGGTGACGACCGGCTGGAGCGGCTTGATCTTGGCGCCCTGGGTCACCTGCACGTAGGTCTGCAGGAAGATCGACATGCCGATCGCGGAGATCAGCGGCGCCAGGCGGAACGAGCCGCGGAGCGGCCGGTAGGCGATGCGCTCGACGGTCCAGCCGTAGAGCGAGGTGACGAGGATCGCCACGAGCAGTACGAGCAGCACGGCCAACGGCGCCCAGGAGATGCCGAGCATGCCGAGCAGCGTGAACGCGACGATCGAGACGAACGCCCCGATCATGTAGATCTCGCCGTGGGCGAAGTTGATCATGCCGATGATGCCGTACACCATGCTGTAGCCGATCGCGATCAGCCCGTAGACCATGCCGAGGGCGACGCCGTTGATCAGCTGCTGCAGGAAATAGAGCATGGGCGTACCGGACCTGCGGGCGCGCGGCCGGCGGCGCGCGCGGACGGCCGCTGCGGCACCGGGCGGCGCGGTGCCCCGATCACCGCCCCGTCGCCGCCGGCTTTAGGGCAGCCCTGCGCGGCGCGCAACGGAGCCGTTACGAATCGGCGGGGCCGGTGCCCTCAGATGCCGACCAGCTCCTTGACCTTCCCGAGGTCGAAGCCCTTGGCGAGCTCCAGCATGGGCTCGGGGCCGGCCAGGTTCGAGCCCTCGATCATCACCGAGGCCTTGCCGCCCAGATCGATCACGAGCTGGCCCGAGCGCTGCGCCGGGTCGAAGGTGAGCACCCCCGCCTCGCGGCCGATCCGCACCCGTTTGGCGTTGGGCTGGGCGGCCAGGAGCTGCGGGTTGCTCATCATCTGGGCGAGCCCCTGCAGGAAGCCGCCGCCCGAGACGATCTGCGCGCTCATGCGGCCCTGCCCGCCCTCCTGCTCGTAGCTGCGCTCGACGGTCGAGCCGCCGAGGAAGGGCACCGAAGCGGCCTTGCCGCCGCCCTCGGCGATCCGCCAGCCCTTGGGGGCGGCGGGGAAGGCCCCGAGCATCGCCTCGCCGACCTTGCCGCGCATCGCCTGGGTGGCGAACTCCAGCTCGGCCAGGGCGCCCGCGATGTCGCCCTCCTCGTAGAGCTTGCGCGCTTGGTCGAGCTGGTCGGTGACCTCGTCGGCCAGGACCGGCTGGGCGAGCAGCGGCAGGAGCACGACGGTCAACAGAACTCGGCGCATATCCGATCACCGGCGGTTGCGATCACGGGAACTGTCCGGGCAGCCGGGCAGGGCTGTCAAGGCGAGGCTCGACGGGTGGGCGGCGATCCGCGAGGAGTGGGGTGATCCGGCGGAGCGAGCCCGATGATGCGCCTGCCCTACGACCTCGAGGCCCGACGACCCTGGCTGCCGGCGGAGGTGCCGGAGGCCGAGTTCGAGCGCCGGGCGGCCACGCTCCGCACGGCCATGGAGCCGGAAGGCCTGGACGCGCTCGTCGCCTGGAGCGGGCCGCCGGCGTTCGCCGCGGTGCGCTGGCTCTCCGGCCTGCAGCCGGTCTACGGCAACACCTTCGTGGTGCTGCGCGGCGACGGCGGGCTCACCGTCACGATGGACGGGCTGCTGCACGCCGAGCCGATGCACTCGATGGCCTGGACCTGCCGGGCGGCGGACCTGCGCTGCACCCCCGGGCCGCTCTACGGGCGGCCGGTCGAGGAGGCGGCACTCCTCGCCGCCGACGCGGTCGGCGGGGCGCGGCGGGTCGGGCTCGCCGGCGGCGCCACGATGCCGCACGCGCTGCGCGCGGCCCTCGACGCCCGGCTGCCGGCGCTGGTCCCGGCCGACGCGATCCTCTCGCGCGCGCGGCTGCTCAAGAGCCCGGTCGAGGTGGCGCTCATGGAGCGCGCCGCGGCGGCCGCCGATGCCGCCTACGAGGCGATCTTCGCGGTCCTCGCCCCGGGCGTGGAGGAGACCGAGGTGGCGGCCGCGGCGGTGGCGGCGATCGCCCGGGCCGGCGGCCGCGAGGCCTTCCCCACCTGCGTCGTCGGCGGGGCGCTCGCCGGCCTCAAGCACGCCCTTCCCCGGCGACGCCGGCTGGTGGCGGGCGAGATGGTGTTCCTCGACCTGGGTGCCGTGGTCGACGGCTACTGCTCGGACGTGAGCCGCTGCGCGGTGGTGGGTGGAAGGTCCGGGGGTGCCGCGGCCGACCTGCTCGCGGTGGCCGAGGAGCTCTGGGCAGCCGGGCTCGAGGCGATGCGGCCCGGCCGCACGGTCGACGAGGTGGCACGGGTCCTGCTGCGGGTGGTGCGCGGCACGCGCTGGGAGGAGGATTTCTACGCCAGCGGCTTCGGTCACGGCATCGGCCTCGAGCTGTTCGAGGCGCCGGGCGGGCTCTACGCCGGCTCCGCGACCCTGCTCGAGCCGGGCATGACGCTCGCCTACGAGCCGATGGTGGTGGTGGCGGGGCTCGGCACCGGGGTGGTCGAGGACACGCTCCTGATCACCGAGGACGGCCACCGCCTCCTGTCGCGGGCACCGCGGCCGGCGTAGGCTCCACCCCGGAGGGTCGGAGAGGGACCGTGCCGCAGCCACCGGGGAACGAGCCGATCCGGGTCCGCGTCGTCGTCCAGGGCGGCGGCGCCAAGCTCGTGGTGCTGATGGCGGCCATGGAGGCCCTCGAGGATCTGGCCCGCGACGCCGACCGGAAGTTGGAGCCGACCATGGTCGCCGGCACCTCGGCCGGCTCGATCGCCGGTGCCATGCTGGCGAGCCCGATCCCGATGCGCCGCTTCCGCGAGCGGCTCAACGCCCGAGGCCAGCAGCGCGTCGAGGCGGTGTTCCTCGCCCGCTGGAAGGCCGCGCAGTTCTGGCGCGCCCTTCGCGGCCGGCCCTTCCTCGCCGAGCAGGAGCTGTCGGACCTGCTCGTCGAGCTGTTCCGGGCGGAGGACGGGCGCGGCCGGCCGATCAGCCACTTCCGCGACCTTCCCGTGCCGATGCGGATCGTCGCGACCGACCTGCGCAACGCCGAGCGCAAGGCCTTCGGCCGCGACCCGAACGATCGCATCGTCGACGCGATGCTGCACTCCTGCTCGGTGCCCTTCGCGTTCCGCAGCCATGCGCAGACGCACCAGTTCGTCGACGGCGGGGTGTGCAGCAACCTGCCGACCGCCGAGGTGATCGACGGTCTCGATCCGGGCGAGACGGTGCTCGGCTTCTCCTTCCCGCTGCGCGAGCGGCCGGAGGCGCTCGGCGGGTGGTGGTTCGGACAGCGGCTCCGGGGCTACGTGCAGCGGCTCGTGGAGGTGGCGATGGCCACTTCCGTGGCGGACGCGTGTGCGATGATCGAGCGGGTCGGCGGCAAGGTGTGCCGGATCGGGACCGACATCGGCACGCTCGACTTCGAGGCCGCGCTCGAGCTCCTGGCCGACGAGGCGCGGTTCGACGCGCTGCGCAACCAGGTCCGGGACGAACTGGCCGAGTGGATCGACGACCGGCGGCGGGCGGTCGAGCGGACCCGCCTGGATCCGGCTGCGCTTCCCGCCGACCCGCCCCGACTGCAGCGCCAGGTGGCCGAGATCTACCAGATGCTGCGGGCCCGCCAGCAGCTCGAGGTGCCGCGCGGCGCGCTCGTCGTGACCGCCAACTGCCTGCGCGATGCCGGCCAGCCCGACGAGATCGAGCAGCTCGTCGTCCTGGCGCCGGGCGAGAAGCCGGTGGAGTGCTATCGCCTCGCGATCGTGGCGCGCGGCGACACACCGGTCTCGGGCGACCCGGAGTGGCGGCTGCGCGACAGCAAAGGCAATCCGCGCCGGGTGCTGATGGTCCTCGTGGACAGCGTCCCGGAGGCCGGCCCGGAGGACCTCCGGCTGCACCACGCGCCGTTCTTCTTCGATCCGCCCCTGGAGCGCGACGCCGGGCCGTTCACGCTGTCGATGGTCAACGTGCAGGCGGGTGCGATGGCCGGCCTCGCCGACCCGGCCAAGGGCTACGACTTCGCCACCAACAGCTCGAACCAGAGCGAGCCCTTCGCGCTGGCCGACATCGTGGTGCGCTACCCGAACGGCTTCCCGGAGCCGATCCCGGCCGATCTCGGCGAGCGGCTCGAGGAGGTGCCCGAGGCCGACCGGCCGCGCGATGCCGCTGGTCGTGTGCTGTCGTTCGTGCGCGGTCGCCGGATGGAGCCCCGGGAGCTCGCCGACTACCCGGACCGCCACGGATTCCGCGCCGTCGGCTGGCGCGTGCACGACCTCGCCAAGGGTCAGAGCGTCGGCCTGTTCCTCAGGCGGCGACCGGCCCCCCGAGCACCGGGGGTTTGCGCCCGCGCGCGAGAACCCATGTCACCTACCGGCGGCCTTTCGATCATGGAGGGCTGGACATGCTCCGGCATGTGGTGCGGGTCACCTGAGACCCGGGAGGGGCCGTCCGGGCGACCGGGCGGCCCCTTCGCTTCGTGGCCCCTCAGGGCCCGGTCGCGGGTCGGGTGCGCAGGCGGGGGTCGATCGCGAGGTAGAGCAGGTCGACCACGAGGTTGATGGTCACGAAGAGGAACGCCACCAGCACCAGGTAGGCGGCCATCACCGGGATGTCGGCGAACTGCACCGCCTGGATGAACAGGCTGCCCATGCCCGGCCACTGGAAGACCGTCTCGGTGACGATCGAGAAGGCGATCAGCGAGCCGATCTGCAGCCCGGTCACGGTGATCACCGGCACGAGCGCGTTCTTGAGCGCGTGGCGGAAATGGATCGCGCGGTCGGTCAGGCCGCGCGCGCGGGCGAAGCGGATGTGGTCGGTGCGCAGCACCTCCAGCATCTCGGCGCGGACCAGCCGCAGGATCAGCGCGAGCTGGTAGAGGGCGAGGGTGAGCGCGGGCAGGACGAGCGCCTTCCAGCCCGAGACGGTGAGGAAGCCCGTCGTCCAGAAGCCGAGCCGCACCACCTCGCCGCGGCCGAAGGAGGGCAGCCACCCGAGCGTCACGGCGAAGAGGTAGATGAGGCCGATGCCGATCACGAAGGTCGGCAAGGAGACGCCCAGGAGCGAGACGGTGAGCAGCAGCCGCGCCGGCCAGCCGTGCGGGTGCAGGCCGGTCCACACGCCGAGCGGGATGCCCAGCGCGAGCGCGAGCACCGCCGAGACCAGGACGAGCTCGAGCGTGGCCGGCAGCCGCTCGGCCAGGAGCTCGCCGACCGGCCGGCGCAGCCGGTAGGAGACGCCGAACTCGCCGCGCGCGGCGTCGCCCACGAAGCGGGCGAAGCGGACGAGGATCGGGTCGTCGAGGCCGAGCCGCTCGCGCAGCGCCTGCCGATCGGCCGGGCTCGCCTCCTGGCCGAGCATGTTGTTGACCGGGTCGCCCACGTGCTCGAACAGGAGGAAGCTCACCAGCGCCACCACGAGCATCACCGCCACCGACTGGCCGAGCCGCTGGAGGAGGTGGGCGAGCATGGCGGCTCAGCGCGCCTCGCCCGACGCCGGAGCCTCGAGCTCGGGCTCGACCCGTGGCGCTGCCGGAACGTCGCGGTAGAGCTCGCCCATCGGCAAGCCGATCCCGAGCGCGTCCAAGGGGATGTCCGCGTCGCGGCCCTCGAGGCGGGTGTCGATCCAGCCCCGTTCGCCGCGGCTGAAAAGTTCCGCCACGGGCTCGTCCTGGCTCAGCAAGAGATAATGGCGCAGGCTCGTGAGTTGTTGGTAGTTGCGCCATTTGACGCCGCGATCGTCGCGCTCGCTCGCCGGCGAGAGGACTTCGACGACGAGCACGGGCTCGGGCGAAAAGGTGCCGTCCGGGCGGCGGCAACTCACGCTCACATCGGGCAGGTAGAAGTTGCGCCGGCCGATCCGCACGCCGCGGTCCGGCCCGTGCGGCCGGCAAGGCGAGCCCTGGAGCCGCTCGCCGAGGGCGAGGCTCGTGTTCACGGTGACGAAATCGTGCGGGTCGGGGGCACCGGCCTTCACGACCGGCCGGCCCTCGACGAACTGCCAGCGCTCCGTTCGCCCCTCGGCCCAGGCGAGGAAATCCTCGACCTCGCAGAGGACGGGTGTCGCAGCGGTCGCTTCGGCCATGGCACTCCTTCCGTGCCTGGATCCTAGCCGCGCCGGTCGCGTGCGACCAGCCGACCGCGGGGACGGGGTCAGTCGAGCGCGAAGACGTGGTGCTGGATCCGGTGGCGCTCGATGAAGGCCCAGTCGTAGCCGACGCCGAGCCCTGGCCCGTCGGGCACCGGCACGCAGCCGTCGGCCGGCAGGTCCTCGGCCTGGTCGCTGTAGCCGCAGGTGTAGACCGGCGGCACGGCGTTGCGCATGCCGGGGCCGATCAGCGCCATCTCGTAGAGATGGGTGTTGCGGGTCGCGGCCATGACGTGGCGGTGCGCGGGCCCGCAGGCGTGGTACTGGATGTCCAGGCCGAAGGCCTCGCACAGATGCGCGAGCCGCATCGCCCCGGTGATGCCCATGTCGTACTCCGGATCGGCGTGGATCATGTCGCAGCCGCCGCCCACGAGGAACGCGGCCTTGGCTTCGATGCCGCGGACGTGCTCGGAGACCAGGAGCGGGGTGGCGAGCCGCTCGCGCAGGCGGCGGTGCGCCTCGATCGAGGTGGCGGCGTCGCGGAACGGGTCCTCGTACCAGAAGCAGCCGGCCTCGTCGCAGGCCCGACCGAGGGCGAGCGCGTCCATCCAGGTGCGCAGCTCGCAGGCCGGGTCGATCATCAACCGGAACCCGTCGCCCACGGCGGCGCGCACGCCGAGCAGGTTGCGCACCTCGCGCCGCACGTCGCCATCGTGCCAGCCGTGGATCTTGAAGCCGTGGAAGCCCCGCTCCCGGCACCAGCGGGCGTAGTCGGCGAAGGCCTCGGGGCCGTCGAGCCCGCCGCCCCCCTCCTGGCCGTGATAGGTGCTGGCATAGGTGGGCAGCCGGTCGCGGAAGGCGCCGAGCAGGCGGCCGACCGAGCAGCCGAGGCGCTTGCCGGCGAGGTCCCAAAGCGCGATGTCGAGCGGCCCGTGGCCCATGTGGTCGTAGGCGCGGATCTCGCGCTTGAGGTCGTCGAAGATCCGCTCGCGGCGGTCGGGGTCGCGGCCCAGGAGGTGCGGGGCGAGCATGAGGGCCTGGCCGAGCGCGGCGGGCGTGCCGACCCAGTGGGTGACGTATTCGCCGCGCGCCCCGTCGGCCGTGTCGATGGTCACCGCCCAGCGGGTCGTGGGCAGCCGGCCGCCCCTGCGGAACTCGACATTGCCCACGCCGGCCGCACCGTGCCCGGGCAGGCCCAGGTCCTCGACCTCGAAGCGGAAGACGTGCAGCTCGACCCGGGTGATCCGCGTGCGGCCGCTCATGCCCGCCTCCCGTTCCCGCTCATGCCCGCCTCCCGTTCATTGTCGGTTAACCGAAGCGGGTCTATGCAGGTCGCGGGCGGCGCGGGCAATGCCGGAGGGGGCATCCCCGACCGGCGCC
>JBBIIE010000053.1:0-19515 GCA_037446605.1 Geminicoccaceae bacterium | reverse complement strand
GCCACGCCGAGGTCGGCCTCGAGGCGCGCGGCCTCGCCGTGGAAGGCGAGCGTGCGGACCGCCTCGGCGGCGACGCCCAGATCGCCCGTCCCGGCGGTCACCACCGCCACCCGTGCCGGCGCCTCGGGCGGCGGCGGGCGGCCGATGACGCCGGTGCGCGAGAGCGGATCGTGGTCGACCCGCGCCGCCAGCTCGGCCGGCAGCGCCGCGAGCTGCTCGGGTGCGAGCCGGGTGAGAAGCGCCGGCTGCCCGGCCGCGAGCAGCTCGTCCAGGATCCGGGCCAGCTGCTCCGGGCTCTTGCTGGCACAGAGGATCGCCTCGGGCAGGCCGATCCGCCCGACCCGGCCGGCATCGTGCACGAACGCCGGGCTCAAGCGCGCGGGCCCAGCTTGAAGGCGCTGCCGCGGCGGTAGGGCGCGAGGCGTAGTGGTGCGCGCACCCCGGCCGCGGCCAGGACCGCCGCGACGTCGGCCAGGAGCGTTGCGCGCTCGGGCTCGGCGAGCCCGTCCAGCCGGCCGCCCTCGAGCTCGATCACGATACCCTCGGCGCGCACCCGGCAGCGCTGGTCGCCGGGCCCGAGCCGCTCGGCCAGCCGCCGCTCGACGGCGGCCACGAGCCCGAGCCGCTCGACGGTGACGGGAATGCCGGTCTCGAGCCGGCTGGCGAGGCAGGGGGAGGCGGGCAGCGCCGCCAGATCGGCGAGGCCCAGATCGCGCGCCAGCGCCCGCACCGCGGCCTTGTCCATGCCCGCCTCGACATAGGGATGGCGGACCCCGGCGGCGGCAGCGGCACGGAGCCCCGGGCGGAACTCGCCCAGATCGTCGAGGTTGGTGCCCGAGGCGATCGGTCCGTCCCAGAGCCGGGCGATCGCCGCATAGAGATCGGTCTTGCAGAAGAAGCAGCGGTCGATCGGGTTGGCCCGGTAGCGCGGGTCGGCGAGCTCGCCCGCGTCGACCAGATGCAGCTCGACGCCTTCGTGCGCGGCGTGGCGCACGAGCCGCTCGGTAGCCTCGGCCGGTACGGCGGGCGAGACGGCGTGCACGAGGCGTGCCCGGTGGCCGAGCACGCGGTGCGCCAGGAGCCCGAGCGTGGTGCTGTCGACCCCACCACTGACCGCCACGGCGAGCCGGTCGAAGCCGCCGAGCAGCCCTCGCAGCCGGTCCTCGCCGCTCAAGGCCCGTCCTCCTCGAGGGCGCGCGCCTCGGCACGGCGCCTGAGCCGGCTGCGGCCGGCCAGATCGAGCCCGCTCGCGGCGAGGTCCGCGAGCTCGGCCTTGGCGGTCCGGGTACCGTCCGGCCGCCGGGCGCGCTTGACCCGCACGGCGATCCCCTCGGCCTCGACGCTGCGGTCGTCGCGCGCGAGCCGGCGGCGGCGCACGTGGCCGATCCGCACCCCGAGCGTGGCGGTCTCGGTGAGGCAGGCCTCGGCCACGGCATCGGCCGCGGCGGCCGGACAGAGCAGCTGCACGGCACTCGCCAGCCGGCCCCGCTTGCCGACCACCGCCCACTGGCAGAGGTCGAGCACGTCCGGGCGGGCGCGCAGCCGCTCGAGGGCGAGGGCCAATCGTCAACAGCAACGGTCGTCGATCTCGAAGCGCAGCACCGCCACCTGCTCGAGCTCGGCATGCTCGGGTTCCGCATCGGCCAGGACCAGGGCGCGCAGGAGGTTCGGCCGATCGGGCAGCTCGCGCGTGCCGAGCCCGTGACCTGCGGCGAGCAGCCGGAGCGGCCGGTCGGGGAGCCGCGCGGCCGGTCCCAGCTCGGCCAGGATCGCCGCACCCGTCGGCGTGACGCGCTCGCCGGGCAGGCCGTCGTCGCGGACCGGCAGCCCGGCGAGCAGGCGGACCGTGGCCGGCGCCGGGACCGGCAGGAGCCCGTGGGCGGTGGCCACGAGACCCGAGCCGAGCGGCAGGGGCGCGCACGACCAGCCGAGGGGGCTGATCGCCTCGATCAGGGCCGCCGCCGCCACGATGTCGGCATAGGTGTCCCAGTCGGCGATCTCGTGGAAGTGGACCCGCTCCAGCGGCACGCCGTGCACCGCGGCCTCGGCCTCGCCCAACTTGAGGTAGAGATTGGCCGCGCGACGGCGCACCGCCGGCGGCAGGGCGGAGGCCTCGAGCCGTGCCAGGATCGCCCGGAGCTCGCCCGAGGCCGGCGCGCGAGCCCCGGTCTCGACCACGAAGCGTGCCCCGGCGATGCCACCTCGGCGGTCGGGTCGGAGGCGGCCGCTCACCCCCTCGGGCAGCCCGGCCCCGGCCAGGGCTTCGTGCAGCGCCGGCTCGAGGTCCGGGCGGGCGGTGCACAGGGCCGCCACGAACATGTCGCCCGCCACCCCGCCGACGGGATCGAGATGGACGTGGCTCGGGGCCTCAGCCGCCACGGTGGACCGGCACCACGTAGGGTCCCTCGGGCACGAAGGCCACGTGCGGATCGCCCTGGCGGGCGATCGCCTCGGCGAGTGCGGCCTCGAGCGAGGCCACGAGCTCGACGCCGGTGAGCCGGCGTGCCTCCGGGTCGAGCCCGTCGGTGTAGAGCCGCACCCGACCGGCGCGCATCGGCTCGAGCTGCTTCTGCGTCTGCCACTCGTCGATGTCGGCGTGCGGCTTCTCGGCGATGCTGCGCCAGAAGCCCTCCACGCCGAGCTCGACCAGCCGCCGCTGCGCCTGGGCGAAGTGCGGCGAGCCGAGCCCCTCCGAGCAGGCCGAGGCCACCAGGAGCTCGCCGCCCGGCTCGAGGATGCCCAAGGGTCCGACTATGCCCTTGACGGTCTGGTAGTAGGTCTTGTCGAGGGGGTAGCCGGCGGCCGAGGTGACGACCGTGCGGAAGCGCCGGTCGAGCTCGACCTTGGCGTAGCGCTCGACGAACGCCACCGCCTCGAGATGGCTCGCCACGATCTCGCCGAAATTGACGAAGGCGAGCCGCCGGTGCTCGTCGATCACCGTGTTGAGGGCGAGCGCACCGCCCAGCATGCCGACGATGGCGAGCTGCTCCTCGTGCAGGGGATTGCCGTCGAGCACGCAGCTCGCGGCGCGCGGGTGGCTCATGAAGGCGGCGTTGTGGAAGGTGGTGATGGTCTCGGCGTGCGCCACGCCCGGGGCGATCACCTTGCGGCCGCCGGACCAGCCGGCCATGAAGTGTGGCTCGACCAGGCCCGTGGCGATCCTGAGCTCGGCCTCGACCAGCCTTCGATCGAGCCGCACGACGGTGCCGCGGCCCGGGGTACGTCCCAGGAGGACGTGGTCCTCGTCGGCGGTGGCGACGTGGTTCTCGACACGCACCTCGTCGAGGAGCCGGCGGTCGCCCACGATCTCGGCCAGCTCGTCCGCCGGTGCGGGTCGGTGCAGACCCGTTGCGACCAGGATCGTGATGCCCGCGCGCGGCACGCCGGCGGCCACGAGCCTCTCGATCAATGGCCGCAGGAACAGGCCGTTGGGAACCGGGCGGGTGATGTCGCAGACCAGGATGCAGGCCGAGCGCCGGCCGCGCGCGAACTCGGCGAAGGGCGCGCAGCCGACGGGTCGATCGAGCGCCCGGGCGACCGCACCCGCCGGATCCTCGAGGAGCGGCATCGTCCGCTTGCGGACGACCGTGGGCACGCAGCCCGGCGGCGGGGTCACCTCGAGCGTCCCGCGCCCGTAGAGCAGCTCGATCGGCTCGGACATCGCCTCCTCCTCGCGTGCCCGATCTTAGCGGAGCCCGGCGTGGCGGGAAGCGGCCGCAACCGGCAGCTTGCCCCGCACCGCCGGTTGGGCTCGAATGCGTTTCCGGATCGGGAGGGTATCGATGCGGTCGATCCTGGCTCGCCGGCCGGTGGCTCCGGTGCTGGCCGTCCTGGCCCTCGTCCTGACCCTCGGGCCGGTACCGGTGGCGGCACAGCTGGACCAGTTGCGCTGCGATCCCGATCTCTATCGGGACAGTCCGACCTGCGGGCCCGGCCGGACCTGCGAGCTCCTGGCGGGCGACTGCGGCCTGTTCGGCTTCCTTTGTCACGACGGCTGGCTGTGGCGGCTGCCGCGGCTCGACCTCGGGCAGTGCCGCGGCTGCCGCGGCGCGGTCGGCGGCTGCAACCCCGAGCCGTGCAACTCGGACGCGGACTGCATCGCCTCGGTCGAGCAGTGCCGGCTCGGGGTGTGCCAGAAGGCCCCGGGCCGCTGTCTGGGCGACGCCGACTGCACGAGCCCCGAGCGCTGCATCGAGCGGAGCTGCACGGTGCCGACGCCGACACCGGCACCCGACGGCGGGTCGACCGGGCTCGGCCCGACCTGTACCACCACCGCCGACTGCCCCGGCGGGATGGTCTGCAGGCCACCGCTCGGCCGCTGCGTGGTCGCCTGCTCGGCGAGCTCGACCGCGCCCGACAAGGGTTGCCCCTCGGGCACGGTGTGCGTCACCACCGGCAGCCTCGCCGGGACCTGCGCCGCCTACTGAGCGGTCGGGCACCCCGCCATCCCGGCGCTGGCCGCGGCGGGTCCGAGCCGCTATCTCGGCGCCGGACGCGGCAGGGGGCGGATGGCATGACGGGCGGCGAGCGGCACGGCGGCAGGATCCTGATCGACCAGCTCGAGGCGCAGGGCATCGAGCTCTGCTTCGGCGTTCCGGGCGAGAGCTATCTCGCGGCGCTGGACGGCTTCCACGGCCGCAACCGGCCGCGCTTCGTCGTCTGCCGGCAGGAGGGTGGGGCGGCGATGATGGCCGAGGCGGTGGGCAAGCTCACCGGCCGGCCCGGCGTGGCGTTCGTCACCCGCGGCCCGGGTGCGACCAACGCCGCCGCCGGTGTGCACGTGGCGCAGCAGGACAGCACGCCCATGCTGCTGTTCGTCGGCCAGATCGACGGTGCCACCCGCGAGCGCGACGCCTTCCAGGAGGTCGACTACCGGCGCATGTTCGCCGGCATCGCCAAGTGGACCGCCGAGATCGACCGGGTGGAGCGGATCCCGGAACTCGTCCAGCACGCGGTGTCGACGGCGCTCGGCGGGCGCCCCGGGCCCGTCGTCCTGGCGCTGCCCGAGGACATGCTGCACCAGCGCGCGACGGTGGCCGACGCACCCGTCTGGACGACGGTCGAGATCTGGCCCGACCCGTTCAAGCTCGCGCGGCTGCGCGGGATGCTCGCCGATGCGAAGCGACCCTTCGTGATCGTCGGCGGCAGCGGCTGGACGGCCGGCGCCTGCGCCGACCTCGCCCGCTTCGTCGAGGCGTTCGACCTGCCCGTGGCGGCCGGCTTCCGCCGCCAGGACCTGCTCGACAACGAGCATCGCTGCTATGTGGGCGACATCGCGATCGGCCCCAACCCGGCGCTGGTCGAGCGGATCCGCACGGCCGATCTCCTGCTCGTGCTCGGCTCGCGCCTGTCCGAGATGACCACCCAGGGCTACACGCTCCTGGGCGTGCCGCTGCCCGGCGTACCCCTCGTCCATGTCCATCCCGATCCGGCCGAGCTCGGAAGGGTCTACGCCGCCGAGCTCGCGATCTGCGCCAGCATGCCGGCGGCCGCGGCCGCGCTCGCCGCCCTGAGCCCGCCCGCCGGCGCCCCCGCCTGGGCCGCCGACCGCGCCCGGCTGCGCGAGTCCCACCTCGCTTGGCGGACCCCGCCGCGTCACCCGGGCGCGCTCCAGATGGGCGAGGTGATGCGCGTGCTGGCCGAGCTCCTGCCGCGCGATGCGATCGTGACGAACGGCGCCGGCAACTACTGCGCTTGGCCGAACCGCTTCTACAGCTACGGGCCGTTCCGCAGCCAGCTCGCACCGACCTCGGGCTCGATGGGCTACGGACTGCCGGCGGCGATCGCCGCCAAGCTCGTCCACCCGGAGCGGGCGGTGGTCTGCTTCGCCGGCGACGGCTGCTTCCTGATGACCGGCCAGGAGCTGGCGACCGCGGTCCAGCACGGGGTGCGCGGGCTCGTCGTGCTGGTCGTCAACAACGGCATGTACGGCACGATCCGCATGCACCAGGAGCGCGAGTTCCCGGCCCGGGTCTCGGGCACCGAGCTCGTCAACCCCGACTTCGCGGCCTACGCCCGTGCCTTCGGCTGCTTCGGCGAGCGCGTGACCCGCAGTGCGGAGGTCGAGCCGGCGATCCGGGCCGCCCTCGCCCATCCGGGTCCGGCGCTGGTCGAACTCGTGGTCGATCCCGAGGCGATCACGCCCCGCACCACGCTCAGGGAGATCCGCGAGAAGGCCCTGGCGGCCGGCCGCTGAGGGCCGGCCGTCGGTTCAGGCGACGCTCTGCTCGATCCAGTCCTGGAGCTGGCGCTTGGGCAGGGCGCCGACCTTGGTGGCCACCGCCGCGCCGTTCTTGAAGACCATGAGCGTCGGAATGCCGCGCACGCCGTACTTGGTCGGCGTGAGCGGGTTCTCGTCGATGTTGACCTTGACCACCTGGACGCGGTCGCCGAGCTCGTTGGCGATGTCGTCCAGGTAGGGTGCGATCATCTTGCAGGGGCCGCACCACTCGGCCCAGAAGTCGACGACCACCGGCTTGTCGGCCTTGAGGACGTCCTTCTCGAAGCTGGTGTCGCTCGCGTGGAGCACCGACATGGACGTGTTCCGTCGTGGTTGCACCGCGGGGCGGCGCCCGCATCGCCCGTCTAGCTAAGGATGCACCCGCGGCAGCGTCAAGGAGGGGGCGGCAGCGCGCCGGCCAGCTGCACCGCGTCGAGCCAGGCGAGCTCGCCGGTCTCGGCCCACAGAAGCCCGCAGCGAACCCGCCGCTCCGGGAAGCGCTGCACCAGGAGGGCATGGTAGAGGGCCATCTGCCGGAGGTAGCTCTCGGGCGTGGTCGCCGGCCGGCGGCCGGTCTTGAAGTCGATCGCCACGACCTCCTCGGGCGTGACGAGCAGGCGGTCGATCTGGCCGCTCACCGGGACGTCGCCGACGAGCCCCACGATCGCCTGCTCGGCCAGGGCGCCGGGGCCGAAGAGCGGGGCGAGGTCGGGACGGTCGAGCAGCCCGAGCACGGTCGCGCGCAGGCGTCGCGCGTCGTCCGGGTCCAGATCGGGAGCGAAGCGGGCGAGGAAGCGATCGAGGGCGGCCGCCCGCTCGGGCTCGCGCAGGCCGGGCAGGAGCTCGAGCAGGCGGTGGACCAGCGTGCCGAAGCGCCGGCGGCGGGCGGTCTCGGCGCCCGCCAGGGGGCGGGGCGGCTCGGGCTCCGGCAGGACCCGCGAGGGGGCCAGGGGCCGCGGCGGGCGCGGCTCGGCCGCAGCGGGTCGCCCGAGCCAGTCGGGCAGGGGCTCCGCGGCCGCCCCGACCATCGGCCGGTCGGTCGGCGGGGCGGGGCTCCCGCGCCGGTAGCACAGGATCGAGCCGGAGAAGGCCTCTCCGAGCCCGTGCCGCTCGACGCGCTCGACCCCCTGGAGACGCTCCAGGGCGCGGCGGACGATCCCGTGCCACGAGCCCGCGAGCTCGGCCGAATCGGTCCCCCGTGCCACCGCGTCCGCGGTCCGCCGGCTGTGCCAGCCGGTGACGATCAGCCGCTCGGCCGCGCGGGTCAGGGCCACGTAGAGCAGCCGGCGGTTCTCCTCCGCCTCGAGGCCCTTCTCGGCCTCGACCAGCGCCTCGGTCAGCGGCTCGCGATCCGCCGCGGTCGGACGCCAGAACGGCAGGTCGGCGGTGCCGTCCGGGTGGTCGTGCGTGCCCCACAGGAGCTTCCCGCGCGGCGGTGGGCCGTGCGGGCCGGCGTCGGCCAGGACGACGATCGGCGCCTCGAGCCCCTTGGCGCCGTGCACCGTGGAGACCCGCACGCGGTCGCCGGGTGCCTCGGGGTCGCGCTTGAGCTCGCCCGCGCCCAGCCGGAACCAGGCGAGGAAGCCGCGCAGCGAGGCCGGGTGCCCCTGCTCGTAGGCGAGCGCCTGGCCGAGGAAGGACTCGAGCGGGTCGAGGGCCTCCGCCCCGAGCCGCTCCAGGATCCGCCGGCGCCCGCCGTCGGCACCCAGGATCCAGGTGAAGAGCTCGAACGGTGGCATGAAGTCGGCCCGCCGCAGCCACTCCTCGAGGCGCTCGTAGGCGCGCCGGAACCGCCCGTCCTCGCGATCGGCACCGGCGCGCTCCCGCAGCCGCTCCATCAACGAGAGCCGCCCGCGACCGTGGGCGAGCTCGAACAGCCCGGCCTCGCCCAGATCCAGGAGCGGGCTCTTGAGCAGGCAGGCGAGCGCCAGGTCGTTCTCGGGCAGGAGCAGGACCTCGCCCAGAGCGACGAGGTCCTGCACCGCGAGGTGCCGCTCGAGCGCGAGCCGGTCGGCGCCGGCGACCGGTACGCCGGACCGCCGCAGCGCGCGGACGATCCGCTCCTGGATCGTGCCCCGCCGGCTGACCAGGATCAGCACGTCGCCGGCCCGGATCGGTCGGCCGGAAGCCGGCAGGCGCTCGCCTTCGTGGAGCCATCGGGCGATCTCGCGGGCGACCGCCTCGGCCACGAGCTGCTCGCCCTCGACCCGCCGGGTCGGCGCGTCGGGCAGCGCCCAGGGCTCCGCCAGCGCCTCGCCCGCGGGCGGAAGGGCCAGCGGCCAGAGCTCGACGTTCCCGGCCTCGGCCGCACGCTCGCTCGCATGGTGCAGGGGCTCGTCGCTCACGCCCGCGCACGCTTGCGGATCCTCGAAGACCGCGTCGACCAGCTCCAGGACCGCCGGCACCGAGCGGAACGAGCGGTCGAGGAGCGCCGTCTCGATCGGCCGGCGACCGGCTTCGGCAGCCTTGCGGAGCCGCTCGCGGACGGCCCGGAAATTGGCCAGATCGGCGCCCTGGAAGCGGTAGATGGACTGCTTCTCGTCGCCGACGACGAAGAGGGTCCGCTGGCTTCCCCGCGCACCCTCGCCGGCGAAGAACTCCTCGGTGAGCCGCTCGACGATTTCCCACTGGGCGGGGCTCGTGTCCTGCGCCTCGTCGACCAGGACGTGGTCGATCCGGGCATCCAGCCGGAAGAGCACCCAGTCGCGCTGGCCGGAGCCCGCGAGCAGACGGCGGGCGTGGTCGATCAGGTCGTCGAAGTCGAGGGCGGCGCGATGCCTCTCGAGCTCCTCGTAGCGGTCGAGGATCGAGAAGGCGAAGACGAGGAGCGCCTCCGTCTTGGCGTAGACCATCTGGCGGCGCCGCGCGTCGTCCACCTCGAGGATGCGGGCCTGCTCCCGGACGAGGGCGCGCAACAGGTCGGGATGGCGGTCGGCGAGCGCCTTGCTCATGAGCGAGCGCTCCTGGAGCGGCGCGCCGTTGCTGCCCACGAAGGCGCGCGCATAGTCCTCGAAGAGCCGAAACCGGTCGGCCGGAACCGCCTGGAGCCAGGCGGCGATCCTGGAGGCGCGCTCGCCGTCGCGCTGGCCGCCGCCGCGTAGCACCTCGGCCGCACGGGCGAGCCGGTCGGCATCGAACTCCCCGTCGGCACAGGCCCGCTCGACGACTTCGCGCGGTTCGCGGCCCGGCTCGGCTCGCAGCGCCCGGGCGACAGCCGCGAGCAGCCCTTCGAGGCCGCCCCGGGCGGCTCGGGCCCGCTGCAGCCTCGTGCGCGCGGCCAGCACTTCGCCCGAGAGCGCCTCGATCGAGGAGTCGGCGAGCCAGATCGCCAGTTTGGAGACGGCGCCGCCGACCCGGCCGACATCGCCGTCGGCGGCGGCCAGGACCTGCGCGACCGCTTCGCGTTGCAGCTCGGCCGCATCGCGATCGTCGATCGCCTCGAAATGCGGCGGTACCCCGGCCTCGATCGGGAAGCGCCGCAAAAGGGTCTGGCAGAAGGCGTGGATCGTGGCGATCGAGAGACCGCGCGGCAGATCGAGGATCCGGGCCAGGAGCGTCCGGGCGAGGGCGCGCTCCGCCTCGCCCGCCCGGCGGCCGAGGAGCGCTTCGAGATCGGCCTCGAGCGCGCCGTCCTCGAAGGTCGCCCAGTCCGTCAGCCGGCGCTCGATGCGCTGGGTCATCTCCGCGGCGGCGGCCTTCGTGAAGGTGATCGCCAGGATCCCCTCCGGATCGGCGCCGGCCAGGAGCAGCCGAAGGATACGGTCCGTCAGGACCCGGGTCTTGCCGGTGCCGGCATTGGCGGTGACCCACACCGACCGGTCGGGGTCGGCCGCGCGGCGCTGCTGGTCGGTCGGCGGCCGCGGACCGGGAAGTGCCTCGGCGCTCACGTTTCGGACTCCGAGGGCTCCGCGCCCCACCACTCGGCCGTGCGCGCGAGATGGTCGAAGGGATCGTCACCGCGCGCAACCTCGGGTCGGGGGATCGGGCGGAACGGCGTCGCCGGGTCGGCGAAGTGGGCGAGCAGCCGGGCGACCCCCTCGCGCGCCGCATCCACGAGCTCCCCCGCGTTGGCGAACCGGCGAACCTCCTGGCTCGGATCCAGGCCGTCGGAGGTCCGCAGCGAAAGGTAGACGAGCTCTTCGGCGAGCCGGGGCGGCACCTCCGGGAAGCCGCCCTCGGCGGCGATCCAGGCTTCGAGCACGAGCTGCGGCTCGCGGCCGCTCTCGACCTCTCGTTTTTCGGGGAGCGTGCCGCTCTTGTAGTCGACGATGGCGAGCCGGTCGTCCCGGCCGAGCTCGATCCGATCGGCTCGGGCGCGGATCCGGAACGGGCCGGCCGGACCGTCGACCGTGACTTCGCCCACGAGCTCGGCCCAGATCCGCGCGACGCCGCGGCGTCGCTCGCTCTCCAAGCGTGCGAACGCGAGCGTGAGTTGTTCGAAGCGCGGCCACCAGAGTGCGCGGACCTGTGGATGGTGGGTGTCCGCACCGAAGCGAGCCTCGCCGATCTGGCGCAGCGCCTCGACGAGGTTCTCCGGCAGGACGTCGCCCCAGCGGTGGACCCACTCGGCGAGCACGCGGTGCAGCAGCACGCCCCGCTCGGGAGCACCGGGCTCGGCGTCGATCGGATCGAGCGGCTCGAGCGCCAGGATCCGGCGGGCGTAGAGGCGGTAGGGGTCGCGCAGGAGATCGCGCAGGTCGCTCACCCACAACTCGCGCGGCCGCGCCGCCGCTGGCGGGCAGGGGGCCGGTCGCGGTGCGGGGCGTGGCCACGGGCCTACGGGCTCGTCGAGCCGTGCCGGCCATGCGGCTCGGGCCGCCGCTTGCCGGACACGCTCGCGGGCCCGTGCCCGGGCGAGAACGGCCTCGAGCCGTACGAGCCAACGCGAGGCGGTCCGCGGCGTGCCCGTCTCGTCCTTCTGCGCCCGGGAGAGGAGGACGGCCGGGGCGGAGGCGGCCTGGACGAGATCGTGCGCGGCGATGCCGATCGCCTGCTCGACCGGCGGCAGGCCCAGATCCTTGCGCATGCGGCGGTTGAGCCACGGGCCCGCGTCGACCGTGCCGGGCCAGACCCCTTCGACCAGCCCACCCACGCAGACGAGGTCGGCGTTCACGAGCCGGCTCTCGAGCGGGCCCAGGATCGCGAGGCGCGGGTGCCCCGGGGCCCGGCGGCGAACCGCGCGACCGCCCATGAGCACGGCCAGGAGCGCCGGCCAGGCCGAGGGCGGGATCGCCCCCAGCACCGGCAGGGCCTCGCGCAGCTCGGCGACGAAGGCGGCGGCCGCCTCGCCCGCCTCCCTGGCCCACAGCTCGCCCGGCTCGCCGGCCTCGTCGCGGGCGAGCCATTCGGCGAACGCCCGATGCGCCTCGAAGAGTTGCAGCGGGTCGACGCTCGCTTCCTCGGCCAGGGCACGGACCGGTGCGCTCGCCTCGACGATCGAGTGGAGCCACTCGACGAGCTCGGTCCTGGCGACGGGTGCGGCCCAGCGCTCGTCGGGCAGGTCGCCGAGGGCTCCGAGAAGGCCTTCGAGACCTCCGGCGGTTCGGGGACCGCGGAGAACGGCCCGCTCCAGCGCCCGGACCCGGCGGCGGAACTCGCGTCGGCCGAGTCCACCCTGGGCCAGCGGATGGCCGAGTGCGGCCAGCAGCGGCACGGGCGGGGCGTTCTCGACGAGCACGCGCGCGGTCAGCAGGAGGAAGGTCCCGGGCGGGGTCTGGTCGAGCGGCGTGCCGGCGCTGTCGTCGACCTCGATGCGCCACCGCGCGAGCTCGGCCGCGACGCGGCGCGCGAGGTTGCGGTCGGCGGTGACGAGCACCGCCCGCCGTTCCGGCGTCTCGAGGGCCTCGCGCAGGCGGATGGCGACCGCCATCGCCTCCTCACCGACATCGCGCGCCTCGAGCAGCTCCAGCCCGTCGAGGGCGCCGGGCGGAAGTGCCTCGTCCGCGGCCTGGGCCGCCGCATCGCCCGTGGGCGTGCGCACGACCCCTCGCCACGACGCCGCGCGGCCGGTCCGGGCGGCTTCGATCGGGCCGGGCCTCGGATGCCCGAGTTCCACGACATCCTCGGGCCGGACGTCGAGCCGATCGAGGAGCCGGTGGAGGGCCCATTGCGGGTGGGCCGGCGGGAGTGCCGCCCGCTCCTCGGCCGACAGGCTGCGATCGAGGCCGGGCAGGACCACGAGACCGTCGGGCAGGCGGGCCACGACGGCGAGCAACCGCGCCACGGCCGGGATCGTGCCGGTGACACCGGCCGCCACGATCGGCCGGTCGGGCGGCCGGCCTCTCCACCGCGCCGCGACCGCGTCGAGCAGCCGCCGGCGGCGCTCGGCCGGCTCCAGCAGGCCTTCCCGGGCGAGCAGCTCGGGCCAGGTCTCGTGCAAGACGGACAGGAACCGCAGGATCCGCTGCCAGTGCTCGGCGAGCTGCTCGGGCACCAGCCCGTCGAGCCGGTCGAGGTCGACCTCCTCGTTCTGCAGCTCGTCGAGCAGCGCCTCGAGCTCGCCGGCCAGGCGGATCGCCTGCTCGTGGCTGGTCTCCCCGCGCGCCAGCACGAGCCGGGTGAGGAGCAGCCGGCGGCGGAGCGGCGGCAGGACCGGGGGAAGCTCGAGCTCGATGTCGGGGTCGAGGACGAGCTCGGCCTCGTCCGGCTCGCCGATCGGCAAGAGGCGTGGCAGGAGCAGGGGACGACCCTCCGCGACCCGGAGGAACGCCGCCCGCGCCGCGAGGCAGGCGCGCCGGCTGGGCAGGAGGAGGAGGGTCTCGGCGAGCCGATCCTCACCCCTCTCGAGCAGGTGCTCGGCGAGCACCTCGAGGAAGGGCTCGCCCGCGGGGATCGTCGCGATACCGGCCACGGGTGACGCTCCTCAGCCGCCCGACGACCCGGGGCGGTGCCGTGCGCACCAGGCGGCGACGGGCGCCAGCGCGGGATGGGCGAGATTGCGCGCCAGCCAGCGCTCGACGCGCGGCAGGAAGGCGCGGTAGCCGGGCTTCCCGCCCGGGCCCGCGAGGCGCGTGAACACGCCCAGGATGCGCATCGCCCGCTGCGCGCCCAGGATCGCCATCTCGCGCTCGAGCTCGCCCGGTGCCAGCCCCGGGCGGGCGGCGCGCAGCCCGGCGACGAGCCGCTCGGCCGCGTCGGCCCCGAGGTCGCGGCGCGCGTCCTGCAGGAGCGAGACCAGATCGTAGGCGGGGGGGCCCGCGAAGGCGTCCTGGAAGTCGATCACGGCGAGGCGACGGTCGTCGAGCACCATCAGGTTGCGGCAATGCAGGTCGCGATGCACGAAGACGGCCGGGTGGCCGCAGGCTTTCGGCAGGACCTCGGACCAGGCGGCGTGGAACGAGCGCCGCGCCTGCGGATCGAGGCCCGGCGTCACCTGTTCGAGGAACAGCCCGAGCTGGTCGAGGAGCGTCGGCGGGTCGAGCGGCGGCAGGAAGGGCGGCGGCGGTCGCTGGAAGGCGAGCAGCAGCTCCTGCGCCCGCGCGCAGAGCTCGGCCTCGCGCCCGGGTGCCTCCGCCGCCTCGTCGAGGTGGCGATCGCCCAGATCCTCGATCAGGACGAGGCGCGCCTCGGGATCGGCCGCGAGCAGGCCCGGCACGCGCACCCCGATCCCTGCGAGCCAGGCCCGCACCTCGAGCCAGCGCGCGACCGGAACGGGCCCCGAGTCCATGAGCAGCGCGGTCCGGCCGTCGGCCGCGACGAGCCGCTCGTAGCGGCGCGTCGAGGCGTCGCCGACGAGCGGCCGGCGCTCCGCCGCGCGCCACCCGGCGGCCCCGAGGAAGCGGTCGATCAGCGCTGCGCGGGCGTCCATCCGGCCAGTTCCCCGAGTCGCGAGCGCCAGCCCGGCCCCGCCTCGAGCTCGGCCACGCGTCGCTCGGGCTCGCCGGGGTCGGGCAGGAGCAGGCGGACCGTCAAGCGGTCGGCGGGCAGCCGCGCGCCGGCGCGTTCCGGCCACTCGACCAGGAGCGCGCCCGCGGCGAGCGCTTCCTCGAGGCCGAGCTCGTCGAGCTCGGCCGGGTCCCGGATCCGGTAGAGATCGGCGTGGGTGATCGCAAGGTCGGGCAACGCATAGTGCTGGACGAGCGTGAAGGTGGGGCTCGGCACCTCGATGGCGGCGCCGGCGCGGGCCCTGATCAGCGCCCGCGCGAACTCGCTCTTGCCGCTGCCGAGCTCGCCCTCCAGCCCGAGCAGATCCCCCGGCCGCAGCAGGCCCGCGAGCCGCGCGGCGAGGACCGCCGTCGCCGCCCGGTCGGGCAGCTCGAGGGCGAGCCGGGTCGGATCCTCAATAGCGGTAGTGCTCCGGCTTGTAGGGGCCCTCGACCGGCAGGCCCACATAGGTCGCCTGCTTGGCCGTGAGCCGGGTGAGCTTGGCCCCGATCCTGGCGAGGTGCAGCGCCGCCACCTTCTCGTCGAGCCGCTTGGGCAGGGTGTAGACCTTGTTCTCGTAGCGCTCGGGATGGGTCCAAAGCTCGATCTGCGCCAGCGTCTGGTTCGAGAACGAGGCCGACATGACGAAGCTCGGATGACCCGTCGCGCAGCCCAGGTTGACGAGCCGACCCTCGGCCAGGAGGATGATGCGCTTGCCGTCCGGGAACTCGATCTCGTCGACCTGCGGCTTGACGTTGTGCCAGCGGAAGTTGCGCAGCGCCGCGACCTGGATCTCGCTGTCGAAATGGCCGATGTTGCAGACGATCGCGCGGTCCTTCATCTGCCGCATGTGGTCGAGGGTGACGACGTCGACGTTGCCGGTCGCGGTGACGAAGATGTCGCCGCGCGGGGCGGCATCCTCCATGGTGGTGACCTCGTAGCCCTCCATGGCGGCCTGCAGCGCGCATATCGGGTCGATCTCGGTCACCAGCACGCGCGCACCGGCGTTGCGCAGGCTCGCCGCCGAGCCCTTGCCGACGTCGCCGTAGCCGCACACCACGGCGATCTTGCCGGCCATCATCACGTCCGTGGCGCGGCGGATGCCGTCGACCAGGCTCTCGCGGCAGCCGTAGAGATTGTCGAACTTGGACTTGGTCACCGAATCGTTGACGTTGATGGCCGGGAAGGGGAGTTCGCCGCGCCGCTGCATGTCGTAGAGGCGGTGCACGCCGGTGGTGGTCTCCTCGCTGACACCCCGGATGGAGGCGCGCGCCCGGCCGTACCAGTCGGGCCGCTCGGCCAGCCGGCGGCGGATCGCCGCGAACAGCACCTCCTCCTCCTCGCTCGTGGGGTGGGCGATCGCCGAGGCGTCGCGCTCGGCGCGGCTGCCGAGCGTCACCAGGAGCGTGGCGTCGCCGCCGTCGTCCAGGATCATGTTGGCGAGACCGCCGTCGGCCCACTCGAAGATCCGGTGCACGTACTCCCAGTACTCCTCGAGGGTCTCGCCCTTGCGCGCGAACACCGGCACGCCCCGGGCGGCGATCGCCGCCGCGGCGTGGTCCTGGGTCGAGAAGATGTTGCAGGAGGCCCAGCGGACCGTGGCGCCCAGATGGAGGAGCGTCTCGATCAGGACCGCCGTCTGGATGGTCATGTGCAGGCAGCCGGCGATCCGCGCGCCGCGCAGTGGCTGCAGCGGGCCGTACTCCTCGCGGATCGCGACGAGGCCGGGCATCTCGGTCTCGGCGATGGCGATCTCCTTGCGTCCCCAGTCGGCGAGCGCGAGGTCGGCCACCTGGAAGTCCGTTGACGGGGTCATGAGCCTCTCTCTGCGGGCGGAGCGACGGCCCCTGCGCCTGTCCGGCCGGGCGCCGCGAGCGGACGGGCGGGCTTAAACCACAGGCCGCGCCGGCGGGGCAAGCCGCGGGCGGCGGCTCACTCCTCGTCGAAGCCGCGCTCGACGAGCCCGGCGAGCGCCTCGAGGGCGGCCGCCGCCTCGGGCCCCGAGGCACTCAGCCTGAGGACCGCGCCGGTGGCGGCGGTGAGCATCATGAGGCCGAGGATCGAGGTCCCGGCCACCACGAGATCGTCCCTGGCGACCTCGACCCGGGCGCGGAACCGCTCGGCCAGGCGCACGAACCGGGCGGCGGCGCGGGCGTGCAGGCCCAGCCGGTTCACCACGGTCACCTCGCGCTCCAGCGCCGGCTCCATGCGGCAGGCTCAGCCCCGCTCCACCACGAGGAGCTGGCTCGCCACGTTGATGTACCTGCGACCGGCCTCCTGGGCCGTGGCGACCGCCTGCGGCAAGGGCTCGCTCGCGCGCACCGAGGCGAGCTTGATGAGCATCGGCAGGTTGACGCCGGCGATCACCTCCACACCCGGCCGGTCCATGGTCGAGATCGCGAGGTTGGACGGCGTGCCGCCGAACATGTCGGTCAGGATCACCACGCCCTGGCCGCTGTCGACCGCGCGCACCGCCTCGACGATCTCGGCCCGGCGCCGCTCGATGTCGTCGTCGACGCCGATGCAGACGGCGCGCGCCTGCGGCTGCGGGCCGACCACGTGCTCGACCGCGGCCAGGAACTCGGCGGCGAGGCGCCCGTGGGTGACCAGGACGAGGCCGATCATCGATCGGCCTCGACCGGCGCGGCCGCCGCCTCGGCCAGCTCGCGGTGCACGATCCGCGGCTCCCAGCCGCCGGCGGCCAGCCGCCGGGCGAGCGCCTCGACGAGCGCCACCGACCGGTGCCGGCCCCCGGTGCAGCCCACGGCGATGGTCAGGTAGCTCTTCCCCTCGGCGCGGTAGCGCGGCAGGAGCGGCATGAGGAGGGCCTCCAGCGCGTCGAGCGTGCGTTGCCACGCCGGATCCTGCTCGACGTGACGGCAGACCGCCGGATCCAGGCCGGTCAACGGGCGCAGCGTCGCGACATAGTGCGGGTTGGCCAGGAATCGAGCGTCGAAGACGATGTCCGCCTCGCGCGGCAGACCGTTGCGGAACGAGAAGGACTGCAGGGTCAAGGTGAGCTGGCCCATGGCCTCGGGCCCGAGCTCGGCCTGGACCCGCCGGCGCAGCTCGGCGATCGAGGTCGCGGTCGTGTCGATCACCAGATCGGCGGCGGCCTTGATCGGCGCCATCAGCGCCCGCTCGCGGACGATCCCGTCGGTGACCGGGCGGTCCTGGGCCAGGGGGTGGCGGCGGCGGCTCTCCGTGTAGCGGCGCTGCAGGACCTCGTCGTCGCATTCGAAGAAGACGAGGCGGATCGGGGTCGACGCCTCGGCGCGGAAGCGTTCGATCTCGCGCACGAGTTCGCCGGGCACGAGGCCGCGCGTGCGGCTGTCGATGCCGACCGCGAGCGGCCGCTCGGGCGGCTCGCCCGGGCGCAGCAGCCGCGCCAGGAGCTGGAAGGGCAGGTTGTCGACCGCCTCGAAGCCCAGGTCCTCGAGGATCTTGAGGCACGAGCTGCGGCCGGCACCGGACATGCCGGTGACCACGACGATGCGGCTCATGGCCCGGCCCCGACCGGCTCGGCCCCGACCGGCTCGGCCAGGAGCGCCAGGCGCAGCCGGGCCGGGGCCGAGGCCTCGCGGCAGGCGAGCACGAGGCGCGGCAGGTCGACGCCGAGCAGGCGTTCCGGACGGGCCTCGGGAAGCCGGGCCGCGGCGCGCGCGCGGCACTCGACCAGGAGATCGATCGGCTGCTCGCCGAGCGCCGCCAGCCGGACGAGGCCCTGGCCGCGCAGCTCGAGCAGGCCCGCATGCGCGACCGGGCGGGCGACCAGCCGCCCGGCGCGGACCGCGAGCCGCACCAGATCGTCGGCCAGGAGGTCGCCGCCCGCCTCGAGCAGGCGGGCGAGGAGGTCGGACTTGCCCGTGCCGGGCGGGCCGCGCAGCAGCAGGCCGCGGCCGAGCCAGCGCACGCAGCTCGCCTGGAGCGCGAGCTCCGCGGGTGTGGCGGGAGCGCTCACCGCGGCAGGTCCGCGCGCCCGCCGAGGAGGGCGTGGATGCGGGCCGGGTCGTCCGAGCGCCGGAGCTCGGCGCAGAGCTCCTCGTCGCGCAGGAGCCGGGCGATCCGGGCGAGTGCCTTGAGATGCTCGGCGCCGGCGCCCTCCGGTGCCAAGAGCAGGAAGACGAGGTCGACCGGCTCGCCGTCGACGGCCTCGAAGTCGACCGGCTTGGCGAGGCGGGCGAAGAAGCCGGTGAAGGCGGCGAGCTCGGGGATGCGGGCGTGCGGGATGGCGATGCCGCCGCCGAGACCGGTGGTGCCGAGCCGCTCGCGCTGCATGAGCGCCTCGAGGATCACACCGGCGTCGACACCGGTGACGCGCGCCGCGCTCTGCGCCAGGCTGTGCAGGACCTGCCGCTTGCTCGTACCCTTGAGGTCGAGCAGGATCTGATCCTGCGGCACGAGCGCGGCGAGATCGATCACGCCCGGGGCTCCCCGGTCGCCCGCGGCCGGCGGCGCTCGACCGGTCGGCGGGTCACGAGGCGAGCGCCCGCGCGCGGCGGCGCTGCACGGATGAGGCGATCCCGAGCGATCCCCGGTACTTCGCCACCGTGCGGCGGGCGATGACGACGCCGCGGCCGCGCAGCGCCGCCACGATCTGGTCGTCCGAGAGCACCTCGTCGCCCTGCTCGCTCTCGATCATGCGGCGGATCTCCTGGCGGATCGCCTCGGCGCTGTGCGCCTCCCCCTGGGCGGTGGCGGCGATCGCGGTCGTGAAGAAATAGCGCAGCGGGAAGGTGCCGAGCGGTGTGGCGAGGTACTTGTCGGCGGTGGCACGGCTGACCGTGCTCTCGTGCAGGCCGGTGGCCTCGGCCACGTCGCGCAGCACGAGCGGCCTGAGCCCGGCCGGGCCGCGCTCGAGGAACCCCAGCTGGCGCGCCAGGATCGCGCGCGTGACGCGCAGCACGGTGCGGGCGCGCTGGTCGAGCGCCTTCACGAGCCAGCTCGCCGCCTGGTAGCGCTCGGACAGGAACTCGCGCGCCCGCCGCTCCTCGCAGCGCCGGCTGACCTCGGCATAGTAGCCGCGATCGACCAGGAGGCGCGGCAGGGTCGCGGGGTTGAGCTCGATCCGCCAGTGGCCCCGGCCGGCGCGTCGGACGATGACGTCCGGGATCACCTCGAGCGGTTCGGTCGGGGCGTGCGAGAGGCCCGGCCGCGGATCGAGCGCCTTGATCTCGGCGATCATCTCCTTGACGTCGTCGAGCTCGAGGCGACAGACGCGCTGCAGCCCGGCGAAATCGGCCCGCGCCACGAGCGGCAGATGCTCGAGCAGCGTGCGCATCGCCGGATCGAGCCGGTCGCGCTCGGCGAGCTGGGCGGCGAGGCAGTCCTTGAGCTCGCGGGCGCCGCAGCCGACCGGATCGCAGCGCAGGAGCGCGGCGCGCGCCGCCGCCACCAGCACCTCGGGCGCGCCGAGCGCCACGGTGGCGATT
>JBBIIE010000052.1:0-19718 GCA_037446605.1 Geminicoccaceae bacterium | reverse complement strand
AATCAGCGCCGAGTACTGCGCCGTGCCCAGGGACGGCCGCTGGAGGCCCTGGCCGCCTTCGAGGCGGCGCTGCGCGACCGTCCGGACCATGCGCCGAGCTGGCACGAGCGCGCCGCCGTCGAGCTCGCGGCCGGGCGGCCGGACGCGGCGGCCGCGAGCGCGCGCCGCGCCGCGGTGCTCGCGCCGGAGGATCTCGAGGTCCGCGTGACCCTGGCCGCGGCCGAGCAGGGCCGGGGTCGGCTCGAGGCGGCCCTGGCCGTGCTCGAGGAGGCGAGCCCGCTGCGCCGCCGCGCCGCCGTCGACGCCTGGCTCGCAGCCGCCCTCTCGCTCGCCGGCCAGCTCGGGCGGGTGGCGCAGCGCGAGCGGCTCGCGGCCGAGCTGCACGCCCTGCTCGACGAGCCGGCCGAGCTGCAGCGCCTCGCGCGTGAGCTCGATCCGGTCGTCGGCATGCGGCTGGCCTTCCTCCTCCAGTTCACCGGCTGTTCCGACGAGCGCCGCTGGCGGTTCCTCCGCCTGCTGGCCGGGCGGATCGACCCGCATCCCCGGCCGCGGCCGCCGATCCCGCCGCCGGGCCCGGGCGGGAGGCTGCGCATCGGCTACCTCTCCCCCAATTTCGGCGAGCATCCGACGGGCCACCTGCTGGCACCGGTCCTGGAGGCGCACGACCGCGGCCGGTTCGAGCTCGTGCTCTACTCGACCATGGACCGGAGCCGGGATCCGCCACCCTACCCGGCCCGGCTGCGCGCCGCGGTCGACCATTGGCGCGAGCTCGCGGGTCTGGACGATGCGGCCGTCGCGGCGGCCATCGCCGCCGATCGGCCGCACCTCCTGATCGATCTCGGCGGCTATCTGGCCGGCGGCCGCCCGGGCGCCCTGGCGCTTCGCCCGGCGCCGGTCCAGCTGCACTGGATCATGCACCTCTCGGGCATGCCGGCACCGTTCCTCGATGCTTCGCTGGTCGACGGCACGATGGTCCCGAAGGACCACCCGGAGGGTCTGCACGGACCGCTGCTGCGGCTGCCGGACGCCTTCCAGCCGGGCTACCGGCAGGAGATCGGACCGCTGCCCGGCCGCGCCGAGAGCGGCCTGCCCGAGGACGGGCCGGTGCTCTGCGCGTTCAACAACCCGCTCAAGATCGACGCGACCGTGCTCGATGCCTGGTGCACCATCCTGCGGGCGCGGCCCGATGCCCGCCTCTGGCTCTCGGCCGGCCCGGGCGATCGGCCGCTCGCGGCGCTGCGCGCGGCCGCTGGCGAGCGCGGCGTCGCGGGCGACCGTCTCCTGTTCGCGCCGCGCCTGGCCGATCGGGCCCGACACCTCGCCCGCCACCGCCTGGCCGCGCTCTATCTGGACAGCTTCGCCTTCGGCGGCGCGACCTCGGCCATGGACGCGCTCCTGGCCGGCCTCCCGGTGCTGACCATGCGGGGGGCGCAGGCCTATGGGCGGATCGGCGCCAGCTTCGCCGGCGTGCTCGGCCTGCCCGAGCTGATCACCTCGACCCCCGCGGACTATGTCGCGACCGCGCTCGAACTCCTGCGCGAGCCGGACCGCCTGGCCGGCCTCCGCGCCCGGCTCGCGCACGCCGTGGCGACCGGGCCCCTGTTCGACGCCGTCCGCTGCACGCGCGCCCTCGAGGCGATCTCTCTGGGCGCCCTCGAGGCGGCCGCGCGCGGCTAGTGGCCGCCATAGGGATCGGCCGCGTCGCGCAGCCCGTCGCCGAGGAAGTTGAAGGCCAGCACCACGAGCACCACCGGCACCACCGGGAACAGGAGCCAGGGGTAGAGGGCCACGACGTTGACGTTCTGCGCGTCGTTCAGGAGCACGCCCCAGCTCACCATCGGCGCGCGCACGCCCAGGCCCAGGAAGGAGAGGGCCGTCTCGCCGAGGATCATGCCCGGGATCGACAGCGTGGCGGAGGCGATCAGGTGGCTCATGAAGGAGGGCACGAGATGCCGCCCGATGATCCGCGCCGGCCGCGCCCCCATGAGCCGGGCGGCCTGGGCGAACTCCTCCTCGCGCAGCGCCAGGATCTTGGAGCGCACGGCGCGCGCCAGGCCGGTCCAGTCGATCAATCCCAGGATGATCGTGATCCCGAAATACACCCAGAGGGGATCCCAGGTGACCGGCATCGCCGCCGACAGCGACAGCCAGAGCGGAATCGTCGGGAAGCTGCGGATGACCTCGATCAGGCGCTGGATGACGTTGTCGATCCAGCCGCCATAGTAGCCGGAGATGCCACCCAGGGTGATGCCCAGGAGGAAGCTCACGGCGATCCCGAGCAGGCCCACGGTGAGCGAGACGCGCGCGCCGTAGAGGGTGCGCGACAGCAGGTCGCGGCCGAGCCGGTCGGTGCCGAGCAGGAACAGCGTGCCGCGCTCGGCCGGGCAGACGAGGCGGCGTTCGGCCGGGATCACGCCGAGCAGGCGGTAGGGCTCGCCACGGCAGAGGAAGCGCAGCGGCTGGACCTTGGAGGGGTCGGGCGCGTACTCGCGCCGCAGGGTCGCTCGGTCGAGCCGGTAGCTGAAGCCGTACACGAACGGACCCACGAACCGCCCCTCGTGGAACAGGTGCAGCGACTGTGGTGGCGCGTTGATGAACTGCGGGTTGCGGGCGTTCGGGCCGTACGGCGCCAGGAACTCGGTGACGAGGGTGCTCAGATAGAGGAGCACGAGGAACCCGAGCGAGACCATGGCGAGCCGGTGACGGCGGAAGCGCCACCACATCAGCCGCCACTGCGAGGCGGTGTAGAAGCGCTGCTGCTCGGGCGTCAGCGCCTCGCGCTCCTCGGGATCGAACGCCGCCCGGTCGACCCAGTGGTCGGGGGCCGGATCGCGGGTGCGCAGCTCGCTCACCGGGCCTGCCCGCCGCCGAAGCGGATCCGCGGGTCGAGCCAGGCGAGCAGGAGGTCGGACACCAGCACGCCCACCACCACGAGGAACGATTCGAGCATCAGGAACGAGCCGGCGAGGTACATGTCCTGGGTCTGCAGCGCGCGGACCAGGACCGGTCCGGTGGTCGGCAGGGACAGCACCACCGAGACCAGGGCCGAGCCCGAGATCAGCTCGGGCAGGAGGCTCCCGATGTCGGCGATGAACGGGTTGAGCGCCATGCGCAGCGGGTACTTGACGAGGGCGCGGCCCGGCGGACAGCCCTTGGCCCGGGCGGTGACCACGTAGGGCCGCTGCAGCTCGTCCAGGAGATTGGCCCTGAGGCGTCGGATCATCGCGGCGGTGCCCGAGGTGCCGATGATGAGCACCGGGATCCACAGATGCTCGAGCACCGAGACGAACTTGGCGAAGCTCATCGGCTGGTCGAGGTACTGTGGGTCGACCAGCCCGCCGATCGACGTCCCGAACCAGACGTTGGCGAAGTAGAGCAGCACCAGGGCCAGGAGGAAGTTGGGGGTGGCGAGCCCGAGGAACCCGAGCAGCGTCAGCCCGTGGTCACCCCAGCTGTACTGGTGCGTCGCGCTGTACACACCGATCGGGAACGCGACCAGCCAGGTGAAGAGCACGGTCGCGAACGAGATGACGAAGGTGAGGAAGATCCGGTCGCCGATCACCTCGACGACCGGACGGTCGTACTCGAACGACCAGCCGAGGTCGCCGTGCAGGAGACCCCAGAGCCAGCTCAGATACTGCAGCCACATCGGCCGATCGAGGCCGTAGAGGGCGCGCAGATGCTCGATCTTCTCCTGCTGCAGGGTCTCGCCCTGGGCCTGCAGCTCGGCCAGGTGCGCCGACAGGAAGTCGCCCGGCGGAAGCTGGATGATGACGAAGGTAATGAGGCTGATCGCGAGCAGCGTCGGCACCATGACGAGCAGGCGATGGGCCACGTAGCGGAGCACGGAGCACGGCCTCCCGGGGTGCCTGCGCGCATCTTAGCGACGGCAGCCGTTCCGGGAAGCCGTGGCACCGCCGCGCCCCGGCCCGGCCCGCGGTGAGCCCCGCACGCGCCAACTGGGCCCTGGCCTGGCCGCTGATCCTCTCCAACCTGTCGGTGCCGCTCCAGGGCCTCGTCGATCTCGCGGTGATCGGCCGGGTCGGGAGCACGGCCGAGCTCGCCGCGGTCGGCCTCGGCACGAGCCTCGTCGGCACGCTCTACTTCCTCCTGGGCTTCCTGCGGACCGGGACCACCGCGCTCGCGGCACAGGCACTCGGTGCCGGCGACGCGGTCGAGGCGAAGGCTGTGCTCCTGCGCGGGCTCCTGGGAGCCGTGCTGGCCGGCGCTCTGCTCGCCCTGGCCTCACCCCTGCTGCTCGCCCTCGCCGGCTCGTTGCTGGGTCCGGATCCGGCCGTGGCCGAGGGCCTCGGCGCCTACGTCACCATCCGCCTCCTCGGCGCGCCGGCGCCCCTCCTGGGCTTCGTCGGCCTCGGCTGGTGCCTGGGCCTGCAGGACGCCCGCCGGCCGCTCGTCCTCGGGCTCGCGGCCAACCTGGTCAACGCTGCCCTGACCCTCGTCCTGGTCGCCGGTCTCGGCGCCGGCGTGGCCGGGGCGGCGGCCGCCACCGTCCTCGCCGAGATCACGGCGGCCGGGCTCCTGGTTCCGGCACTCCGGCCGCACTGGCGGCGGCTGGGCGGCGCACCGCCCGATGCCACCCGCGTACTTGCGACCCGGCCGCTGCTGCGGCTGCTGGCCATCAACCGCGACCTGTTCCTGCGCAGCCTCTTCCTGGAGACGGCCTTCCTCGCGCTCGCCGCCGCCAGCACCCGGCAGGGGCCGGTGGTGCTGGCCGCCAACAGCGTACTCAAGACATTCTTCACGCTTTCGGCGTACGGTCTCGACGGGTTCGCGCACGCGACCGAGGCGCTCGTCGGGAAGGCCGTCGGCGCCGGCGACGCGGCGGCCGTGCGGGCCGCCGTCCGTGCCGGCCTGCGCAACGGTGTGGCCGTCGCGCTCGTGGCGAGCCTGGGCTTCTGGCTCCTGGGCGACGGGCTCGTCCGGCTGGTCACCGATCTCGAGGAGGTACGCGCGGTGGCGCTCGACCATCTGGCCCTGGCTGCGGCCCTGCCGGTGGTGTCGGTCTGGGCCTTCCTGCTCGACGGCGTCTTCTTCGGCGCCGCACGTGCGTCCGAGCTGCGCAACGCCATGGCGCTGTCCCTGGCCCTGTTCCTGGCTCTCCTCGGAGGGCTCCAGCCGGCGCTGGGCAACACCGGCCTGTGGCTCGCCTTCCTGGGTTTCCTCCTGGCCCGCGGCGCCACGCTCGGGGCCGCCTACCGGCGGCTCGGGCCGGCCGGCCTCGCGGCCGCGGCCGGGAGCGCACGGCCTTGATCCGCCGGGGCCCCTGCCCACATCGTGGCGCGGCGGGTGCCGTTCGGGCCCGCCGCGCGCCAGGGGCCGCCCGCGCCGTCGGCGTGAGACGCGGAGCCGGCCCGTCGCTCGGGAGAGGACGATGAGCATGCGCACCCTCGATCTGACACCGCTGTTCCGCTCGACCATCGGCTTCGAGCGGCTCGACAAGCTGTTCGACGCGGCGCTGCGCGAGGCGCAGCGCGACACCTCCTACCCGCCCTACAACATCGTCAAGCAGGCGGCCGACCAGTACCGGATCACGATGGCCGTGGCCGGCTTCGGCGAGGAGGACCTCGACATAACGGTCCACGACAATCTGCTCACGGTGAAGGGCCAGATCCGCGAGCCCGAGAAGGACGTCGAGTACCTGCACCGCGGCATCGCGCAGCGGGCGTTCGAGCACCGCTTCCAGCTCGCCGACCATGTCCGCGTGGTGGGCGCGAGCCTGCGCAAGGGCCTGCTCGACATCCGCCTGGAGCGCGTCGTCCCGGAGGCGGCGCGGCCGCGCAAGATCGCGATCGGTGCCGGCGACGGCACCGTCGCGGCCTGAGGGGCGGCCTTGGACCTCGGGGGCGGGCCGCGGGCCGCGGAGCACGCCTCGCGGCGGAGGCCGGAGGCGGCGGCGGACGATCCGCCGGTGATCGGGGTGTCGGCCTGCCTCAAGCAGGGCGAGAACGCCCCCTTCCACTCGGTCCTGGACCGCTACGTCGAGGCGGTTCGGGTCGGCGCCGGGGCGCTCCCGGTGATTCTCCCCGCGCTCGGCACGATCGAGGCGCTCGACGCACTGCTCGCCCGCCTCGACGGGGTGCTGCTCACCGGCAGCCCTTCCAACGTCTGCCCGAGCCACTATGGCGGGCCGCCGCCGCGCGCCGGCAACCTCGCCGACCCGCGCCGCGACGCCACGACGCTGCCGCTGATCCGTCGCGCGATCGAGCGGGGCGTGCCGCTGTTCGCCATCTGCCGCGGCATCCAGGAGCTCAACGTGGCGCTCGGCGGCTCGCTGCACCAGTACCTGCACGAGGTGCCGGGCCGCGCCGACCACCGCTCCGACAAGAGCCGCCCCTGGGCCGAGCGCTACGCCCCGCGCCAGGAGGTCCGGGTGCAGCCGGGTGGCGTGCTCGACCGTCTGCTCGACGGCGCCGACGTGCTGCTCGTCAACTCGCTGCACGCGCAGGGCATCGACCGCCTCGCCGGCGGCCTGCGCGTGGAGGCCGTGGCGCCCGACGGCACGATCGAGGCGGTGAGCGTGGTCGGCGCTGCCAATTTCGCGCTCGGCGTGCAGTGGCACCCCGAGTGGAACGTCGCCCGGGACGCGATCTCGCGCCGCCTGTTCGCGGCCTTCGGCGCGGCCGCCCGCGAGCGCGGGGCGGCCCGGGCCCGGGCCCCCTGAGGACCGGCGCCGAGGCGTGGATTTTTCCCTCGCCGGGGCTCCCGCGTTGACCTATACTGCCGTTGGAAGCTGGAGCCCGCAGAGGATCGAGACGTCTACCTCCCACCTCCTCCCTGCATCGAGCGGCGGCGTGATGGCCTGCTTGGGTCCGGTGCGCGAGATCTGTTCGCTCATCGTCGAGGTTCGTCGTCACCACGGTCCCAGGGAAATCGAGGATCGTTCGGGTCGGATCGATTCGCGAGAGGCTGCCGGTCTTCCGTAGTCGTCAACGTGCCCTGGACCCAGTCGATGTCACGCAAGCTGTTCGTTGCAAACTTCCCCTTCACGACGACCGTGGAGCAGCTGACCACCCTGTTCAGCACCCACGGTGAGGTCGTCTACGCCAAGATCGCGACCGATCGGGAGACCGGCAAGTCGCGTGGCTTCGGCTTCATCGAGATGGGCACGCCGGAACAGGCCGAGGCGGCGATCCGCGAGCTCGACGGCTACCAGATGAACGGCCGCAGCATCGCCGTCCGTCTGGCCGAGGAGCGCGGGGGGCCGGGCGGTCCCGGTGGCGGGCCGCGCGGCCCGCGTGGGCCGCGGCCGGGTGGTGGCGGCGGTGGCGGATTCGGCGGGCCCTATGGCGGTGGCCCGCGCGGCGGCTTCGGCGACCGCGGCGGCGACGGCCCCGGTGGCGGGTTCGGTGGGCCGCGCGGGCCGCGCGGGCCGCGCCCGGGCGGCGGTGGCTACGGCGGGCCGCGGGGCGGCGGCGACTACTGAGCGCACGGACGGAGGGGGCGGCCGCGAGCCGCCCCCATCGTCTCGGCGGACCACCCTTCTGGGGGTTCAGCGGACCACGAAGAGCGGCTCGCCCAGGGCCGCCTCGTCGACCGTGACGCCGAGGCCCGGAGCGGCCGGTGCGCGCAGCACGCCCGCCTCGCGGCGGGGCGCGTCGGGTGCGATCGACCGGCCGACACAGGAGTTGAAGTCGGTCGCGGAGAAGCGCAGCGCGGCGGGCGTGGCCTGGGCCAGGTGCGCGATCGCCGCCGTGACGAGGTCGCCGCCCCAGCTGTCCTCGATCGTGAGGGCGATGCCGAGCTCGGCGCAGAGATCGCGCGCCAGGCGGGCGGGGCCCAGACCACCGAGCTTCGAGAGCTTGAGGTTGACGACGTCCGCCGCACCCAGGCGCCAGGCGCGCAGGAGCGCCGGCACGCCGTCGATCACCTCGTCGAGCACGAACGGATGGTCGGTGGCCCGGCGCACGATCAGGCACTCCTCGAGCGTCGCGCAGGGCTGCTCGATGTACACGTCCAGGTCGCGGATCGCGCGCACCACGCGCAGCGCCTCGTGCGGCAGCCACCCGGTGTTGGCATCCGCCACCAGTACCTCGCCCCGGTCGAGGACGGCGCGCACCGCCGTGATGCGCTCGATGTCGAGGTCCGGATCGCCGCCGACCTTGAGCTGGAAGCGGCGATAGGCCTGCTCGCGATGCGCCGCCACCCGGGCGGCCATGCCCTCGGGCGTGTCCTGGGTGATCGCACGGTAGAGCTCGACCGGCTCGGCCGTGCGGCCGCCGAGCAGGTCCACGAGCGGCAGTCCGGCCGCCTTGCCCTGGATGTCGTGGCACGCCATGTCGACCGCCGAGCGCGCGTGGGCGTGGCCCTTGAGCGCCGCGGCCATGCGCTCGTGCAGCCGGCCGATGGCGCACGGGTCCAGGCCGATGAGCGCCGGGCCGAGCTCGGCCAGGGCCGTCCGCGCGCCGGCCGCGCTCGCGGGCAGGTAGGCGGGACCGAGCGGGCAGACCTCGCCCATGCCCACGAGCCCGTCGTCGGTGCCGATCGCCACGACGGTGCTCTCCAGCCGCTCGACGCCGCGCCCGTCCGACCAGGCGTAGCGTCCCTCGAGCAGCGGCAGGTCGACCGCGAACACGCGGATCTCGCGGATGCGCACCGACGCTTCCTCCGGGTTCCCGCCGGGCGGCCGACGACGCCCGCGTTGACCTCGCCCGCCCGCCTCCCTACATAGCGTCGGCCTGCGGACCGCGCACCCATCGAGACCGCATGATCGTCGAGCTCAACGCACGATCGCGGGAGATCTTCCGCCGGATCGTGGACGCCTATGTCGAGACGGGCGAGCCCGTCGGTTCGCGCACGCTCTCGCGCCGGCTCGACGAGCATCTGAGCCCGGCCACCATCCGCAACGTCATGGCCGACCTCGAGGAGGCCGGGCTGCTGTTCGCGCCGCACACCTCGGCCGGGCGGCTGCCGACCGAGGCCGGGCTGCGGCTCTACGTCGACGGGCTGCTCGAATCGGCACCGCTGCCGGAGGAGCAGCGCCGGGCGATCGAGAGCCGCCTCGCCGGCTCCGGCCGCAGCGTCGAGGCGGTGCTGCGCGAGGCCTCGGAGACCCTCTCGGAGCTCTCCCGCTGTGCCGGGCTCGTCGCCTCGCCGGCCGGCGAGCGGCCGTTCAAGCACGTCGAGTTCGTGCCGCTCTCGCCCGGCCGGGCGCTGGTCATCCTGGTGGCCGAGAACGGGCTGGTCGAAAACCGCGTCATCGAGCTGCCGGTCGGCCTGCCGGCCTCGCTCCTGGTGGAGGCCGGCAACTACCTCACGACGCGGCTCGCCGGCCGCAGCTTCGAGGAGGCCTGCCGGGTCATCCGCGTCGAGATCGAGGAGCGGCGCACCCAGCTCGACGAGCTGACCCAGCGCCTCGTGGCGACCGGGCTCGCGACCTGGGCCGAGGACATCCAGCGCGAGGGCGGCATCCTGCTCGTGCGCGGCCAGGCGCACCTCCTCGACGACGTCACCAACCTCGTCGAGCTCGAGCGCGTGCGCGCCCTGTTCGAGATGATCGAGGCCAAGAAGAACATGCTGCGGCTGGTCGAGGCGACCCAGCGCGCCGGCGGGGTGCAGATCTTCATCGGCCGCGAGAACGAGCTGTTCGGCCTGTCCGGCTGCTCGACCATCGTCGCACCCTACCGCGCCGGCGACGGCCGGCGGTCGACGGTCGTGGGGGCGATCGGCGTGATCGGCCCGACGCGTCTCGACTATGCGCGGGTGATCCCGGTCGTCGACTACACCGCGCGCGTCGTGAGCCGCATGTTGGGCACACCGGAGAGCGAGCCCGAGCGATGAGCCAGGAGACCGATCGGATGCAGGAGCCGGCCGAGGCCGCCCCGGCCGCGCCGCCGGCCGAGCCCGCCGCCGCCGAGGCGGCCGCCGCGGCCGAGATCGCCGCCTTGAACGACCGGCTGATGCGGGCCCTGGCGGAGGTCGAGAACGTCCGCCGCCAGAAGGATCGCGAGGTCGAGGAGGCGCGCAAGTACGCGATCACCGGCTTCGCCCGCGGCCTGCTCGAGGTGGCCGACAACCTGCGCCGCGCGCTCGCCGCCGTCCCGGCCGGTGCGGAGGCCGCCGATCCGCTGCTGCAGACCCTCGTCCAGGGCGTGCAGCTGACCGAGCGCTCGCTGCTCGCCCAGTTCGACCGCCACAAGCTGCGCAAGGTCCAGCCCGAGCGCGGCGAGCGCTTCGACCCGAGCCTGCACCAGGCGATGTTCGAGGTGCCGACCAACGAGCTGCCTCCCGGCTCGGTTGCCGAGGTGCTGCAGCCCGGCTATGTGCTGGCCGACCGGCTGCTCCGCCCGGCCCTGGTCGGTGTGGCCAAGCCGGCCGCGGCGGCCGAGACGCCGGCCGGCGGTTCCGGAGCCGCGCTCGACACCAAGGTCTGAGGGTCGGCAGGGGGAGCGGCGTCGGCCGTGGCCGGCGCGTCCGAGGCCTCGAGGGAGCTTCGATGCAGGGCAGGGTCGGCAAGGTCGTGCTCGCCTACTCGGGCGGGCTCGACACCTCGGTCATCCTCCGCTGGCTCAAGGAGACCTATCGCTGCGAGGTCGTCACCTTCACGGCCGACCTCGGCCAGGGCGAGGAGCTGGAGCCCGCCCGCGCCAAGGCCGAGATGATGGGGGCGTCGCAGATCTTCGTCGAGGACCTCCAGGAGGAGTTCGTCCGCGACTACGTCTTCCCGATGTTCCGCGCCAACACCCTCTACGAGGGCGCCTACCTGCTCGGCACCTCGATCGCCCGACCGCTGATCGCCAAGCGGCTGATCGAGATCGCCGCCGAGGTCGGGGCCGACGCGGTCGCGCACGGCGCCACCGGCAAGGGCAACGACCAGGTCCGCTTCGAGCTCACCTGCTACGCCTTGAACCCGCACATCAAGGTGATCGCGCCCTGGCGCGAGTGGGACCTCGGCTCGCGCGAGCGGCTGATCGAGTACGCCGAGCGGCACCAGATCCCCATACCGCGCGGCAAGCGCGGCGAGCCGCCCTACAGCACGGACGCCAACCTGCTGCACATCTCCTACGAGGGGCGCGCCCTCGAGGATCCCTGGGTCGAGCCCGACGAGGAGATGTTCACCCGAACGATCGCCCCCGAGCACGCCCCCGACAAGCCGACCCATGTCGAGATCGGCTTCGAGCGGGGCGATGCGGTGACGATCGACGGCGAGCGCCTCTCGCCCGCCAACCTCCTGCGCCGCCTCAACGATCTGGCGGGCGCCAACGGCATCGGCCGGCTCGACCTGGTCGAGAACCGCTACGTCGGCATGAAGTCGCGCGGCGTCTACGAGACCCCGGGCGGGACCGTGCTGCTGTTGGCGCATCGCGCCATGGAGAGCCTGACCCTCGACCGGGGTGCGGCGCATCTCAAGGACGAGCTGATGCCGCGCTACGCCGAGCTGATCTACAACGGCTACTGGTTCAGCCCGGAGCGGCAGATGCTCCAGGCGCTGATCGACAAGAGCCAGGAGAACGTGACCGGCGTCGTCCGCATGAAGCTCCTCAAGGGCCAGGCGAGCGTGGTCGGCCGCCGCAGCCCGGTGAGCCTGTACCGCCAGGAGTTCGCCACCTTCGAGGAGGACACGGTCTACGACCAGCGCGACGCCGCCGGCTTCATCAAGCTGAACGCGCTCAGGCTCCGGATCCTCGGGCTCCGCGGCGGCCGCTGAGGCCGCCGTCGCTCAGCCCTTGGTCGCCCCGGCGGTCAGCCCGGCGATGTAGTAGTCCATGAGGAAGGCGTAGAGCAGCACCGGCGGGGCCGCGGTGAGGAGCGCGCCGGCCATGATCTGTCCCCAGTTGAACACGTCGCCCTTGATCAGGTTGGTCACGATCCCGACCGGCAGGACGAGCTGGTCGATCGAGGTCGTGAAGGCCAACGGGTAGAGGAACTGCGCCCAGGACACGGTGAACGCGAAGATCGTGGCGGCGATCAGGCCGGGCAGCGCCACCGGCAGGAACACCTTGACCAGGATTTGCAGGGTCGAGGCGCCGTCGACGATCGCCGCCTCGTCCAGCTCCTTGGGGATCGAGGAGAAGTAGCCGATCAGGATCCAGGTGCAGAACGGCACGGTGAGCGTCGGATAGACGATGCAAAGGATCCACCAGCGATTGATGAACTCGATCCCGGTCACGTCCCGCAGCCAGGTGAAGATCTGGAACATCGGGATGAACAGCAGGGTCTCCGGGATCAGATAGGTCAGGAACACCCCGGTCGCGAGCACGGTCGAGCCGAGGAAGCGCATCCGCGCCAGGGAGAATGCTGCGAGCGTGCTGATCAGCATCGTCACGCCGACCACGATGACCGCCACCTTGGCCGAGTTCCAGAAGAAGCGGAGGAAGGTGGACGAGCCGAGCAGGGCCGCGTAGTTGGCGAGCGTGGGCTCGCGCACCAGCCACGGGCTGCCCTCGAGGGCGGCGATCTCCTGGCTCGTCTTGAGCGAGGTGACGAAGGCGTAGATCGGCGGGGCGAGGAAGAAGACACAGAACAGGGCGAGGAAGAAGTAGGCGCTCCAGAGCGCCCAGCGCCGCTGCCGGCGCAGGTCGCCGCCCGCCGCGGGTGCCGCCGCCACCGCCTCAGCCCGCGACACCGGCCAGCTCCCGCGAGCGCCGGTGGACGTCGCGCAGGATGAAGACCGCGGCCACCCCCAGGATCGGGAACATGAACAGCGACACGCAGGCGCCGAGCGGGATGTCGTTCGATTCGATGCCCAGCTTGAACGCCCAGGTCGCGAACACGTGCGTCATGTCGCGCGGCCCGCCGGCCGTCAGGATCCGCACGATGTCGAAGTTGGCGAAGGTCACGATCAGCGAGAACAGCACCGTGATCGCGATGATGTTGCGGAGCATGGGCAGGGTGACGAAGATCAGCTTCTGCCAGGCGTTGGCACCGTCGATGTCGGCCGCCTCGTAGAGCTCGGCGGGAACCGACTTCAACGCGGCCAGATACATGATCATGAAGAAGGGCGCGCCGTACCAGACGTTGACCAGGATCACCGAGAACCGCGCCCAGTAGGGATCGCCCAACCACGGCACGGCACCGAAGCCGACCGCGCCGAGCAGCCAGTTGAGGGCGCTGTACGAGGGCTCGTACATCCACCACCAGACGAGCGTGCTCATGGCCGGCGGGATCACCCAGGGGACCAGCAGCATGCCGCGCCACTTGCGCTGGCCCCTGTCCGGCAGGCGGTGCACCAGATGCGCGAGCACGAAGCCGATCAGCGCCTTGAAGACCACGGCGCCGACCGCGAAGATCACCGACTGCTGGACCACCATCCAGAAGGTCTCGCGCTTGAACAGGAAGGTGAAGTTGGCGAGACCGACGAACCGGTTCATGCCCTTGTTCAGCGTCGCCAGGTGCAGCGAGTAGAAGGCCGGGTAGACGACCAGCGCCGCCACGAGCAGGATCAGGGGCAGGCAGAGCAGGAAGGCGATGCGCGCCCGGCGGCGGGCGAGGCTGCCGCTCCGGCCGAGGGCCCCCGTCCCCCCGGCCGCTCCCCCGAGTGCCGCAGCCTTCGCCATGCTCCGCCCTCCCGCCGGGGCTCCCGGCCCGCTCGCCCGGCTCGCGCCCGGGGGCGCTCCCGGTTCAGCCGCGCATGAAGCCCTCGAGCTCGCTCTCCGCCCAGGCGATCGCCTTGTCGGCGCTCTCGCCGCCCTGCACCATGCGCGCGATCATCTTGGTGATCGTCGCCTGGTTGTAGATCTGCTCGGCGATCTTGTGCGGCGCCGGGGCGGCCGCGATCGACAGGATCTGGTCGCCGGAGTTCGGATAGTGGCGCAGCGTGCCCTTGGGCGGGCTCTCCTCGAGCCAGGTCTTGAAGTCGTTGAACGAGTTGTAGCCGGGAATGTCGTATCCCTGGCTGGCCGCCACGAGCTGCTCGGCCGAGCTGCGCTGCGAGAGATGCGTCAACAGGCTCTTGGCGGCCGACTTGTTCTGGCTGAAGCCCCAGATGCCCCAATAGTAGGGGAGGTAGGGACCGAAGCGGCCCCTGGGGCCCTTCGGCGCGGGATGGTGCCAGACCTTCTCGGCCACCTGGGGCGCGTCGCGCTTGGCCACCGCCCAGGCCGAGGGCGGGTTGAAGATCATCGCCCCCTTGCCCGAGATCAACCAACGGTTGTTCGAGCCGTCGTCCCAGGCGATCGCGTCGGCCGGCAGGAACGCGGCCAGCCGGCGCGCGAACTCGAGCGCCGCCCGGGTCGCGTCCGACTTGACGACGATGTCGCCCTTCTCGTCGACCAGGCGGGCACCGTAGGCCTGGAACAGCGAGCCCCAGGTGTCGACGTTGTCGGAGGTGGTGCCGAGCCCGATGCCGAAGGGGAAGCCGGCCTTCTGGCACTTCTCGGCGGCTGCCAGCAGGGCGTCCCAGGTCCATTTCTCGGCCTCGGCGGCATTGGCCGGGCCGTCCGCCGGGTACATCTTCAGGATGTCGATCCCGGCGTGCTCCTTCATCAGGTCGAGCCTCGTGGCCGGCCCCTTCATCTGCGAGCCGGGCGTCGCCGGCACCGCCCGCCAGCGGCCGTCGATCCTGCCCAGATACTCGACCACCGGGTTGGTCGGCCCGTTCTTGGCCAGCACCTCCTTCATCACGTCGTCGACCGGCTCGAGCCGCTCGGCGTGGCTGCCCGGCAGCCAGGTGTTCATCGCCAGGACGTCGTGGCCGGAGCGGGCCTGCGCCTCGGCCGCGATCGTCAACAGGAGCTTGTTGCCCTGCGAGGGGATGTAGTCGATCGTCAGATCGACCTTCTCCTTCTCGGCCCACTCCTTGCAGAGCCTGGTGAGCGTGTCGTTGGCCCCGGGCACCCAGTGGTCCCAGAACCCGACCGAGAGCTTGCCCGCGGCGTGGGCGCCGCGCGCCCGGCCGAGCAGGCCACCTGCCAGGATCGCGCCGGAGGCTCCGGCGAGCAGGTCACGCCGCGACAGATGCCACTTCGTCATGCCGACGCCCCCCTTCGGCTCGGCCGCCGGGCGAAAGGCCGGCGACCCCTCCTTCAACCATCGCACATCGTCGGCGGCCCCGGCAATCCACGTCGCGGCAGGTCGGTAATGCTTCCTTCACCACGGTGTGCTTTAACCCGGGGCGGCGAGGGACGGCCGCGGAGGACGGGCCCGATGAGCGAGGCGATCGAGCCGCGCGCGGCCGAGCTGGTGACGACCGTGCTGCACATCGTCGAGGAGCGGGTCGACCGCGACGAGCGGGCGAGCACCCGGGCGTTCGTCCGGCGCTGGCTCGAGGGCGTGCCGCCGGCGGATCTCCTGGGCGTCGACCCGTTGGATCTGTACGGCGCGGCGCTAGCCCATCTCCGCTTCGGCCGGCGCCGGGCGCCGGACAGCCCGCTGGTGCGCGTCTACAATCCGGCGCTCGACCAGCACGGCTGGCAGTCGACCCACACGATCGTCGAGATCGTCAACGACGACATGCCGTTCCTGGTCGACAGCGTGGGCATGGAGCTGGCCCGCCACGGGCTCGCCGTGCACCTGACCGTGCACCCGGTGGTACCGGTCGTGCGCGACGCCACGGGACGGCTCGTCGAGGTGCCGGAGGAGCGGCGCCCGGGCGAACCCGTCGAGAGCTTCATGCACGTCGAGGTCGACCGGCTGAGCGATCCCGCGCGGCTCGCCGCGCTCGAGGCCGACCTCCTGCGCGTGCTCGGCGACGTCCGCGCCGCGGTGCGCGACTGGCGGGCGATGCGCGCGCTCCTGGCGCGCGCCGTCGAGGAGTGCCGGCCGCCGGAGGAAGCGGTGCCGCGGGCCGAGCTCGACAGCGTGCGCGCCTTCCTCGCCTGGCTCGCCGACGACCATTTCGTGCTGCTCGGTGCCGCCACCTACGGTCTCGTGCGCGACGCCGACGGGCCGCAGCTCGTGCGCGAGGCGGGAAGCGCGCTCGGCATCCTCGCCCGGCACCGCGAGGCGGCGCGTTCGGCGAGCTTCGCCGCCCTGCCCGAGGCGCTGCGCGAGCGGGCGATGGCGGCCGAAGCACCGTTGACCCTCACCAAGGCCAACAGCCGCTCCACCGTGCACCGGCCCACATGGCTCGATTTCGTGGGTGTCAAGCGCTACGACGCGCAGGGCCGCGTGGTGGGCGAGCACCGCTTCCTGGGCCTTCTGACCTCGGCCGCCTACAGCCAGAGCCCGCGCCAGATCCCGCTCCTGCGCGAGAAGGTCGAGGCGGTGACGGCGCGTGCCGGGCTGCCGGCCGGCGGGCACGCCGCCAAGGCGCTCGCGCACATCCTCGAGACCTTCCCGCGCGACGAGCTGCTGCAGATGGACCGCGAGCAGCTCTACGCCACGGCGCTCGAGATCCTGCACCTCCAGGACCGCGCCCGGGTCCGCATGTTCGTCCGCCCGGACCCGTTCGGGCGGTTCGTCTCCTGCCTCCTGTTCGTGCCGCGCGAGCAGTACAACACGAGTCTGCGCGAGCGCATCCAGCGCCTTCTCGAGGAGGCGCTCGGCGGTGCCGAGAGCGAGTTCCAGGCGCTGCTCTCGGAATCCCGCCTGGCCCGCATCCTGCTCACCGTGCGCACCCCCGCGGGCCTGCCCGCGAACCTCGATCCGGCCCGCCTCGAGCGGCTCGTGGCCGAGGCGGCGCAGAGCTGGAGCGAGCTCCTGGCCGCGGCCCTCGTGCGCGAGCTCGGCGAGGAGGAGGGCAACCGCCTGTTCCGGCTGTACGGCCAGGGCTTCCCGGCGGCCTACCGGGAGAGCGTGCCGGCCAGGGCCGCGGTGCCCGACCTGCGCGCGGTCGACCGGCTGGCGCGCGGCGAGATCGGCCCGCTCGCGGTCCGCCTCCACCGCCGCCTCGAGGACCGCGAGCTCGTGCGGGTCAAGGTGATCAGACCCGACGGTCCGCTGCCGCTCGCCCAGGCCCTGCCGATCCTCGAGAGCCTCGGCCTCGAGGTCCTCTCCGAGGAGCCGGCGCTGCTGCAGGACGCCGACGGGCGCCGCTTCGCCGTGCACGACTTCGGCGCCCGACCGGTGGTCGAGGGCGAGATCGACGTCGATGCGGTCCGCACCGTGTTCGAGGCCGCCTTCCTCGACGTCTACACCGGGCGGGTCGAGAACGACCGCTTCAACCGCCTGGTCCTGGCGCGCGGGCTCGAGGCGCGCGAGGTGGCGATCCTGCGCACCTACTGCAAGTACTGGCTGCAGCTCGGGGTGCCGTTCAGCCAGAGCTACATCGAGAGCGTGCTGGTCGCCAACGCCGAGCCGGCCGAGCGCCTCGTGCAGCTGTTCCGGGCCCGCCACGACCCGCGGCTTGAGGGCCGCGCGGCCTTGGTCGAGCGGCTCGAGGCCGAGCTCGCGGCCGCCCTCGACCGGGTCGCCTCGCTCGACGAGGACCGCATCCTGCGCGCGTTCCTCGAGATGATCCGCGCCACCACGCGGACCAACTGGTTCCAGTGCGACCCGGCCACCGGCGCGCCCAAGGGCCATCTCTCGATCAAGCTCGATCCGGCGCGCGTGCCGGGCATGCCGAAGCCACGGCCGGCCTTCGAGATCTTCGTCTGCGCGCCGTGGATGGAGGCGGTGCATCTGCGTGGCGGCAAGGTCGCCCGCGGCGGCATCCGCTGGTCCGACCGGCGCGAGGACTTCCGCACCGAGATCCTGGGCCTCATGAAGGCCCAGATGGTCAAGAACGCGGTCATCGTCCCGGTCGGCGCCAAGGGCGGCTTCGTGGTCAAGCGCCCGCCGGCGGGGGGAGACCGCCAGGCGCTCCAGGAGGAGGGCGTGCGCTGCTACCGCACGCTGCTCATGGGGCTGCTCGACCTCACCGACAACCGGCGCGGCGAGGAGGTGGTGCCGCCGCCGGACCTGGTCCGCCACGACGACGACGATCCCTACCTCGTGGTCGCCGCCGACAAGGGGACCGCGACCTTCTCCGACACCGCCAACGCGGTGGCCCGGGCCTACGGCTTCTGGCTCGACGACGCCTTCGCCTCGGGCGGGTCGGCCGGCTACGACCACAAGGCCATGGGCATCACCGCACGGGGTGCCTGGGAATCGCTCCGCCGCCACTTCCGCGAACTCGGCCTCGACCCCGACCGCGACCCCTTCACCTGCGTCGGCATCGGCGACATGTCGGGCGACGTCTTCGGCAACGGCATGCTGCTGTCCGACCGCATCCGCCTCGTCGCCGCCTTCGACCACCGCCACGTCTTCGTCGACCCGGATCCCGACCCGGCGGCGAGCTTCCGCGAGCGCCAGCGCCTGTTCGCCCTGCCGCGCTCCTCCTGGGACGACTACGACCGGGCGGTGATGAGCCCGGGCGGCGGGGTGTGGCCGCGCACCGCCAAGAGCGTGCCGCTCGCACCCGAGGCGCGGCGTGCGCTCGGCCTCGCCCCGGAGGTCGAGGCGCTCACCCCCGTCGAGCTCGTCAAGGCGATCCTCCGCGCGCCGGTCGAACTGTTGTGGAACGGTGGCATCGGCACCTTCGTCAAGGCGCGCGCCGAGAGCCACGCCGAGGCCGCCGACCGGGCATCCGACGCCATCCGGGTCGACGCCGAGGATCTCCGCTGCCGGGTGGTCGTCGAGGGCGGCAATCTCGGCTTCACCCAGCGGGCGCGGATCGCCTTCGCCCGCCGCGGCGGCCGCATCGGCACCGACTTCATCGACAACTCGGCCGGGGTCGACTGCTCCGACCACGAGGTCAACATCAAGATCCTGCTCGGCCGGGTGGTCGACGAGGGCGAGCTGACGCTGCGCCAGCGCGACGATCTTCTGAAGGCCATGACCGCGGAGGTGGCCGAGCTCGTGCTGCGCGACAACGTGCTGCAGAACCTGGCCCTCAGCACCGGCGAGGCGCTCGGCGTGGAGCTCCTGGACGCGCAGGCCCGGCTGATCCGCAAGCTCGAGCGGCGCGGCCGGCTCGACCGCGAGCTCGAGCGGCTGCCCGACGATGCGGAGCTGGCACGCCGCCGCGAGGCCGGCCAGGGCCTCACCCGGCCGGAGCGGGCGGTGCTGCTCGCGCACGCCAAGATGAGCCTCTACGAGGACCTGCTCGCGAGCGGCCTGCCCGATCGGGCCTACTTCGCCGCCGATCTCGCCAGGTACTTCCCGCGGCCGCTGCGCCGGCGGTTCGCGGCGGCCATCGCCGGCCACCGGCTGCGCCGCGAGATCGTCGCCACCCGCCTCGCCAACAGCCTCGTCAACCGCGGTCTCGAGGTGTTCGCGAGCGAGGTCGAGGACCTGACCGGCGCCGGCCTCGAGGACATCGCGCTCGGCTTCGTGGTGGCGCGCGACGCCTTCGGCCTCCTGGCGCTCGGCGCCGAGATCGAGCGGCTGGCCCCGCCGGTTCCGGCCGCGGTCCAGCTGGAGCTGCTCGTCGCGGTACGCCGCGTGCTCGTCGACGGGACCCGCTGGCTGCTCGCCAACATGAAGCGGCCGCTCGTCATCCGCGAGATCGTCGGCGCCTACCGGCCGCTGGTCGAGGCGGTGGCCGGGCGGCTCGAGGAGGTGCTGCCCGAGGAGCCCGCCGCCCGGCTCGCCGCCGCGGCCGAGCGGCTCCGCGCGGCCGGGCTCGAGCCCGACCTCGCCCGGCGTGCCGCCGGCCTGCCGTTCCTGCCGCTCGCCGGGGATGCCGCGCGCATCGCCCTCGACCCGGCGGTATGCGGCGCGCTCGGCGAGGTCGACGCGCTCGCCGCGGCGCGGGTCTACGCGGCGCTCGATGCGGCGCTCGGGGTGAGCGAGCTGCGTGGCCGGCTGGCCGCGGTCCCGGCCGGCTCGGCCTTCGCCCG
>JBBIIE010000051.1:0-19789 GCA_037446605.1 Geminicoccaceae bacterium | reverse complement strand
AGATCCCGGGGAGAGAGCATGGCCGGCACGCACGCACAGCATCCCGGGCCCGGGTGGGCCGGCGCCCTGGCGTCGGCGCCGGTGGCCCCGCCGCGGCCCAGGCCCCTGCCGGTGCCGCGGCCGCAGTGGCGCACGCTCCTGCAACTGCGCCGCAACGCGCTCGCCTCCTGGGGTGCCCCGGCCTACGAGGAGCCGGTGCTGGCCGGGCCCTTCCTCGGCCGGCGGAGCCTGCTCCTGAACGAGCCCGGTGCGATCCGCCGGGTGCTCGTCGACAATGCCGGCGCCTACGGCCGCACGCCCGCCACCCTCCGCATCCTCCACCCGATGATCGGCGACGGGCTGTTCCTGGCCGAGGGCGAGGCCTGGCGCTTCCAGAGGCGGACCGCGGCACCTGCCTTCGCGCCCCGCAGCCTCGGCCTCGTGGCGGCGATCGCGGCGCGACGTACCGCCGCGGCGCTCGACCGGCTCGCCGCCGAGGGCCGGCGGATCGTCGACCTCCTGGCGCTGTTCCAGGGCCTCGCCCTGGAGATCGCCGGCGAGGCGCTGTTCTCGCAGTCGCTCGAGCCGCACGCCCGCGCCCTGCGGGCCCATCTCGACGAGTACGGCACGCGCCTGGCCCGCCCCTCCCCGCTCGATCTGGCGCTGCCGCGGGGCTGGCCCACGCCGGCCGAGTTCCGGCGCCGCCGCTTCGGCCGCTCCTGGTTCGCGCTTCTGGCCGAAATCCTCGCCGAACGCCGCGCGCGCGGGATCGAGACGCCGCCGCGCGATCTGTTCGACGCGCTCGCGGGCGCCCGCGATCCGGAAACCGGACGCGGCTTCTCCGAGCAGGAGCTCCTGGACCAGTTCGCGACCTTCCTGATCGCCGGCCACGAGACCACGGCGCTGGCACTCTTCTGGTCGTGCTACCTCCTGGCGCTGGCGCCCGAGGTCCAGGAGGCGGTGGCGGCCGAGGCGGCGGCGGGCGGGCGCACGGCCGATGCCGCCGCCCTGCCGCTCGGCCGCGCGGTGGTGCACGAGGCGCTCCGGCTCTACCCGCCGGCCTTCACGATCGTCCGCGAGGCCAGGGAGCCGGACGAGGTGGCGGGGCACCGGCTGGAGCCGGGCGACCTCGTCGTGGTCGCCCCCTGGGTGCTGCACCGCCACCGCCGGCTCTGGGCCGAGCCGGACCGGTTCGATCCCAGCCGCTTCCTGCCCGGGGCGCCGCCGGTCGACCGCTTCGCCTACCTGCCCTTCGGCATCGGGCCCAGGGTCTGCATCGGCGCCCAGTTCGCGCTGGTCGAGGCGGCGACCGTGCTCGCCACGCTGCTCGCCCGCCACCGCCTCGAGCTCGTGGGCCCCAGGCGGGTGCTGCCGGTCGCGGTGGTGACGACGCATCCCGACCGCCGGCCGGCGTTCCGCCTGGAGCGGCACCCTTGAGCGCACGCCAGGACCCGGCCGCGGCGCCGGTCGTGGTCTACAACGGGAGCTGCCCGATCTGCGCGCGCGAGATCGCAGGCTACCGCCGCCTCGCGGCGCGCCGCGGCGTGGCGCTCGACTTCCTGGATGCGAGCCGGGGCGAGGCGGAGCTCGCCGCATTCGGGCTCGATGCCGACCGCGCCGCGCGTCGGCTACATCTGGTCGAGGGCGGCCGGCTGCTCGCCGGCGTCGAGGCCTTCGCCGCCCTCTGGGAGCGGCTGCCCGGCTGGCGACCGCTCGCCCGCGCCGTCCGCCTGCCGGGTGTCCGTGGGCTCGCCGGGTTCGTCTACGAGGGAATTGTGGCGCCGCTCCTCTACCGGTGGCATCGGCGACGCTTGTCACGCGGGCGGGCCGCCTGTAGATAGCGCGCGACCTCACACGCGGGTGCGGGCACGCTTGCGCGCGCCCCGTTTCCGGTGCCCGGCCGCGGTCGGGTGCTCACCCGCGGCGGACCAACCGGAAAACACGGACCCCTGGGCCATGGCCTTCCCGACCTTCACCATGCGCCAGCTCCTCGAGGCCGGCGTGCATTTCGGTCACCAGACGCGGCGCTGGAACCCGCGCATGGCGCCGTACATCTACGGCGTCAGGAACGGTGTCCACATCATCGACCTCACCCAGACCGTGCCGATGCTGCACCGGGCGCTGATGGCGCTGCGCGATACGGTGGCGGGCGGCGGCCGGGTGCTGTTCGTCGGCACCAAGCGCCAGGCGCAGGAGCCGATCGCCGAGGCCGCGCGCCGGTCGGGCCAGTACTACGTCAACCACCGCTGGCTCGGCGGCATGCTGACCAACTGGAAGACGATCAGCCAGTCGATCCGCCGCCTGCGCGCGCTCGAGGCGCAGACCGCCGAGCAGGCCGCCGGCCGGACCAAGAAGGAGCTCCTCGACCTGCAGCGCGAGCGCGACAAGCTGGAGCGGGCGCTGGGCGGCATCAAGGACATGGGCGGGCTGCCCGACGTGCTGTTCGTGGTCGACACCCTCAAGGAGGCGATCGCCATCCAGGAGGCCAACAAGATCGGCATCCCGGTGGTGGCGATCTGCGATTCCAACAGCGACCCGCGCGGCATCCGCTTCCCGATCCCGGGCAACGACGACGCCAGCCGGGCGATCCACCTCTACTGCGATCTCGCGGTCGGTGCGGTGCTCGACGGCATCCAGGCCGAGATGGTCTCGAGCGGCGTCGACATCGGCGCCATCGAGGAGCCGGTCGAGGAACTGCTGCCCGACGAGGCGATGGCGCCCGCGGAGCAGCCCGGCCACGAGGCCCGGGCGCACTGAACCAGTGGCCGCGGGCGCCCCGGGGCGTCCGGCCCGACAGGAACGAGCGAGAGCGGTTCGAGCATGAGCGCGATCACCCCCTCCCTGGTCAAGCAGCTGCGCGAGCTCACCGGCGCCGGCATGATGGACTGCAAGCGGGCGCTCGAGGAGACCAAGGGCGACCTCGAGGCGGCAACCGACTGGCTCCGGAAGAAGGGTCTGGCCGCGGCCGCCAAGAAGGCCGGCCGGGTCGCCGCCGAGGGCCTGATCGGGCTGCGCCTCGAGGGCACGATGGGAGCACTCGTCGAGGTCAACTCGGAGACCGACTTCGTCGCCCGCAACGAGACCTTCCAGCAGCTCGTGCGGCACATCGCCGGGCTCGCCCCGGGGGCCCGGGGCGACGTCGAGGCGCTCAAGAGGATGGTCGTCTCGGCGAGCGGACGGACGGTGGCCGACGAGATCACCCAGGCGATCGCCGTGATCGGCGAGAACCTGAGCCTCCGGCGGACCGCCTTCCTCGAGGTGCCCGAGGGCCTCGTGGCCGGCTACGTGCACAACCAGGCGGCGGTCGGGCTCGGCAAGCTCGGCGTGCTCGTGGGCCTCGCCTCCGAGGCTCCCCCGGCGGCACTCGCCGAGCTCGGCAGGCAGCTCGCCATGCACGTGGCGGCGGCCAACCCGCAGGCGGTCGACACCGCGGCGCTCGATCCGGCGGTCGTCCAGCGCGAGCGGGCGATCTTCGCCGAGCAGGCGCGCGCCTCGGGCAAGCCCGAACCGATCATCGAGAAGATGGTCGAGGGCCGGCTGCGCAAGTTCTACGAGGAGGCGGTGCTGCTCGAGCAGGCCTTCGTCGTCGACCCGGACAAGCGGGTCAAGGAGGTGGTCGCGGCGGCCGCCGAGGCGGCCGGGGCGCCGATCACCGTGGCGGGCTTCGTGCGCCTGCAGCTCGGCGAGGGGATCGAGAAGGAGAGCAGCGATCTGGCCGCCGAGGTCGCCAAGTTGACCCGGTCCTGAGCGCGGGGGAGCGCGCGGCGATGGCCGAGGGCGAGGCCGTGACGGCGGCCGGGGCACCCCGCTTCCGCCGCGTGCTCCTCAAGATGTCGGGCGAGGCGCTGCTGGGCGAGCGCGAGTACGGCCACGACCGCAGCGTGCTGCGCCGGCTGGCCGCCGACGTGGCGGCGGTGCACGCCATGGGCGTGCAGATCTGCATGGTGATCGGCGGCGGCAACATGGTGCGCGGCAGCACGCTCGCCGCCGCCGGGGTCGAGCGCGCGACCGCCGACTACATGGGCATGCTGGGCACGGTCATCAACGCGCTCGCCGTGCAGAGCGTGATCGAGCAGCAGACCGGAATCCCCACCCGGGTCATGTCGGCGATCCCGATGAGCGCGGTGTGCGAGCCCTACATCCGCCGCCGCGCCGTCCGCCATCTCGAGAAGGGGCGGATCGTCATCTTCGCCGCCGGCACCGGCAACCCCTTCTTCACCACCGACACCGCGGCGGCGCTGCGGGCGGCCGAGACGGGCTGCCACTGCATCCTCAAGGGCACCCAGGTCGACGGGGTCTACTCCGCCGACCCCAAGCGTGACCCGACGGCGCGGCGCTACGACAAGCTGAGCTACCTCGAGGTCCTGGCTCAGGACCTCAAGGTCATGGACGCCTCGGCGATCGCGCTCGCGCGGGAGAGCCGCATCCCGATCGTCGTCTTCTCGGTGCAGGCACCGGACTCCTTCGCCCGGGTGCTCCGCGGCGAGGGGCCGCACACGATCATCACGGAGGAGGCTGCATGAGCGCCGCCGCACCCGACCTCAAGGAGCTGCTCCGGCGGATGGACGGGGCCGTGGAGGCCCTGCGCAGGGAGCTGCAGGGCCTGCGCACCGGCCGGGCGAGCCCGAACCTCCTGGAGCCGGTCCAGGTCGAGGCCTATGGCGGGCACATGGCCTTGAAGGAGGTCGCCTCGATCACCGTGCCGGAGCCGCGGATGCTCGTCGTCAACGTCTGGGACCGGGCCCTGGTCAAGGCGGTCGACAAGGCGATCCGCAGCGCCGGCCTCGGCCTCAACCCGGTGAGCGAGGGGCAGACGCTCCGGGTGCCGCTGCCCGAGCTCACCCAGGAGCGGCGCCAGGAGCTGGTCAAGGCGGCGCACAAATACGCCGAGCAGGCGCGGGTCGCCGTGCGCAACCTGCGCCACGAGGGGCTCAACCAGCTCAAGCGCGCCGACAAGGACAGCCATCTGTCCGACGAGGACTACAAGCGGATGAGCGACGAGATCCAGAAGCTCACCGACCGGCACGTGGAGGCGATCAACAAGCTGCTCGAGCAGAAAGAAAAGGACATCCGGCAGGTCTGATGAGCGCGCTCGCCGCCGTCGAGGCGCGCCCGCCGGAAACGGCGGCCGGCGCACTCCCCGTCCACGTCGCGATCATCATGGACGGCAACCGCCGCTGGGCGCGGGCCCGCGGCCTGCCGCCGGTGGCCGGCCACCGCCAGGGCGCGCAGGCGGTGCGCCGCGCGGTCGAGGCCGCGGTCCGCCACGGCGTCCGCTACCTCACCCTCTACGCCTTCTCGAGCGAGAACTGGCGCCGGCCGATCGGCGAGGTCGGCGAGCTCATGAAGCTCCTGCGCTTCTATCTCAGGCGCGAGGTCGACGCGCTCGACGAGAACCAGGTCCGGCTGCGGGTGATCGGCGAGCGCTCCAGGCTCGATCCCGGGATCGTCGAGCTCATCGCCAAGGCCGAGGAGCGCACCGCGCGCAACCGGCGGATGGATCTGGTGATCGCCCTCGACTATGGCGGCCGCCAGGAGATCGTCCGCGCCGCGCGCGCGATCGCCGAGGCGGTGCGCGACCGACGGCTGGACCCCGCGGCGATCGACGAGAGCCTGTTCGCGAGCGCGCTCTACGCCGCGGACATGCCCGACCCGGACCTGTTGATCCGCACGAGTGGCGAGCAGCGGATCTCCAACTTCCTCCTCTGGCAGCTCGCCTACACCGAGCTCGTCTTCCTGCCGATCGGCTGGCCGGATTTCTCCGAGGAACATCTCGCCTCGGCGCTCGCCGAATTCGCCCGCCGCGAGCGGCGCTATGGCGCCCGCGCCGGCTGAGCGCGGCGATCCGGCGCTGGCCAACCGTCTGGCCACGGGAGCACTGCTCACGAGCGTGGCGATCGGCGCCGTGCTCGCCGGCGGCTGGTGGCTCGTGGCCCTGCTGCTGGCCGGCCTCGCGCTGGCGGCGCGCGAGTGGGCGCGGCTGGCACCCGCAGCCGGGCCCTTCGCCCGCCTCCTGCTCGCGGGCGCACCGCTGGCGGTCGGTGGCGTGGCCGTGGTGGCGATCGCCGCCGGGGCGGGTGCGGTGGCGCTGCCGGTGCTCCTCCTCGGCACGCCGCTCGCAGGCGCGCTCGCGGCGCTGGTTCCCGACGCCTCCCCGCACCGGGTGGCGCTCGGCGTGCTCTATCTGGCCGTCCCCTGCGCGGTGCTGGTGTGGCTGCGCGAGGACCCACGCTTCGGCACAGGCGTCGTGCTGTGGCTCATGGCGGTGGTGGCGACCACCGACACGGCCGCCTACGCCGCCGGCCGGACGATCGGCGGCGCCCGCCTCGCGCCGTCGATCAGCCCCGGCAAGACCTGGGCCGGGCTCGCGGGTGGCGTGCTCGGCGCGGCCCTGGTGGGCGCGGCCGGCGGGATCGCGCTCGGCTGGCCGGTGCTGCCGGCCGGGCTCCTGGCGGCCGGCCTGGCGCTCGTCGCCCAGGCGGGCGACCTGCTCGAATCCTGGCTCAAGCGGGCGGCCGGGATGAAGGACAGCGGCACCCTCCTGCCCGGCCACGGCGGCATCCTCGACCGGATCGACGGGCTGCTCGCCGCCACGGTCGCACTCGGCCTCCTCCTGGCCGTGTTGGCATGAGGGCGCCACCGCCACCGCCCTCGCCCGAACGGCCGCGCTCGATCACGGTCCTGGGCGCCACGGGCTCGATCGGGCGGAGCACGCTCGCGCTGGTGGCCGAGCGGCCCGAGCTCCACCGGGTCGAGGCGCTGACCGCGGCGCGCAACGCCCGGGCACTCGCGGCGCTGGCGCGGGCGCACCGCGCCCGGCTCGCGGTGGTGGCCGACCCGCGGGCCTACGACGAGCTCGCGGATGCCCTCGCCGGCAGCGGGGTCGAGGCGGCGGCCGGCCCGGCGGCCCTGATCGAGGCGGCGGCGCGGCCGGCCGAGTGGGTGATGGCCGGGATCGTGGGCGTGGCAGGTCTCGCCCCGACGCTCGCGGCGCTCGGGCGCGGCGCCATCGTGGCGATCGCCAACAAGGAGCCGCTGGTCTCGGCCGGCCCGCTCGTGCTGGAGACGGCGCGCCGCTCGGGAGCGGTCCTGCTGCCGGTCGATTCCGAGCACAACGCGATCTTCCAGGCGCTCGCCGGCAGCCCGATCGAGGCGGTCGAGCGGCTGATCCTGACCGCCTCGGGCGGGCCGTTCCGCACGGCCTCGCTCGAGGAGATGGCGGCCGCCACGCCGGAGCGCGCGGTGGCGCATCCGAACTGGTCGATGGGTGCGAAGATCAGCGTCGACAGCGCCACCATGATGAACAAGGGCCTCGAGATCATCGAGGCACACCGCCTGTTCGGCCTGCCGGAGTCCTCGATCGAGGTGGTGATCCACCCGCAGTCGATCGTGCACAGCCTGGTCGCCTTCCGCGACGGCTCGCTGCTGGCCCAGCTCGGCGCGCCGGACATGCGGATCCCGATCGCGCATACGCTGGGTTGGCCGGGCCGGCTCGCGACCGGGGCACCACGGCTCGACCTCGTGGCGGCCGCCCGGCTCGACTTCGCCCCGCCCGATCCCGGCCGGTTCCGGGCACTCGAGCTGGCGCGCCGCGCCTTGCGGCAGGGTGGAGCGGCCCCTACTATCCTCAACGCCGCCAACGAGGTCGCGGTCGCTTCGTTCCTCGCGGGACGCATCGGCTTCCTCGACATCGTGCGCACCGTCGAGAGCGTGCTCGAGAGCCTGCCGGACGCCCCGACCGGGACCCTCGAGGAGGTGCTCGCCTGCGATGGCGAGGCGCGGCACCGGGCCCAGGCGGTGATCGCGGGCGTCCCGCCACGCGGTCGGTGAGGTGGAGGCGTGATGGACCTCGTCGGGCTGGTCGGCCAGTACCTGATCCCCTTCCTGATCATCCTGTCGATCGTGGTGTTCGTGCACGAGTACGGCCACTACCGCGTGGCGCGGGCCTGCGGCGTGCGCGTCGAGGTGTTCTCGATCGGCTTCGGGCCCGAGCTCTTCGGCGTGACCGACCGACGCGGCACGCGCTGGAAGTTCGCGGCCGTGCCGCTCGGCGGGTTCGTCAAGATGCTCGGCGACGCGGATGCCACGAGCACCACGGCGGACGTGCGGGCGGCGGGCGATCCGGAGAGCTTCCCGGCGCAGAGTGTCGGCCGCCGCGCCGCCGTGGTGGCGGCCGGTCCGCTCGCCAACCTCCTGTTCGCCGTGCTGCTCCTGGCCGTCCTGTTCGTCGTCAGCGGCCGACCCTTCACGCCGGCCGAGATCGGCCAGGTGCAACCCGACAGCCCGGCGGCGGCGGCCGGCCTCCTGCCCGGCGACCGGGTCACCGCGGTCGACGGCCGTGCCATCGAGAGCTTCGAGGAGCTGCAGGCGATCGTCCGCGCGAGCCCGGCGCAGCCGCTCGCCTTCACCGTGCTGCGCGCCGGCAGCCCGATCGAGGTCACCGTGACGCCCGGGCTGAGCGAGCTCAGGGACCGCTTCGGCGGGGTGCACCGCATCGGGCTGATCGGCGTCAGCCGGGCCGGCGTCGAGTTCCGCCGGGCGGGCCCGGTCGAGGCGATGGTCGAGGCCGTGGCCGAGACCGGACGGATGATCGCCGGCACGCTCAAGGGCCTGTTCGAGATGATCATCGGCGCGCGCGGCACGCAGGAGCTCGGCGGGCCGCTCCGGATCGCGCAGATGTCGGGCGAGATCGCCAGGGACGGGGTCGTGCCGGCGATCTGGTTCACCGCGGTGCTGTCGATCAACCTCGGGCTCATCAACCTGTTCCCGATCCCGATGCTGGACGGCGGGCATCTGGCGCTCTACGCGGTCGAGGCGGCGCGCGGCCGGCCGCTGACCGAGCGCAGCCAGGAGATCGCCTTCCGCTTCGGGCTCGCCATGGTCTTGAGCCTGATGCTGTTCGCCACCTGGAACGACCTCGTGCATCTCAAGATCGTCGAGCTCATCACCGGGTTGATCTCCTGAGGCCACCCGCGCTCCGGGTTCCCCGCTTGCCCCAACGAGAAGGACCTGAGGATGCCCAAGAGCTGGCGACGTCCCCTCGGCGGCGTGGCGCTGGCGGCGGCGCTCCTGGCGCTCGCGCCGCCACCGGTCGCGGCCCAGGAGGGCGTGCGGATCCGCGAGGTGGTGATCTCCGGCAACCAGCGCGTCGAGCGGGCGACGATCGAGAGCTACCTCCAGCTCCGCCGCGGTGACCCGTTCAGCGCCGCGGCGCTCGACGCCTCGCTCAAGAACCTGTTCGCCACCGGTCTGTTCGAGGACGTCCGGATGCGCCGCGACGGCGACCGGCTGGTGGTCGAGGTGGTCGAGAACCCGATCGTCAACCGGGTCGCCTTCGAGGGCAACCGGGCGATCGAGGACGCCGCCCTCGAGGCCGAGGTCGGCATCCGGCCGCGCCTCGTCTTCACCCGCGCCCGGGTGCAGGAGGCGGTGACCCGGATCCTCGACCTCTACCGGCGCAGCGGCCGCTTCTCGGCCAGGGTCGAGCCCAAGATCATCCAGCTCGAGCAGAACCGCGTCGACCTCGTGTTCGAGATCGACGAGGGCCCGGTCACCAAGGTCGGCGGCATCAGCTTCGTCGGCAACGAGGCGTTCGCGGACAGCACGCTGCGCGGCGTGATCCAGACGGTCGAGGCGGCCTGGTGGCGGCTGTTCACCGCCGACGACACCTACGACCCCGAGCGCCTGCAGTTCGACCAGGAGCTCTTGCGCCGGTTCTACAACGCCCGCGGCTTCGCCGACTTCCAGGTGGTGTCGGCGGTGGCGGAGCTGACGCCGGACGGGCGCGAGTTCTACATCACCTTCACGCTCGACGAGGGGCCGGTCTACAAGTTCGGCAAGATCGACATCCAGAGCCGCGTGCCCGACCTCGCGCCCGAGCAGCTCGCCGCCAGCCTGCAGGCGCGCGAGGGCACGGTGTTCAACGCCGACCAGCTCGAGGCCACGGTGCAGCGGCTGACCGACCAGCTCGGCTCGCTCGGCTACGCCTTCACCCAGATCGACCTGGTGCAGCGCAAGAACCGGGAGGAGCGCACGGTCGACGTCACCTTCGACGTGCGCGAGGGGCCGCGGGTCTATGTCGAGCGGATCGACATCTCGGGCAACCTGCGCACCCTCGATTCGGTGATCCGCCGCGAGATCCGGCTGGCCGAGGGCGACGCGTTCAACGCCGCCCTCCTGCGCCGCTCGCGCCAGCGGATCATCAATCTCGGCTTCTTCGAGACGGTCGACGTGCGCAACGAGCCCGGCAGCGCGCCCGACCGCACGGTCGTCAAGGTCCGGGTCAGCGAGCGGTCCACGGGCGAGCTCTCGTTCGGCGCCGGCTACTCGACCTCGGACGGGCCACTGGGTGACGTCCGCTTCCGCGAGCGCAACCTCCTCGGCCGCGGTCAGGACGTCACCGCGAACTTCACCCTCTCGGCTCGGCGGCAGAACATCCAGTTCAGCTTCACCGAGCCCTGGTTCCTCGACCGCGAGTTCGCCGCCGGCTTCGACATCTTCCGCACCAAGACCGACTTCCAGAGCGAGAGCAACTTCGACGAGACGGTGACCGGTGGCACGCTGCGCGGCAACTACGCCTTGACCGAGGATCTGCGGCACGGCGTGCGCTACAGCCTGAAGCGCACGCAGATCCAGGACGTCGACGACGACGCCTCGCCCTTCATCCGCGACGAGGAGGGCGCGCGCTGGACCTCGGCCATCGGCCACAGCCTCACCTACGATCGCCGCGACCAGCGCTTCCTGCCCTCCGAGGGCTATCTCCTGCGGCTCGACCAGGAGATCGCCGGGCTCGGCGGCGACAGCCGCTACCTGCGCCACGAGGGCTTCGCCGACTGGTACTACGCCTTCGCCCCCGACTGGGTCCTCAACCTCGCCGCCTCGGCCGGGCACATCGTCGGCTTCGCCGGCGAGGACGTCACCCTCTCCGAGCGCTTCTTCAAGGGTGGCTCGAGCTTCCGCGGCTTCAGCTTCGCCGGCATCGGCCCGCGCGACCGCCGGACCGACGACGCGCTCGGCGGCAACGTCTACTACATCGGCACGGCCGAACTCCGCTTCCCGTTGGGGCTGCCCAAGGAGCTGCGCATCTTCGGCCGCACCTTCCTCGACGTCGGCACGCTCACCGAGATCGACATCGACGACCCGCAGATCGCCGACAGCGGTGACCTGCGCGCCTCGGTCGGCGTCGGCATGTCGTGGCTGTCGCCGCTCGGGCCGCTCGCCATCGACCTCGGCTTCGCGATCCGCAAGGAGGACGAGGACGAGACCGAGACCTTCCGCCTGTCCTTCGGCACCCGGTTCTGAGCCCGGGCCCGGGGGCGGCATGGGGCGGGAGCGACGGGTCGGCGGACGCAGGCGGCTCCTCGCCCTGCTCGCCCTCGCAGCGTCCGCGCCGGTCGCCCTCCGGCGTGCCGCCGCACAGCCGCTGCCCGCCACCGTCGCGGCCGTGGTCGACCATCAGCGGATCATGCGCGACTCGCGCGCCGCGCGCAGCATCCAGCAGCAGCTCGAGGTGCGCCGCAAGCTCTACCTCGACCAGCTCGCCAAGGAGGAGCAGCGGCTGAACGAGGTCGGCAAGGATCTGGCCCGCCAGCGCGGCGTGCTCGCGGCCGAGGTGTTCGCCGCCCGGCGCAAGGAGTACGAGGAGGCGGTCCAGGCACTGCAGCGCGCCTCCATCGAACGGCGGCGCCAGCTCGACGAGGCGCTCGGTGCGGCCAACGCCCAGGTCCGCCAGGCGCTCAAGGAGATCGTCGACGAGCTGGCCGAGGCGCGCGGCTTCAACCTCGTGCTGCCGGCCTCGGCGCTGCTCCTGTTCTCGCCCAAGATCGACATCACCGAGGAGGTGCTGGCCCGGCTCGACAGGAAGCTGCCGAGCGTCAAGGTGCCGGAGACCGGCAACTGAGGAGAGCGCCCGGCGCACTGTACCGCCGCGCCGGGTGGTCGGGGGAGAGTCCGCGCATGAGCACCGAGGGAATTGCGGTCGGCACCCGCCTGCCGGACGTCGACTATGCCGGCATCATGCGGGCGATCCCGCACCGCTATCCGATGCTGCTGGTCGACCGGCTGACCGAGGTCGAGGCCTTCCGGCGCGCGGTCGGAATCAAGAACGTGACGTTGAACGAGCCGTTCTTCCCGGGCCACTTCCCGGCCGATCCGATCATGCCCGGCGTGCTGATCGTCGAGGCGCTGGCGCAGGCGGCAGCCGTGCTCGCGGTGGTGAGCCTCGGGCCCGGCGCGCACGGCACCACGGTCTATTTCACGACCGTCGAGGAGGCACGCTTCCGCCGGCCGGTCAGGCCCGGCGACGCGCTCGCGCTCGAGGTGGTGCTGCTCCGCCAGCGGCTCGGCATCTGGAAGTTCGAGGGCCGGGCGCGCGCGGCGGGCGAGCTCGCCACGGAGTGCAGCTTCAGCGCCAAGGTGATGGCCGAGCGCGGCCCGGCTCCGGGTTGAGCCCGGCGGGCCGCCTCAGCCGCGCGCCTCGAGCGGCACGAACGGCCGCTCGACCGGCCCGGTGTAGAGCTGGCGCGGACGGCCGATCTTCTGCTGCGGGTCCTGGATCATCTCGTTCCACTGCGCGATCCACCCGACGGTCCGCGCCAGCGCGAAGATCGCCGTGAACATGCGGGTCGGGATCCCCATCGCCTCCAGGATGATCCCCGAGTAGAAGTCGACGTTCGGGAACAGCTTCCGCTTCACGAAATACTCGTCCTCGAGGGCGATCTTCTCGAGCTCCTTGGCGATCTCGAGGAGCGGGTTGTTCCGGTGGCCGAGCTCGGCCAACACCTCGGCGGCGCTGTCCTTGAGGACGGCAGCGCGGGGATCGTAGTTCTTGTAGACGCGGTGGCCGAAGCCCATCAGACGCACGTGCGCGTCCTTGTCCTTCACCTTCTCGAGGAAGGACTTGATGTTGGCGACCGAGCCGATCTGCTTGAGCATGCCGAGCACGGCCTCGTTGGCGCCACCGTGCGCCGGGCCCCAGAGGGCCGCGATCCCGGCCGCGATCGCGGCATAGGGACTGGCCCCGGTCGAACCCACCAGCCGTACCGTCGAGGTCGAGGCGTTCTGCTCGTGGTCGGCGTGCAGGATGAAGATCTTGTCGAGCGCCCGCGCCAGCACCGGGTTGACGCGGTAGGGCTCGCACGGTACCGCGAACAGCATGTTCAGGAAGTTGGCCGCGTAGTCGAGATCGTTGCGGGGATAGACGAAGGGCTGGCCGATCGAATACTTGTACGCCATGGCGGCGATCGTCGGTACCTTGGCGATCAGTCGGTGCGTGACGATCATCCGGGCGTGCGGATCGTCGACGTCGAGATCCTCGTAGTAGAAGGCGGAAAGGGCGCCGATCACCCCGATCATCACCGCCATCGGGTGCGAATCGCGCCGGAAGCCGCGGAAGAGATAGCTGATCTGCTCGTGCACCATGGTGTGGTAGGTGATGTCGTGCACGAACTTGGCGAGCTGGGCCGAGGTCGGCAGCTCGCCCTCCAAAAGGAGGTAGCAGACCTCGAGATAGGAGCAGCGGGCGGCCAGCTCCTCGATCCGGTAGCCGCGGTGCAGCAGGATCCCCTGATCGCCGTCGATGTAGGTGATCTTCGATTCGCAGCTCGCGGTCGAGGTGTAGCCCGGATCGTAGGTGAACACGCCGGTGGCGCCGTAGAGCCTGCGGACGTCGAGCACCGGCGGGCCCTCGGTGCCCGGCAGGACCGGCAGCTCGACCGTCTGCCCGTCGGGCATCGCGAGCCGCGCGCTCGAGGGGCTCCTGGCGTCGGTCATCGCCGCGTCCTCCTGGCTGGGCCGTCCTTCGCATCTGCAGCAAAGCCCGGCCGGCGGACCATAGCGACCGGCCGGGGTCCCTTCAATTCGCCGCGGGCAGAACCGGGTTGCGACCCATCGCGGCATCCTCGAGCCGGCCGTCCACCTCGGCCCGGCCGAGCACCACCACGACCTCGAACAGCCCCGGCGACACGGTCGAGCCGGTGAGCGCCACGCGCAGCGCCTGCGCGAGGCTCGCGAACCTGACGCCGGCGCGCTCGGCGTGCGCGCGGCAGGCCGCCTCGAGGGTCGGCTCGTCGAACGGCTCGGTGCCGGCCAGCACCGGCCGCACGCCCGCGAGCAGCGCGCGCGCTTCGGCATCGAGCCGGGCCGCCGCCTCCGGTGCCAGCGGCAGCGGGCGCGGGCGCAGATAGAAGGCGGCGCCGCGCGCCAGCTCGACCAGGGTGCGGGCGCGTGCCTTGAGCCCCGCCATCCCGGCCGCGAGCCGCCGCGCCCCCTCGCCCGCGACCGCGAGCCCCTCCTTCGCCAGGAACGGGGCCAGGCGATCGACGAGCTCGGCGTCGCTCCGCTGCCGCAGGAAATGGGCGTTGACGTTCAACAGCTTGGCCATGTCGAAGCGGCTCGGCGAGCGACCCACGCCCGCGAGATCGAACAGCGCCACCGCCTCCTCGGTCGTGAGCAGCTCCCGGTCGCCGTGCGACCAGCCAAGGCGGAGCAGGTAGCTGCGCATCGCCTCGGGCAGGAAGCCCATCTCGCGGTACTCGGTGACCGAGAGCGCGCCGTGCCGCTTGGAGAGCTTGGCACCATCGGGCCCGTGGATCAGCGGGATGTGCGCGAAGGCCGGGCAGGCCGCCCCGATCGCATCGTAGAGCTGCTTCTGGCGGAAGGTGTTGGTGAGGTGGTCGTGGCCACGGATCACGTGCGTGATCGCCATGTCGATGTCGTCGACCACCACCGAGAGCATGTAGGTCGGCGTCCCGTCCGAGCGCAGCAGGACCATGTCGTCGAGCTGCTCGTTGGCGACCCGGATCGTCCCCTGGACGAGGTCCTCGACGACCGTCTCGCCCTCTTGCGGGGCCTTCAGGCGGATCACCGGCGCCACGCCCGCCGGTGCCCGGGCCGGGTCGCGGTCGCGCCAGCGGCCGTCGTAACGCATCGGCCGACCTTCGGCGCGCGCCTGCTCGCGCATCGCCTCGAGCTCCTCGGGTGTGGCCCAGCAGCGATAGGCGCGCCCCTCGGCCAAGAGCCGCAGCGCCACCTCGCGGTGCCGCTCGAGGCGGGTCGACTGGAAGACGGGCCGCTCGTCCGGGTCGAGCCCGAGCCAGGCGAGGCCGTCCAGGATCGCCCGGATCGCGGCCTCGGTCGAGCGCGCCCGGTCGGTGTCCTCGATGCGCAGGAGGTAGCGTCCGCCATGGTGCCGGGCGAACAGCCAGTTGAACAGCGCGGTCCGCGCCCCACCGATGTGCAGATAGCCCGTAGGCGAGGGCGCAAACCGGACAATTACACTCATGGTTGAAAAACCCGGCGTCTCGGGGGACAGTGCGCGGCCGGTCCGTAGCACGGCTCGGGGGTCGCATGCACGCCGCGGTGCGCCAGCCCGTCTCCGCAGGACCCGCCCGGGGGCGGCTGCGCGACCTGCTGTGGCGGCCCGTTGGGCTCCTCGGGCGCGCCCTCCTCGCCGAGGCGGACCGCTGGCCGCTCTGGCTCCCCGTCGGCATCGCGCTCGGGATCCTGCTCCTCTTCGCGCTGCCCGGCCCCCCGCCGGCCGCGGCCCATGCGGTCGCCGGCCTGACCGGCCTGGGTGCCGCGCTGCTCGCGGCCCGCTCGATCACCGAACGGCCGCTCCAGGGCCTGGCGCTCGCCGCCGTCGCGGCCGTGGCGGCCGGGTTCCTCGCCGCCGGGCTGCGGCTGGCCACGGTCGCGGCACCGGTCCTGCCGCGCGCCGGCACCTGGACGCTCGAGGGGCGGATCGTCGAGCTCGAGCCGCGCCGCGCCGGGGTGCGGATCGTGCTCGATCGGCTGGCCGTCGAGCGGCTGCCGGCGGCGGCGACCCCGCGGTCGGTGCGGGTCGCCGTGCGGCACGGAACGGAGGGGCTCGAGGTCGGGGCGCGGATCCGCCTCAAGGCGGTGCTGCAGCCGCCGCGCGGCCCGGTCGTCCCGGGCGGCTTCGACCACGCCCGGCACGCCTGGTTCGAGGGACTGGGCGGTCTGGGCTGGGCGCTCGGCCGGCCGCAGCTCCTGGAGCCGCCGGCCGAGGCACCGGCCGAGCTCGCCGTGGCACGGCTGCGCGCCACCCTCTCCGAGCGCTTCACCGAGCCGCTGCCGGGCCCGGCCGGGGCGGTCGCGGCCGCCCTCGTGACGGGTGCCCGGGCCGGCCTCGACGCCGAGCTCTGGCGCGACTTCCAGGTCTCGGGGCTGGCCCATCTCCTGTCCATCTCGGGGCTGCACATGTCGCTCGTGGCGGGCACCCTGTTCCTCGCCGCGCGCTGGCTCCTGGCGCTCGTCCCACCGCTCGCCGGGCGGATCCCGGCGCGCAAGCCGGCGGCGGTCGTGGCGCTGCTGGGCGCCGCCTTCTACCTGCTCGTCTCGGGCGCCTCGGTGCCGACCCAGCGCTCCTTCCTCATGGTCGCGGTGGCACTCCTGGCGATCCTCGTCGGCCGCGACCCGTTCTCGATCCGCCTGCTCGCCATGGCCGCGGCGCTGGTGCTGCTGCTGCAGCCGGAGGTGGTGCTCGGCGCCTCGTTCCAGCTCTCCTTCGCCGCCGTGCTGGCGCTGGTCGCGGTCTGGGAGCGGCTCGGCCGACGCGGCGGGACCGCGCGCCCCGGGCCGCTCGGGTCGATCGGCCGCTACGCCCTGGGCGTCGCCGCCACGACCCTGGTGGCGAGCCTCGCGACCACCCCGCTCGCGGCCTTCCACTTCCAGACGGTGGCGAGCTGGGGCGTGCTCTCGAACCTCGTGGCGGTGCCGCTCACCACCTTCTGGATCATGCCGGCCGGGCTCCTGGCGCTCCTGCTCGTGCCGTTCGAGCTCGACCGGCCGGCGGTGGCGCTCATGGGCGCGGGCGTCGAGCTGCTGCTCGCCACGGCCCGGCTGGCCGCCGACCTGCCGGGTGCCGCGCTCGCCGTGCCGGCCTGGCCGGCCGCGGCACTCGCCCTGGTCTGGGCGGGCGGGCTCTGGCTGGCGCTCTGGCGCCGCGCCTGGCGCTGGGCGGGTCTGGGCCCGATCCTCCTGGCGCTCGGCGTGGTGCTGCTCCACCGCCCGCCGGATCTCGTGGTGACGCCCTGGCTCGCGCAGGTCGCCGTGCGCACGCCCGAGGGCCCCCGCGTCCTCGCGTTCGAGGCGGACGATCAGGCGACCGCGGCACTCGCGCGCGCGCTCGGCGGCTGGCCGGAGGAGGCGATCTCCGAGGAGCCGGCCGAGGCGGGGCTCGACTGCGACCGCGCCGGCTGCGCACTCCTGCGCGGCGGCACCCGGGTGGTGCTCGCGCGGCGGCTGGACGCGCTGCTCGAAGCCTGTCCGGGACCCGGACTCGTGATCGCGCGGCTCGGCCCCGAGCGCTGCCCGGACGGCCCCGCCGAGCTGATCGGTCCACGCGCGCTCGCGCGCAGCGGCGGGCTCGCCCTCTGGCTCGATCCGGGCGGCCCCACCCGACGCGCCGTGGCCGACGATCGGGGGCGCTGGCCCTGGTCGGATCCGCGCGCCGCCGCCGGGGCGATGGGCCGTTGAGGATTTGTCAACTTTTGGGGTATAGAGTGAGTGACGTTCAACTTCGAGTAGGAAACGGTGTCGGATCACCGCTCCTTCCCGAGCCGTTCGTCGATCGCCCTGGCGGCGCTGCTGCCGGCTGCACTCGGGCTCGCGCCGCGCGCCGGCGCACCGGCCGCCGATCCGCCCGCGGCGGCCGTGACGGCGGAGCCCGGCGCCGCGGCCGACCTCCCGGTCCAGGACGGCCGGCCGCTCACCCCGGCCGAGCGGCTGCGCGTGACCCTGCTCGGCGGCAACCCGATCTTCGCGCTCGACTGGCTCGCACCCGGGCTCGAGCTCCAGGGCGGCCGCCCGGCACCGCCGCGCCCGCGGGTGCCGCTGCCGTGAGCGCGCGTCCGCCGCCGCGGCGCGAGCCCTCGCTCCTCGACCTGCTGGCGGCGCTGCGCCGCCGGCTCGGTTTGATCGTCCTCGTCTGCCTGCTCGGCTGCGGCCTGAGCCTGGGCCTGCTCGGCCTCGTGCCGCGCACCTACGAGGCCCGTGCGCTGGTCCTGATCGACCCCGACCGGAGCCGTCCGGGCGACCCGCCCGGGCTCGCCGGCGGCGCGCTCGACAGTGCGATGGTCGACAGCCAGGCCCGGATCCTGGCCTCGCGCTCGCTGGCACGTGACATCGTCCTCAACTTGCGATTGATCGAGGATCCCGAGTTCCGCGCGCCCCTGCCCTCGCCCGGGCGCTTCCTCGCGACCGCCTGGGAGCGGCTCGCCGGCGCTCCCGCGGCCGATGCCCTGACCGATCCGCTCGATACGGGCGAGGATCCGGTCGGCGAGCTGGTCGACCGGTTCCTGGAGCGGCTCGTGGTCGCGCGCGAGGGCAAGACCTACGTCATCGCCATCGGCTTCAGATCGGCCGAGCCCGACAAGGCCGCGCGGATCGCCAACGCCGTGGCCGAGCACTATCTGTTGGCGCAGCTCGCGAGCAAGGTCGACAGCGCCCAGCGCAGCGCCGACTGGCTGGCCGAGCGGCTCGCCGCCGCCAAGGCGCAGCACGAGGCCGATCTCGCGGCCCTGAACGCGTTCCGCGAGCGCGGGCTCGCCGCCGGCGGCGGGCGCGACGGCGAGCGGCTGGTCCAGCTCGAGCGCGAGCTGGTCGCGGCGACGCTCGAGCGGACCGCCAAGGAGGCCCGGATCGCCCGGCTGCGCGAGGCGATCCGGCGCGGCGAACCGGTAGCACCCGGCGAGGATCTCGGTTCCTCCACGCTCCTGCAGAACCTGAGCGCCCTCAAGGCGCAGAGCCTGCGCCGCGAGGCCGAGCTCAAGGCCGAGTACGGCGACCGCCACCCGCGCATCATCGACGCCCGGCGCGAGGTCGCCGAGCTCGAGGCGCGGATCGAGACCGAGCAGGCCGCGCTCCTGCGCGAGCAGGAGGGGCTGGTGCAGGTCGCCCGCGCGCGCGAGCAGGCCCTCCAGCGCGAGCTCGACCGCGTCAAGGCGCGCTCGGCCGAGGTCGACCGGGCCGATCAGGAGCTGAAGGCGCTGGAGCAGCGGGCCGAGATCAGCCGCCGGCTGTACGAGTCCTATCTCGGCCAGGTCGAGCGCAGCGCCCAGGGCGAGGCCGGGCAGCGTCCCGATGCGCGCGTGATCTCCGAGGCCGTGCCGCCGACCTCCCCGTCCTTCCCGCGGCCACGCCTCGTGCTCTCGGTGGCCCTCACGGTGTCGCTCCTCGTGGCCCTGCTCGCGGCCTACCTGGCCGAGCTCGCCGACAAGGGCTTCCGCACCGCCGAGGACCTGCGCGAGGCGCTCGGCCTCACCCCGCTCGCGGTGCTCCCGAGGCTGCCGGCGCGCTCCGCCGGCCCGCCCGAGGCGCACCTCCTCGACCGCCCCACCGGACGGATCGCCGAGGGTGTCCGGGCGGTCCTCGCGAGCCTGCTCGGCCGGCCCGCCGCCGGCCGCGGTCGGGTCGTGCTCGTGACCTCCTGCCTGCCGGGCGAGGGCAAGACCACACTCGCCCTCTGCCTCGGCCGGCTGGCCGCCGGCGAGGGGCTCAGGACCCTGCTCGTGGACGCCGATCTGCGCCGGCCGCGCGTGCGCGAGGTGCTCGGACCCGAGCCGCGGCCCGGGCTGGCCGAGCTGCTGCGCGGCGAGTGCACGCTCGAGACCGCGCTTCGGGTCGACGCGCGCAGCGGCCTCGTCGTCCTGCCCGGCAGCCAGCGTGCCGGCCAGCCGACCCGGCTCCTCGGTGCCGACGGGCTCGGCCGGCTCCTCGCCGCGGCGCGCGAGCGGTTCGACCTCGTGCTGGTCGACACCGGTCCGCTGGTGCAAGGGCGAGCTGTCACTGG
>JBBIIE010000050.1:0-20037 GCA_037446605.1 Geminicoccaceae bacterium | reverse complement strand
CCTCGAGGCGGTCGGCGAGGGGGTGGCCCTGCTCGACCCCGACGGCCGGCTGCTGCTCGTCAACGGCGCCCTGCGCGAGCGTGTCGCCGGCGGGCCGGGCGAGCGGCTGCGGCCCGGAGCCCTGCTCGACCCGGCGCTGCGCCCGGCCCTCCTCGCCGAGCCCGGCGCCCGCGAGCTCCGCCTGGCGGGTGGTGGTACGATGCTCCTCGTGCCGCCGGTGCCGCCGACGGGTGGTGCGCTGGCGGCGCTGCCGGCGCGCGCCGGGCCGCGCCTCGCCGGGATGGTCCAGGAGGTCGGCGAGGCGCTGGCGCAGGTCGCCCGGCAGGCGCTGCTGCTGCACGAGCTGGCGCCCGATCCGGCCACCCGCGAGCGCGCCGAGGAGCTGCGCCGGGCCGCCGAGCGCTGCACCCGGGCGATCGCCCCGCTCGTCCTGCCCCGCCGGCCGGTCCCGCCGCGCCCGGTGACGGTCGATCGGCTGGTCGAGGAGCGGCTCGAGCGGCTGCGGCGCGGCGGCACGACCCTCTTCGCCGGGCTGGCGCCGGCGCTGCCGCCGGTGAGCGGCGACGCCGTGCGGCTGGGCGAGCTGCTCGACGGGCTCCTGGCGGCGCTCGCCGGTCCCGAAGGTGTGGGCAGCCTGCGGGTCCGCCTGCGGCGCGGCGGCGCGGGGCTGCTGCTCGATCTCGAGCGGGTCGAGGCGGGGGCGGTGCGCAACCCGGCCGAGCTCGCCCTCCTCGAGCACCGCGCCCGCGAGGCGGGCGTGCCGCTCGCCACCAGCGAGCCGGCCCCGGGCGTCCGCCTCGTGCGGCTCGAATGGGCACGCCACCCGCCGCTCGCGGTCGAGCCGGCGCTCGGCCGGCTCGTGGTGGTGGGCGGCGCGCGCGGCGCCGCCTGAAGGCCCGCCTCAGTGCGGCTCGTCCGCGGCGCGGAACAGGTAGCCGCCGCCGCGCACGGTCTTGATCAGCTCGGGATGCGCCGGGTCCGTCTCGATCTTGCGGCGCAGCCGGGTGATGCGGTTGTCGATGCTGCGGTCGAAGGGCTCGCCGCCGCGCGCCGGTGCCAGATCGAGGAGGTCGTCGCGCGACAGCACGCGGCCGGGGTGGGCGAGGAAGGCGGCAAGCAGGTCGCGCTCGGTCGCGCTCAGCCGGCCCAGCTCGCCGCCGTCGGGTCCGAGCAGGCGCCCGGTGGCCGTCTCGTAGAGCCGATCGCCCAGCCGGACGGTCCCCGGCGGCAGGGGCGGAGGCGGCGCCCGCCGGCGCAGCACGGCGGTCACCCGGGCGAGGAGCTCGGCCGGCTCGAACGGCTTCACGACATAGTCGTCGGCGCCGATCTCGAGCCCGATCACCCGGTCGAGCACGCTGCCGGCGGCGGTCAGCACGACGATGCCGCAGCCGACATGCTCGCGGGTCCAGCGCGCGAGCGCGATCCCGTCCTCGCCCGGCATGTTGACGTCGATCACCGCGAGGTCCGGGCGGGCCTGCGCGACGCGCGCGCGGAACGCCGCCGCGTCCGCCACGGCGGTGACGCGGTGGCCGCCGGCCTCGAGCACCTCGGCGACGAGCTCGCGCAGGTCCGGCTCGTCGTCCACCACCAGGAGTTCCGCCATCGCCTCCGGCTCCGGCCGGCCGCGGTGCCGGCGGAGGCATGCTCGCGCCGCGGCGGCCGGATGGCAACGCCGTGCCGCGCCACGGGATCGGACCGAAACATGGCCGGCCCAACCTGCATCCCGGGGTGCGGCCGTGCGGGCCGTGGGAGAGCCGTCGTGAGCGTGCTGGCGATGTCGCTGCTGCGTCGTGTCGGTCGGGTGTGGCTGCCGCTCGGCCGCCTCGCCGGGGCGCGACCGGCGGTCCGCCGGCTGGCGCTGGCCGAGCTCGACGAGCGCCTGCTGAACGACCTCGGCCTCTCGCGCGCCGAGCTGCGCGACGCCCTGCGGTCGGGACGGGAGCCGCGGCGGGGGTACTGACGCGGTGGCCGCGCTGCTCGATCCGGCCGACCGCTTGACGGGCGCTGCGCCGGCTGGTCGCGTGCAGCCGGTGCCCGAAGCTCCGGCCCCGGCTCCGCCGTGGGTCGGCCGGCCGGCGCGCCACGGAGGGACGCGGATGGGCGAGCGCGAGGTCGCACGGCTCGGCGTGCGCCAGCTCGGCATCGTGGCGACCGGCGGGCTGCTGCTGGTGGCCGCCCTCGTGGCGCTCGGGCCGCTGACGGGCACCCCGGGCGGTGCCGCCGCGGTGCTCGTCCTCCTGGCCGTCGTCCTGGGCGGCCAGCACTGGCTGCTCCGCGACCGCGCGCTCCAGCCGCTGATCCGGGCGGCGCGCGCCGATCACGACCGGCTCGCCGCCAGCGAGGCGCGCTTCGCCGCCGCCAGCGAGGCGATGCCGGACGGCCTTGCGATCTTCGACGCCGAGGAGCGGCTGGTCTACCACAACCGGCACTATCCCGACCTCCTCGCCGAGCCCTACCGCCTGACCCTCGAGCTCGGCCAGTCGATCGACCGCTGGGTCGAGCGGGCACGGCCGCTCGGTCCGATCTACCACCCCGAGATGGGGGCGGACTTCCTGAAGCGGCGGCTCGCCCTCAAGCTGCTCGCCTCGGCCGACCACGAGCACCGCCTGGCCGACGGGCGCTGGATGCGGGTACGCGAGCGGCGCATGGCCGGTGGCGGTCGGATCCTGCTGCTCACCGACATCACCGCGGCGCGCGAGCAGGAGGCGGCGATCAAGGCGGCCGGCGAGCGCTTCCGCTCGATCGTCGACGACCAGGTCGAGTTCATCAGCAGATTCGACCCCGACCTCACCATCACCTTCGTCAACGAGGCCTACACCCGTCAGCTCGGCCGGCCGCGCGAGGCGCTGCTCGGCACCTCCCTCCTCGACCTCATGAGCGAGGAGCAGCAGGTCCAGTTCCGCACCCAGCTCGCCGGCCTCACGCCGGAGCGGCCGACCGTGGCCTACGAGATGGCCGGAACGCGCGGACGGTTCCCCGGCGATCGAGGCCTGGGTCGACCGCGCCCTCTACGACCAGGACGGCCGACTGCTCGAGTACCAGTCGGTCGGCCGCGACGTGACCGACGAGCGTGAGGCGCCGGCCCGGCTCAAGGACAGCGAGCAGCGCTTCCGTGCGATCGCCGAGAGCGTGCCGATGCCGGTGGTGATCACCGCACTCGCCCGGCGCGCGATCCTGTTCGCCAACAGCCGCGCCCGCGCCGTCTTCGACCTCGGCGTGCCGGGTGGCGAGCTCGACCACGGCCTGATCTGGGTGGACGTCGCCGAGCGCGAGCGGATCGCCCGGCGGGTGGCTGCCGAGGGCTTCGTCGAGGCGGTCGAGGTGCGGCTGAAGCGGGCCGACGGCAGCGAGTTCGACGCCATGCTCTCGGTCCGGCTCATGGACTATGGCGGCGAGCCGGCGGCGCTCGGCGCCATCGCCGACATCAGCGAGCTGCGGCGCACCGAGGAGGCGCTGCGCGCGAGCGAGGCCCGGCTCGCCGCCTTCATGGCGCACGCACCGGTCGCGATGTGCCTGGAGGACCCCGAAGGCCGCTACCTGATGTGCAACCCGGAGATGGGCAGGATCCTCGGCCGGCCGGCCGCGGAGGCGATCGGCCGGACCGCCCACGACTTCTTCCCGCCGGAGGAGGCGCCGGCGATCCTCGCCGACATCGCGACCGTCCTGCGCACGGGCGAGCCGATGGTCGTCGAGGAGCACCAGCCGAGCCTCGAGGCCTACGCCTGGGCGACGGTGATCCGCTTCCCGATCAAGGACGCGGCCGGCAGGGTCGTGGGCGTGGGCGGCTTCGCGGTCGACACCACCGCGCAGAAGCACGCGCAGGCCGAGCTCGAGGCGAGCGAGCAGCGCTTCCGCACGATCGCCGAGCTGCATCCGATCCCGCTCGTCATCACCCGTCTCGCCGACCGCAGCGTGCTGTCCGCCAACCGCGCCTTCTACGCGACCTTCCGGCTCGATCCGGCGCGGCTGATGGGCGATTTCGACCGCGCCGACCTCTACGAGGACCCGCGCGTTCGCGAGGAGATCTTCGCCACCATCGAGGCTGGCCGCTCCTTCGACAACCGCGAGCTCGTCATGCGCGACACGAGGGGCGCAGCTTCCCGGTGATCTACGACGCGCGGCCGATGCTCTACGACGGCCAGGTCTGCGTGGTGACGAGCGTCCGCGACGTGAGCGAGCTCAAGACGGCGGAGGCCGAGATCCGTCGCCAGCGCGAGGCGCTGCACCAGACCGAGAAGCTCTCGGCGCTCGGCACGCTCCTGGCCGGCGTCGCGCACGAGCTCAACAACCCGCTCTCGGTCGTGGTCGGGCATGCGAGCCTGTTGCGCGAGCAGGCGCACGATCCGGGCACCCGCAGCCGCGCCGAGCGGATCCACACCGCGGCCGAGCGCTGCGCGCGGATCGTCAAGACCTTCCTCGCCATGGCCCGGCAGAAGCCGCCCTCCTGGGGTGTGGTGCGCGCCGAGCAGGCGGTCGAGGGGGCGCTCGAGCTGGCCGCCTACCAGCTCCGCACCGCGGGCGTCGCCATCGAGCGCGACCTGCCGGCCGACCTGCCTCCGGTGTGGGGCGATGCCGACCAGCTCCATCAGGTGCTGACCAACCTCGTGGTCAACGCCCACCAGGCCCTCCTCCAGGTGGCACCGCCCCGCCGGCTCGCCGTGCGCGCGCGCCGGCTGGGTGTGGGCGAGGTGGCGATCACCGTCGAGGACAACGGCCCCGGCATGCGCGAGGAGGTGCGCAAGCGGGTCTTCGAGCCGTTCTTCACGACCAAGCCGCAGGGGGTGGGCACCGGCATCGGGCTCGCCGTCTGCCACGCCATCGTGACCGCGCACCGCGGCCGCATCCTGATCGACAGCGCGCCCGGCGCCGGCACGCGGATGACGGTGATCCTGCCGGTGGCCGAGGCCGAGCCGGCGCCCGGCCCAGCACCATCCCTGGGCTCCTCTGCGCCGCGCCGCGCGCCCGGGCGCTCGTGGTCGACGACGAGCCCGAGATCGTGGATCTCGTCGGCGAGACGCTGCGCGGCGAGGGCTACGCCGTCGAGACGGCGGCGAGCGGCCGCATCGCCCTCGACCATCGGGCGCGGCAGAGCGTCGATGCCATCGTCACCGACCTCCGCATGCCCGATGTGGACGGTGTCACGCTCCTGCGCGAGCTCGAGCGCCGCGATCCCGCCACGACCCGTCGGGTGCTGGTCGTGACGGGCGATGCGCCGAGTGCCGAGGTCACGGCACTCGCCCTCGAAGCGGGCATCACGGTGCTCGAGAAACCGCTCGACCTCGAGGTCCTCAACTCCCGGCTGCGCGACCTGCTCGGGCCCTGTCGCGCGTCAGGCGCTGGCGAGCGGCCGTCCGATGCTGCCGGAGCGGAACCAGCGGATCCGGAACAGGGCGACCCGCGCCTCGCCCGCGAGGCGGTCGTTGGCGGGCTCCAGGACGACCAGGAGGAGGCGGCGTGCCGGTCTGTCGCGCATGGGCGTTCCTCCGACTCGAGCGAACCTCCCAGGACCGGCCCGGGCGCGCAGTGATCGGCGTCACTGCGGCTGGTCCGACTCGGCGAGCGCCGTGTCGAGGATGTCGACCGCGCGATCGAGGTCGGCTTCGCCGATCGTGATCGGCGGGCAGAGCGTGAGGACGTGGCCGGCGCCGATCTTGAAGGAGAGGCCGCGGGCGAGGCTCGCGTAGAGGGTTCGATCGGCGAGCGCGGCGGCGGGTGACCCGTCCGGCAGGCGCAGCTCGGCGCCGAGCATGAGGCCGATGCCGCGGACCGCGGCGATCGCCGGATGGCGGTCGCGCAGCGCCTCGAGCCGGGCCACCAGATGCGCCCCGAGCCGGCGCGCCCGGCCGCAGAGATCCTCGCGCTCGATCACCTCGAGCGTGGCGAGGGCGGCGGCCGCCCCGGCCGGGCTCTTCTCGTGGGTGTAATGGCCGATCGCCTTCTCGGGCACGAGATCGAGCTCGGCCCGGGCGAGGACCGCCGCCTGCGGCCACACCCCGCCGCCGAGCCCCTTGCCGAGCACGAGGACGTCCGGGACGACGGCGAACGGCTCGTGCGCGAAGAGCCGACCGGTGCGGGCGAGGGCCGAGGGGATCTCGTCGAGGATCAAGAGGACCCGGAAGCGGTCGCAGATCGCCCGGACCCGCTGCCAATAGCCCTCGGGTGGCAGCTCCACCGTCGTCCAGCGGACCGGCTCGGCGATCAAGGCACCCACTTCGGGCGAGCGGGCGAGGAGCTCTTCGAGCGCCTCGGTGCAGCCCGTATGGGCGGCGTCGCGGCAGCCGAAGCGGCAGGCACCGCGGGTCGGTGGCGGCAGGAAGCGGACGCCCGGAAGGAGCGGCCCCAGACCGTCGCGGAAGAGCGGCTCGCCGCTCACCGAGGCGGCATCGAGCCCGGCGCCGTGGAAGCTGCCCTCGAAGGCCACGACACCGGGCCGGCCGGTGGCGTAGCGGGCGAGCTTCAAGGCGATCCCGACCGCGACCGAGCCCGAGGGTGCCAGAAGGCACTTCCAGGCGCCGAGACCTCCCGGCAGCGCCGAGACGAGACGCTCGGCGAGCCGCACGGCCCAGGGGTTGGTGTAGCGGCGCGGGCAGAAGGGGAGCGTGCGCAGCGCTTCCACCACCGCCGCGACGACGGCGGGGTGGCCGTGGCCGAGCTGGTGCACGCTGTTGCCGTGGAAGTCGAGGATCCGGGCCCCGTCGGCGGTGAGGAGCCAGGGACCCTCGGCGCCGACCACGGCCTCGAGGCAGGGGGTCGAGAGGATCTGACGCAGGAAGACCCGCTCGTCCCGGTCGAGCAGCGCACGGCCGGCGGGGCCCCGCCCGGCGCGCCAGGCGGCGCGCAACGGCCCGAGATTGCCGTCCCCTTCGCCCGGGGAGCCGCTCACGGGCTGCCGCCCGCCCGCTCGCGCTGGCGCCGGTCGCAGGCCGCGGCGAGCGCCCGCAGCGCCTCGCTCGGCTCGACCGGATAGGGCGGCTCGGCCGGCTCGAAGTGTCGGAGCGGCTCGGGCAGCGCGGCCAGCTCGCGGGCGCAGTGGGCGCGGGCTTCGGCGAGCGAGGGGAGGGGGCCGACGCGCTTTCCACCGCGCATGACCGGGACGAGAAGCGGCTCGCCCTCCTGCCGCTCCTCGGCGAGGCCCAGCCGGTCACCCTCCATCCGCCCGTTCGCCCGGCGGCGCCAGACCTGCTTGGCGCCCGGCCAGGTGGCCTTGCCCTCGCTGCGCTTCCTGCGCGGCTCGCCGGCAAACGCCACGAGCTTGTAGGCGCAGTCGAGCGCCGGCCAGTCGGTCGAGGTGGTGAGGCTCGTGCCGATGCCGTAGCCGTCGATCGGCACGCCCTCGGCGCGGTGGCGGGCGAGGAGCTGCTCGTCGAGCCCACCCGAGGCGAAGATCTTCACCTCGCGCAGACCGCCCGCGTCGAGGATCGCCCGGACCGCCCGGGCGTGCGCGGCGAGATCGCCGCTGTCGATCCGTACGCCCGCGACCGGCGTGCCGCGGGCGGCGAGCTCGGGGGCCATCTCGACCACGAGCCGGGCCGCTGCCTCGGTGTCGTAGGTGTCGATCAGGAGGATCAGGGATCTCGGGCGCGAGCGGGCGAAGGCCGTGAAGGCTTCCCGTTCGCTGCCGAAGGCTTGGACGAAGGAATGGGCCATGGTCCCGTAGATCGGGATGCCGAAGAGCGCTTCGGCCGGGACGGTGGCGGTGCCGGTGAAGCCCGCGAGGTACGACGCGCGCGCCGCGAGCAACCCGGCTTCGGCGCCGTGCGCCCGCCGCAGCCCGAAGTCCAGGAGGATCTTGCCCGGTGCTGCGAGCACCATGCGGGCGGCTTTCGAGGCGATCAGGATCTGGAAATGGAGGAGGTTGATGAGCCGCGATTCGACGAGCTGCGCCTCGGGCAAGGGGGCGGTCACGCGCAGCACGGGCTCGTCGGCGAAGAAGACCGTGCCCTCGGGCATGGCATCGACGTCGCCCGTGAAGCGGAACGCGCGCAACCGTTCGATCGTCTCGGGGGCGAAGCGGCCGGTGCGAGCGAGCCAGGCGAGCTCCTCCTCGGTGAACCGGGCGGTCTCCAGGAACTCGACGACCTGGGCGAGCCCGGCCGCCACGAGGAAGTTGCGACAGGGCGGGAGCTTGCGGACGAAGAATTCGAAGCTCGCCCGTTCTTCCATGCCCTCGCGCCGGTAGGCGTCGAGCATGCCGAGCTCGTACAGGTCGGTCAAAAGGAGCGAGCGGGCGGGGTCGATCGTGACGGGCATGGTCGCCGGCGCTTCCCGGAACTAGGATCGCAGCCGGGCGAGGGTAGACCGGTGCCGGGGCTTCGGCCAGCGCGGTCGGGCGAGCGGGAGGCGGGCGATGGAGATCCGCGGCTTCGACCATGTGAACGTGCGGACCGCGAACCTCGAGGGGATGGTCCGCTGGTACGGCGAGGTGCTCGGCATGCGGCCCGGGCTGCGGCCCGGCTTCGACTTCGGCGGCGCCTGGCTCTATTGCGGCGACCAGGCGCTCGTGCACCTCGTCCAGGTGGCCGAGCCGCCGCGGGCGATCGAGCCCAGGATCGAGCACTTCGCCCTGAAGGGTTCCGGCCTGCGCGCGTTCCTCGCCCATCTGGAGGCCAAGGGCGTACCCTACCGCCTGGGCGAGCCCCCCGGCACCGGCATCACCCAGGTCAACATCCACGACCCGGACGGCAACCACATCCACGTCGATTTTCGGGAGGGGGTGTGAGGACGGTGGTGGGACAGGGGCCCGACGTTTCGTGCTGACGCGTCTCGTCCTCCGCAATTTCAAGCTTTTCGAGGAAACAGACATCGAACTGGGCCAGAGCGTCGTCTTCGTGGGCCCGAACAATTCCGGCAAGACCTCGGCCCTCCAGGCTCTCGCCCTGTGGAACGCCGGCGTGCGCAAATGGGTCGAACGTCGCGGTCACGGCGAAGTGCCGCGAGAAAGGCCCGGGGTCACGATCAACCGACGGGACCTGGTCGCGGTTCCGGTCCCCAACGCCATCCTCCTCTGGCGCGATCTCCGGGTCCGCCGTTCGAAAAAGGTCGGAGATACGCAAAAAACACAAAATATCCTCGTCGAGATCGGCGTGGAAGGCGTTTCCGAGGGGAAGACCTGGCACGCTGACCTCGAATTCGACTACGCGAACGAGGAGTCGTTCTACTGTCGTCCGCGGCTCGCGAACGGTGGCCAGCGGTCCGTCGTACCGCCGGCCGCGGCCAAGACGCGGGTCGGCTACCTGCCGCCCATGTCGGGGCTGGCGGCGAACGAGGTCCGGCTCGACGAAGGGGCGATCGGGGTCCGCATCGGCGAGGGCCGCACCGCGGAGGTGCTCCGCAACCTCTGCTGGCTCGTCCGGCAGCGATCCGCCGAGGACTGGGAAGCTCTCGTTCGCACGATCGACCAGCTTTTCGGGGTGACGCTTCTCGAACCGCAATACGTCCAAGAACGGGGAGAAATCACGCTCGGTTACCGAACGCGGGGCAACGTCCATCTCGACCTCTCGTCGAGCGGCCGCGGTCTGCAACAAACGCTCCTCCTCTTGTCCTACATGGCCGCCCGTCCCGGCTCGGTGCTGTTGTTGGACGAACCGGACGCGCACCTCGAGATCCTTCGCCAACGGCAGATCTATCAGGTCCTGGCCGATACGGCCGAGAAGACCGGCAGCCAAGTCGTGGCGGCGAGTCATTCCGAAGTCATCCTCAACGAAGCCGCCGATCGCGACACGGTCATCGCGTTCGTGGGCCGGCCGCATCGGATCGACGACCGCGGCGGACGACTGGTGCGAGCCCTCAAGGACATCGGTTTCGAGCATTACCTCCAGGCGGAGGAAAGCGGTTGGGTTCTTTATCTCGAGGGTGCTACCGATCTAGCGATTCTTTCGGCGTTCGCGAAAAAATCGAACCATCCCGCCCGGGAGGCCCTCGAACGGCCGTTCGTGCATTACATCGGCAATCAGCCGCGCAAGGCGCAAGAGCATTTCCACGCCCTGCGTGAAGCGAAGAGCGACCTTCTCGGAATCGCGATCTACGATCGCCTGGAAAGATCTCTACCGTCCGATCCTTACCTTGCGCAGCGGAGCTGGCGTCGCCGCGAGATCGAGAACTACCTCGCCCAGCGCGAGACCTTGCTCGCCTGGGCCGAGGATCTCGGCCGATCGCAAGAAGGACCACTCTTCGCTGCGCGGTTCGTCGAGGCGATGGCCGAAGCGATCGACCAGGTGGCTCGAGCGCTCGCCGTCCTGCGCCGAGCGGAACCGTCGAGCCCCGACATCAAAGCGAGCGACGAATTCCTCGATCCGGTGTTCGAAACCTTCTTCGCGACGGTCGGGCTACCGAATTTGATGCGGAAGACGGACTACCACACGCTCGTGCCGTTCGTCCCGCGCGAAGCCGTCGACCCCGAGATCGGCGAGGCACTCGATCAGGTGGCGGCGATCGCGGCGTGCGCGATAAGCGCGCGGCGGTCGGCCGAGATCGGCTGAGAGGGAAATCGCCGCGACCGCGGGCGGGGCCCGCGGTCGCGCGGCGTCGAGGACTCAGTTCTTCGCCTTGTCGACGAGTTTCTTGGCGGCGATCCAGGGCATCATGGCGCGCAGGCGCTCGCCCACCGCCTCGATCGGGTGCGCCGCGGCGCGCGCCCGCATCGCCTTGAAGCTCACCTGGCCCGCCTTGTTCTCGAGCACCCAGTCCTTGGCGAACCGGCCGGTCTGGATGTCGGCCAGGATCCGCTTCATCTCGGCCTTCACGCGGTCGTCGATCAGCCGCGGCCCGGAGGTGTAGTCACCGTACTCGGCCGTGTTGGAGATCGAGTAGCGCATGTTGGCCAGCCCGCCCTCGTAGATCAGATCGACGATCAGCTTCACCTCGTGCAGGCACTCGAAATAGGCCATCTCGGGCGCGTAGCCGGCCTCCACCAGGGTCTCGTAGCCGGCCTGGATCAACGCGCACAGCCCGCCGCAGAGCACCACCTGCTCGCCGAACAGGTCGGTCTCGACCTCCTCCTTGAAGGTCGTCTCGATGATGCCGGCCCGCCCGCCGCCGATCGCCGCCCCGTAGGACAGCCCCAGATCGTGCGCCGTCCCCGAGGCGTCCTGGTGGATCGCGAGCAGGCAGGGCACGCCGCCGCCACCCACATACTCCGAGCGCACGAGATGGCCCGGCCCCTTGGGCGCGATCATCAGGCAGTCGAGGTCCTTGCGCGGCTCGATCAGCTTGAAGTGGATGTTGAAGCCGTGCGCGAACATGAGCGCCGCCCCTTCCTTCATGTTCGGGGCGAGCTCCTCGCGCCAGAGATCGGCCTGCAGCTCGTCGGGGACCAGCACCATGACGATGTCGGCCCAGCGTGCCGCCTCGGCCGGCGTCATGCAGCGCAGCCCCGCCGCCTCGACCTTCTTGCGGGTGGCCGAGCCGGGCTTGAGGGCGACCGCGACCTCGGGGACGCCACTGTCCTTGAGGTTGTTGGAATGGCCGAAGCCCTGGCTGCCATAGCCGACCACGGCCACCTTCTTGCTCTTGACGAGGTTCAGATCGGCGTCCCGGTCGTAGTAGACGCGCATGGCTGCTCACTCCCCTGGTTGATCTCTGGGGCCGGCCGGCGCCGGCTCACCCGCGCTCGCGCGCCAGGACCCTCGGGCCGCGGGCGATCGCCACGACGCCGGCACGGCTCACCTCGACGGGCTCGATCAGATCGATGAAGGCATCCAGCTCGTCGGAGGTGCCGGTGACCTCGAAGATCATGCTGCCCGGCCGACTGTCGACCAGCCGGGCGTGCATGAAGTCGGCCACCCGCAGCGCCTGGAAGAGCCGCTCGCGCTCGCCCACCACCTTGACCAGCGCCAGCTCGCGCTCGACCGCCGGCCCCTCGACGGTCAGGTCCTGCACCCGGTGCACCGGCACGAGCTTGGCGAGCAGGGCCTTGATCTGCTCGATCACCACCTCGGTGCCGGTCGTGACGATGTTGATGCGCGACAGGTTGCGGGCCTTGTCGACCTCGGCCACGGTCAGGCTGTCGATGTTGTAGCCACGGCCGCTGAACAGGCCCACCACGCGGGCGAGGATGCCGGGCTCGTTGTCGACGAGCACGACGATCGTGTGCCGGCGCTCCTCCTCGCTCGCCTTCATCGGCTCCTCGACGGATCGGCGGTGCGGCGCGGGCTTAGAGCCTCGCCGGGCGCACCGCAAGCCGCACCGGCGCGACCGCCCGCCGCGCCGGGCGCTCCCCTCGGCCCGGGCTCAGACCAGGACCATGCCCTCTTCCGAGATCGCCTCGTGGCCGCCGTCGTCCTCGGGGCTGAGCTTGATCTCGTTGTGCGCGGCGCCACCCGGGATCATCGGGTAGACGTTCTCGGCCCGCTCGACCACGATGTCGGCGATCACCGGCCGGTCGGCGGCGAGCGCGGCCGCGATCACCCCGTCCAGCTCGTCGATCGTGCCCGCACGGAGCCCGACCGCGCCGAAGGCTTCCGCCAGCTTCACGAAGTCCGGCAGCGCGTCCATGTAGCTCTCGGCGTGGCGCTGCCCGTGGAAGAAGTCCTGCCACTGCCGCACCATGCCCATGTAGCTGTTGTTGAGGATGAAGGTCTTGACCGGCAGGCGGTACTGCATCGCGGTCGACATCTCCTGCATGTTCATGACGAAGGAGGCGTCGCCGGAGATGCAGAGCACCGTGGCGCCCGGATGGGCGAGCTGCACGCCGAGTGCCGCGGGGAAGCCGTAGCCCATCGTCCCGAGCCCGCCCGAGGTGAGCCAGCGCATCGGCTGCTCGAACCTGAAGTGCTGCGCCGCCCACATCTGGTGCTGGCCCACGTCGGTGGTGACGTAGACGTCGCGCTCGCGGGTCGCCTCCCAGAGGCGTTTGATCGCGGTCTGCGGCTTGATCGAGGGGCCGTTCTGCCGGAAGCGCAGCGAATCGACCGCCTGCCAGCGGCCGATCTGCGCCCACCAGGGCTCCAGGCGCGCCCGGCTCACCTGGTTGGCGCGCCGCCGCCAGGCCTCGAGCATCGCCGTCAGGGTCGGCTCGGCGTCGCCCACCACGGGCACGTCGACCACGACGTTCTTGTTGATCGAGGACGGATCGATGTCGACGTGGACCTTCTTCGAGCGCGGCGAGAAGCCGTCCAGCCGGCCGGTCACCCGGTCGTCGAAGCGCGCCCCGATGCAGACCATCAGATCGCAGTCGTGCATCGCCATGTTGGCCTCGTAGGTCCCGTGCATGCCGAGCATGCCGATGAACTGCCGGTCCGAGGCCGGGAAGGCGCCGAGGCCCATGAGCGTCAAGGTGATCGGCACGCCGCTCTCGCGCACGAGCTCGCGCAGCCGGGCGCAGGCCGTGGGCCCGGCATTGATCACCCCGCCGCCCACGTAGAAGATCGGCCGCTCGGCCGCGGCGAGGAGCTCGATCGCCTGCTCGATCCGCGCCGGGTCGGGGTCGCGCCGCGGCGCGTAGCCGCGCACCCCGACCGCCTCGGGGCCGACATAGGGCGCCTTGCCCATCTGGATGTTCTTGGGCAGGTCGACGACCACCGGGCCCGGCCGACCCGAGCGCGCCACGTGGAACGCCTCGTGCAGGACGCGGGCCAGGTCCTCCGGCCGCTTCACGAGATAGTTGTGCTTGGTGCAGGGCCGCGTGATGCCGACCGTGTCGGCCTCCTGGAAGGCGTCGTTGCCGATCATGTGGGTCGGCACCTGGCCCGTGAGGCAGACGATCGGCACGCTGTCCATGAGCGCGTCGGTGAGGCCGGTGACGGTGTTGGTGGCACCCGGTCCCGAGGTCACCAGCACCACGCCGACCCGGCCGGTCGAGCGGGCGTAGCCTTCCGCGGCGTGCACCGCCGCCTGCTCGTGGCGGACGAGCACGTGGCGGATGCGGTCCTGCTGGAAGAGCGCATCGTAGAGCGGCAGCACCGCCCCGCCCGGATAGCCGAAGATCAGGTCCACGCCCTGGTCCCGGAGGGCCTGCACGATCACCTGCGCACCGGTCGTCGAGGCGGCGGCGACGGCTTGGGCGGTGGTCGTGGGCATGGCGGGCTCCGTGGCTGCGGCGCGCCCCTCGGGGGCGGACGGCTACCTAGGGGCCGGCCGCGGCTCCGGTCAACGGTTCGCCCGCCCGGACGCTTGACGCGGTGGCGGCTTCCTGGAACAGCCTCGCGCCCGCGGCGCCCCGAGCCTCCGCCGGCGCCGGCAGGAGCGCGCGCATGAGCACGGCCCCGACCGCCCGCCCGGTTCGCGGCACGCACGACCTCCTGGGCGAGACGCTCCGCCGCCACCGTCGCGTCGGGGAGACCGCCCGGGAGATCGCGCAGCGATGGGGCTACGAGGAGATCGCCACCCCGATCTTCGAGCACACCGAGGTCTTCGCCCGCTCGCTCGGCGACGCCTCCGACATCGTCACCAAGGAGATGTACAGCTTCACCGACCGGGGCGGCGAGAGCATCACGCTCCGCCCCGAGAACACCGCCGGGGTGTGCCGGGCGCTGATCACCCTCGGGCTGGCACGGAGCCTGCCGCAGAAGCTCTTCTATTGCGGGCCGATGTTCCGCTACGAGCGGCCGCAGAAGGGCCGGCTGCGGCAGTTCCACCAGATCGGCATCGAGTGCATCGGCGCGCCCGAGCCCCTGGCCGATGCCGAGGTGATCGCGGCCGGCGCCCACATCCTGGCCGAGCTCGGCGTCCTAGAGGCCACCACCCTCGAGCTCAACAGCCTGGGTGATCCCGAGAGCCGCGCCTCCTACCGGGAGGCCCTGGTGCGCTACCTCGAGGGGCACCGCGACCGGCTGTCGGCCGACAGTCTGGTACGGCTCGCCCGCAATCCGCTCCGGATCCTCGACAGCAAGGACGAGGGCGACCGCGCCGTGATCGCCGCAGCACCGCTCCTCGAGGAGCATCTCAACGCGGCGAGCCGGGACTTCTTCGCCCGGGTCGAGGAGGCGCTCGCCCGGCTGGACGTCGCCTTCGTGCGCAATCCGCGGCTGGTGCGCGGCCTCGACTACTACACCCACACGGCCTTCGAGTTCACGACCACCCGGCTCGGCGCGCAGGGGGCGGTCATGGCCGGCGGCCGCTACGACGGGCTCGTCGCCACGCTCGGCGGTCCGGACGTGCCGGGTGTGGGCTGGGCCGCCGGGATCGAGCGGCTGGCGCTCCTCCTCCCCGCAGCACCGCCGGCGCCGCGGCCGATCGCCATCGTGCCGATCGGCGAGGCGGCCGAGGCCGAGGCCCTCTTGCTCGCCCGCGACCTGCGCCGGGCCGGGCACCAGGTCGAGCTCGCCTTCAAGGGTCGGCCCGGCCAGCGGCTGAAGCGCGCCGACCGGCTGGGCGCCCGGATCGCCCTCTCGCTCGGCGAGGACGAGCTCGCCCGCGGCATCGTGCGCCTGCGCGAGCTCGACACCGGTGCGGAGCGGGAGGTCGCCCGAGCCGACCTGGCGGGGCTGCTGGTGCGGTCCTCGTGACAAGGCGATGACCAATTTTTGACAGAGCGACCGACCGGCCGTAGCGTCGCGCCCCACGCCGTGGCCGGGGCCCGCCCGGCGCCGCGGTGTCGGGCCCGGAGGTGCCTGCGACGGAGCCGGCTCTGCACATCGCTGGCGGTGTGGCGCTGCTCCTTTGGGGCGTGCGCATGGTCCGCACCGGCACGACCCGTGCGTTCGGCGCCGATCTGCGCCGGCTCGTGGGCGAGCGGTCGGCCGGGCCGATCCGCGCGTTCCTCGCCGGACTGGCGGTCACCCTGCTCCTGCAGAGCGGCACCGCCACGGCGCTCATCGGCGCCTCCTTCGCCGGCCGCGGGCTGCTCCACGGCGCCAGTGGAATCGCCCTTCTGCTGGGTGCCGACGTCGGCAGCGCCGTGTTGCCGGTGGTGCTCTCCCGCTCGCTCGGCTGGCTCGCGCCGGTCCTCCTGATCTTCGGGGTCGCCCTGTTCCAGCTCGCCCGCGCCGCGCGCGCGCGGCACGTCGGGCGGATCGCGATCGGCCTCGGCCTCGTCCTGCTGGCACTCCGTCTCGTGGTCGAGGGCTCGGCACCGCTGCGCGACGGGCAGGCGCTGACCGCGCTCGCCGATCTGCTCGCCCAGCTCCCGCTGCTGGCGCTCCTCGCCGCCGCGCTGGCCACCTGGCTCGCGCATTCGAGCCTGGCGCTCGTCCTGGCGCTGATGGCGGTCGCCGGTCAGGTCGACCTGCCGGCCGGGCTGGTCGTCGTCCTCGTGCTCGGCATCAATCTCGGCGCCGGCCTGCCGGCCTTCGTCGCCACCCTCGCGGCACCCGAGGCGGCGCGGCGCCCGGTGCTCGCCAATCTCGGCCTGCGCGCCCTGCTCGCGGTGGCGCTCCTGCCGCTGGCACCCCGGATCGCCGAGCTGCTCGAGTGGCTCACGACCGACGCCGGCCGACAGGTGGTCGAGACCCATCTGGGCTTCAACCTCCTCCTCGCCCTGCTCGCGCTGCCGCTCGTGGTTCCGATCGCCCGGCTCCTGGCGCGGCTGGTCCCGGACCGGCCCGCGCCGGAGGAGGAGCGGCGCCCGCGCCACCTCGACCCGGCCGCCCTCGACACGCCCGCCGAGGCGCTCGCCTGCGCCGCGCGCGAGGCGTTGCGCATGAGCGACCACGTCGAGCGGATGCTCGGCCGGGTGATCGAGGTGTTCGCCACCGACGACGCCCGCCTCGCGCACGACGTCGAGGCCGAGGACGACGTGCTCGACGCGCTGCACGAGGCGATCAAGATCTACCTGACCGCCGTGACCCGCCAGGATCTCGATCCGGACGAGGCCGGCCGTCACTACGAGATCCTGAGCTTCACCACCAACCTCGAGCACATCGGCGACATCATCGACAAGAACCTGATGGAGCTCGCCGCCAAGAAGATCCGCCACCGGCTGCACTTCTCGGACGAGGGGTTCGCCGAGATCCGCCGCTTCCACGGCATGGTGGCCGACAACTTCAAGCTCGCGGTCAACGTGTTCATCGCCCGCGACGCCGGCTTGGCGCGCGAGCTGCTCGGCCGCAAGATCGCGGCGCGCGATGCCGAGCGGCTCGCCACCGAGCGGCACCTGGCGCGGCTCGGCGCCGGACTCGCGAGCTCCATCGAGACCTCGAGCCTGCACCTCGACATCGTCCGCGACCTCAAGCGGATCAACTCGCACCTGACCGCCGTCGCCTACCCGATCCTGGAGCGGCGCGGCGAGCTCGCGCCGAGCCGGCTGGCCCCGGCGGCCCCGGCGCAGAGCCCTTGATCGGCCGCCCGTCCGGGCCCACCTCGCCGGGCGTGACGGGTAACCCTCTCGACGATCGGCTCTCGGCCATCCTGGCGCGCCGCGACGAGCTCGCGGCCACACTCGCCCAGGCCGGCGCCGCGGGTTTCGGCCGGCTGGCCAGGGAGCTGGCCGAGCTCGAGCCGGTCGTGGCCCGGATCGAGGCGGTCCGCGCCGCGCAGCGCGAGCTCCGGGGCCTCGAGGAGCTGCTCGCCGACCCGGCGACCGACAGCGAGGTCAAGGCCCTGGCGCTCGAGGAGCGGGCCGCGCTGCGCGACCGGCTGGGCCAGCTCGAGCGCGCCGTGCGCGTGGCGCTCCTGCCCCGGGACATCGCCGACGAGCGCAGCGCGATCCTCGAGATCCGCGCCGGCACCGGCGGCGAGGAGGCCGCCCTGTTCGCCGCGGATCTCCTGCGCATGTACCGCCGCTACGCCGAGCTGCAGGGCTGGCGCCTGGAGATCCTGGACCTCGCCGAGACCGACCTCGGCGGGGTCAGGGAGGCGGTCGTCCGGGTCGAGGGGCGGGGCGTGTTCGCGCGGCTCAAGTTCGAGGCCGGCGTGCACCGCGTGCAGCGCGTCCCGACCACCGAGGCGAGCGGGCGCATCCACACCTCGGCCGCCACCGTGGCGGTGCTGCCCGAGGCCGACGAGGTCGACGTGGCGCTCGACGAGCGCGACCTCGAGATCGACCTGTTCCGTGCCTCGGGCGCGGGTGGCCAGCACGTCAACCGCACCGAGAGCGCGGTGCGGATCACCCACAAGCCGACCGGCATCGTCGTGGCGGTGCAGGACGAGCGCTCGCAGCACCGCAACAGGGCGCGCGCGCTCGCACTCCTGCGCGCGCGGCTGTTCGAGCGCGAGCGGGCGGAGCGGGCGGCGAGCCGGGCCGCCGACCGCCGCGGCCAGGTCGGCACGGGCGACCGCAGCGAGCGGATCCGAACCTACAACTTCCCGCAGAACCGGGTGACCGACCACCGCATCGACCTCACCCTCTACAAGCTCGACCGGGTGCTGGCCGGCGAGGCGCTCGGCGAGCTGATCGAGGCGCTGGTCACCGCCGACGAGGCGGCGCGCCTGGCCGAGCTCGGCTGAGCGCCGTGCCGAGTGCTGCCGCCCTGCTGTGCGCCGCGACCCGCAGCCTGCGTCTCGCCGGGATCGAGGCGCCGCGCGCCGAGGCCCGGCTGCTCCTGCGCGCCGCCACGGGCTGGACGCCGGAGCGGCTCCTGAGCGAGCCGCACGGCGCCGTCCCCGAGGCGGCGGCCCATCGCCTCGCCCACCTCGTCGAGGCGCGCGCGGCGCGCACGCCGATGGCCTACGTGCTGGGTGAGCGCGAGTTCTGGTCGCTGCGCCTGCGCGTGGGGCCCGGCGTGCTCGTGCCGCGGCCGGAGACCGAGACCCTGGTCGAGGCGGCGCTCGAGGCCCTGCCCGATCGGGCGGCGCGCCTGCGGATCCTCGATCTCGGCACCGGATCGGGCTGCCTGCTGCTCGCCCTCCTGCACGAGTACCCGAACGCCCTGGGCGTGGGCGTCGACCGGTCGGCCGCGGCGCTCGCCATCGCGGCCGATAACGCCCGCACGCTCGGCCTCGCCGACCGCGCCCTCCTGCTGCGCGGCGACTGGGGGCGGGCGCTCGGCGGCCGCTTCGACCTCCTCGTCGCCAATCCGCCCTATGTGGCGACCGACGAGCTCCGTGTGCTGGCGCCCGAGGTCGTCCGCCACGAGCCGGTCCCGGCCCTCGACGGCGGCCCGGACGGGCTCGACGCCTACCGGGCGGTCCTGCCCGATCTCCTGCGCCTGCGCGCACCCGGCGGCCTCGCCTGCCTGGAGATCGGGGCGGGCCAGGAGCCGGCACTCCGCGCGCTCTTCGAGGCGGCCGGGCTCGAGGTCGCGGCCCGCCCCGACCTGGCGGGCATCCCGCGTTGCCTCGTGCTCCGCGGCCGGGCGGGCGACGATGCGCTCACGGCTCGTTGAGACGCCGCGGCGCGCGGCACGAGGCCCTTGCCTTCCGCTGCGACCGTGTCATGTTGGTGTCCGTGGGCGACAACAGCGAAAGGAGGTGATCCAGTGCGTATCTCTGCCTTCGTGCTCGCTGCGGCGATGCTGGTGGTGACGGCTGGCGCTGCCTTCGCTGAGGGCGGCTGCGCCAACTGGGTCCATACCGCCACGAAGTCGAGCCAGTCGACGGTGGCGCAGAGCCAGGGTGCGCAGCCCGACCAGAGCCGTCCGGCACCCCAGGGCTGAGCCCTGGCGGGCACGAAACGCAGCGCGACCGCGACGGTCGCCGGGAAGGGGCCGGGCTGGACCCGGCCCCTTTTCGTTTCCGGCCGTCTCGCCTAGAGCCTCGGCGGGCCCGGCTCGGAGGACGGCTCGTGCAGGTGGCGCTGATCGGCAGCGTGGCGACGTGGCTCGGTCGGGCGCGCGCCAGCGGGCTCGCGGTCGCGGTGCGGCGCGCCGACCTCGACCCCGACGGCGGCCCCGACGAGCCCGGGCTGACCCGGGTCGAGGACGGGGTGGGCTTCCTCGAGGCGCTCGAGCACCCGCGCCGCTACCTCCTGGCCGGCCCGCCCGAGGCGCTCGATGCGGTGATCGACGAGGCCTACCTGACCATGGAGCCGGGCGACGTCGTGATCGACCTCTCGGCCTCCTGGTGGTGCGACACGCTCCGCCGCTTCCGCCGCATGCGCCATCGCTCGCTCTTCTACGTCGATGCCGCCGAGCTCGCCGGTCCGGCCGGGTGCGTGCTGCTCGCGGCCGGCGACCGGCGCGGCGTCGAGCTGGCGCTGCCCGTGCTCGAGGCGCTCGCCCGCCC
>JBBIIE010000049.1:0-20207 GCA_037446605.1 Geminicoccaceae bacterium | reverse complement strand
CTCGGCTTCGGCCCCGCCATCCGCGACGGCCAGACGCTGTTCGAGCGTACGCCCGAGCGACGCCCGGCCCGCGGTGCCACCCGCCGCCCGGTCCGGCCGCGACCGGATTCCCCCTTCTCGGCGCTGGCCGCGCTCGGGAGCCGCGCTTGAGCGCGGGCGACGGGCTGCGCCTCGACAAGTGGCTCTGGCACGCCCGCTTCGTGCGCCGGCGCGAGGCCGCGGCGGGGCTCGTGGCGGAGCGCCGGGTGCGCCTCAACGGCCAGCCCGTCGCCAAGACCCACCAGCTCGTCCGGCCGGGCGACGTGCTGGTGCTCACCGAGCGCGAGCGGATCCGCGTCGTGCGCGTCCGCGGGCTCGGCCAGCGCCGCCAGGGTGCAGCCGAGGCGAGCGCTCTCTACGAGCTCGTGTCGCTCGACGGCTGAGCGGCGCGCGGCGGCCGTTCGCCGAAGATCGCCGTGCCGACGCGCACGATCGTCGCGCCGAAGGCGATCGCCGCCTCGAAGTCGGCGCTCATGCCGACGCTCACCTCGGCGAGGCCGTGCCGGGCGGCGAGCTTGGCCAGCAGTGCCGCGTGCAGCGCCACGTCCTCCTCGGCCGGCGGGATCGCCATCAAGCCAGTGACCGGCAGGCCGAGACGGTCGCGGCAGAGGCCGAGGAAACCCTCGAGCGGGCCCGGGGCGATGCCGGCCTTCTGCGGCTCCTCGCCGGTGTTGACCTCGACCAGGAGCCGGCGCGTGCGCGCGCCCGGACGGGCCAGCTCCCTGGCCAGCGCCTCGGCGAGCCTGGGTCGGTCGAGGGTCTGGATGACGTCGAACAGTCGCACCGCCTCCCGGGCCTTGTTGCTCTGCAGCGCGCCCACGAGGTGCAGCTCGACCTCGGGGAAGCGCGTCCGCAGCCCGGGCCAGCGTGCCTGCGCCTCCTGCACGTAGTTCTCGCCGAACACCCGCTGGCCGGCGAGCAGGGCCGCCTCGACCCGCTCGGGCGGCTGCGCCTTGCCCACCGCCACCAGGGTCACCGCCGCCGGATCCCGCCCGGCGGCGCGCGCGGCCGCCTCGATCCGCGCGCGCACCGCCGCCAGCGCGCCCTCGACCTGCGCCCGGACGTCCGCTTGCCGCACCGGGTCCCCCATGTATCCTCCGCAGCCGGGTCCGCGAGCCTGCGCCGCGGAGCGAGGGTGTCAAGGCATGACGTTCGACGACATCGTGGCGCCGCTCGGCGGCCGGCGCTTCCTCGACGAGCATCTGGGCAAGGCGCCGCTGCATCTGGAGGGCCCACCCGACAAGTGGGCCGGCGTCATGAACTGGGAGGTGATCGACCGCCTCCTGGGTGCGAGCACGCTCTGGGCGGCCGCCTCGCTGCCGCTCGTGCTCGACAAGGAGCCGGTCCCGGCTGCCGCCTACTGCACGCCCGCCCCCGGCCGCGACGGCGGCACCGTGCTCCGCCCCGACCCGGCCAAGGTCAAGGCGTTCCTGCGCCGCGGCGCGACCCTGGTAGCCAACGACATCGACCAGCTCACCCCGGAGCTGCGCGCCTTCTGCGCCGCCATGGAGGGGGCGCTCGGCGGCAAGGTGCAGGCCAACCTCTATCTCTCGAGCAAGCGCCGGCAGGGCTTCGCGGTGCACTTCGACACGCACGACGTGTTCGCCGTGCACTGCATGGGCGAGAAGACCTGGATGGTGTTCGAGGGCAGGGCCCAGGACCCGATCGCCCACCCCATGTTCAAGTCCCTCTCCGCCGAGCATCACGAGAAGGCCAAGGGCGCCCTCTGGAAGGAGGTTCGCCTGAAGCCCGGCGATCTCCTCTACCTCCCGCGCGGCCAGTACCACTACGCGCTGGCCGACGACGGCGCCTGCTGCCACATCGCCTTCGGGGTGACCTACCCGATCGGGCTCGACGTGGTGAGCTACCTGTTCGAGCGGATGGTGGCCGAGCCCGTGGCGCGCGCCAACCTCCCGCGCGAGCCGGCCGCGCTCGCCCGCCGTCTGGCGGCCCTCGCCGACCGGCTGGCCGCGGTGACCACCGACCCGCGGACGCTCGCCGACACGCAGGCGCACATGGCGGCCTTCCGGTATCCGCGCGAGGACTACGGCCTGCCCGGCCTGATCGAGGACGCAGAGCGCCGCTGGCGGCTGCGCACGAGCGACTTCAAGCTGGTCGAGCAGGGCGGCAGGACCGTTCTGGTGCGCACCAGCACGCGTGAAGGCGTCGAGGTTCCGGCTGCGGTCAGGGAGCCCGTCGGCTGGGTGATCGCCCGGCCGGACTTCGGGCGGAGCGAGCTCGAGCGTGCCTTTCCAGCGTTCCCGGCGAACCAGCTCGACGCGTTCCTCGCTCAGATGGAGAAGATGCGGGTCATCGAATCGGTCTGAATCCAAATGCTGGGCGGAATCTGCCCAATATTGTAGCTGCACTCGTTCTCGTCCGTGGCACGTCCGCAACGGACTGGCGCTGGCGGACACGCGCGCCCTTCTCCGCGGTTGGCGAGCGCCGACGATCTCGCTTCGATGAACGCCGCCGCGAAACCTCGCCAGGGAGAGACGAGCGATGTTCGTGCCGCCAGTGCATCCCTCGACGACCAACCGCGCGCCCGCCCTCCGGGCGGCACTGCTCGCGGCGACCGGCCTGGTGGCCGGCGGCGCGGCGCACGCCCAGGGCACCCCCGAGGTGCGCGCCGGCGGCAAGCTCGACGTCACGGTCACGGGTTTCGCGGGCTTCCTGTGGGCGGTCGGCGACGTCAAGGAGAAGTTCGGAGGCCAGGAATCGAGCTCCGACTTCAGGAACGAAACCGAGGTCCACATCGTCGCCCGGGGAAGGGACGACAACACCGGGCTCGAATACGGCGCGACGATCGAGTTCGAGGCGGACACGAATCGCACCGACAACACCGACTAGACCTGGGTCATCGTGAAGGGTTCCTTCGGTGAACTCCGCTTCGGCGACGATGACGGCGCCGCCGACGACATGAAGATCGGCGGCTTCTCGGTCGCGGTCGGCACCGGAGGTATCGACGGTACGGTCGTCGACACCGCTCTCGTCGTGGGCCCGACCAACAGCGACGACGCCACGAAGATCGTCTACTACACGCCCATCCTCGGCGGGTTCCAGCTCGGCGTGAGCTACACGGCGAGCGACAACAGCAACGGTGACAACCTGGCCGTCACCAACCTCGACGGCTTCGAGGACTGGGTCGAGGCGGGTCTCACCTGGTCCGGCGAGTTCGGCGACGTGGCCCTGCAGGCCGGCGTGGTGGGCGGCCTCGCGCAGACCAACTTCGCCAACGGCAACGACGACGATCTGGAGACGCTCTTCGTCGGCATGCAGATCGACGCGTTCGGCATGTCCTTGGCCGGAGGTCTCGGCACCGAGGAGGTCGCAGGCATCGACCGCGATTGGTACAATCTCGGCATCAAGGGGGAGCTCGGACCGGTTGCGCTCTCGGCAACCTGGGGCCAGGCCAGGCTCGACCCCGGCCCGGATCCGAAGAACCTCGTGCTCGGTGCCGAGCTCGGGATCGTGCCCGGCATGAGCCTCTCGGGCGAGATCGCCTTCTTCGACGAGGACCGGGGCGGTCCCGACGACGGCGTGCTCGGGGTCGTGCGTCTGGGGATCGATTTCTGAGGTCGTGGGCGTGCCCGCCCCGCCCGCGGCCACCGAAATGCTTGTTGCAGTCCCGACACAAAGCGCGCCGGACGGGCGGCGCACCGGCTCGGACGGCTTGCCCCGTGTGGTGGCGGTCTGAATAAAGAGCCGGGTGCGGGTGGCGAGGCCTCGGCTGCGCCACCGGAACGGGGGGCCGGCGACGTCCGGCCGACCGACGGGTCGGGCTTCGAACGTGCACCTGAACCGAGGTGCGGAGGAGAGACCAAACGATGACCTTCAAGAAGATCCTGTTGGGAACGTCCGCGCTGCTCGGTGCGGGCATGCTCGCCGCCGCCTCCCCGGCCTCGGCGCAGCAGGGGCCGGTCGTTTCGCCGGGCGGCAAGCTGGACGTCACGGTGACCGGCTTCGCCCGCTTCGTCTGGGTGGCGGGTGACGTCAAGGAGCGGTTCGGCGGCCAGCAGTCGAGCTCCGACTTCCGCAACGACACCGAGGTGCACGTCGTCGCCCGCGGCCGCGACGAGTCCACCGGCCTGCGCTACGGCGCCACCGTCGAGTTCGAGGCGGACACCAACCGCAACGACAACACCGACGAGACCTGGATCCTGCTCGGCGGCACCTTCGGTGAGCTGCGCTTCGGTGACGAGGACGGCGCCTCCGACACCATGAAGCTCGGCGCCTTCACCCTCGCGGCCGGCACGGGCGGTATCGACGGCACGGTCGACCTGCCGCGGCTCGTGGCGGGCGTGAACACCGGTGACGCCACCAAGATCATCTACTACACGCCGCGCATCGCCGGCTTCCAGCTCGGTGTGAGCTACACGCCGAACGCCAACAGCGGTGGTGACAACCTCGCCGTCACCAACGTCGACGGCGCCAAGGACGTCGTCGAGGGTGGTCTCAATTATGTCGGTGACTTCGGTGGCGTGGGCGTCAAGGTCGGCGTGCTCGGTCACATCGGTGACTCGACCGATGGTGACAACAACGACGACTTCTGGAAGATCTACGGGGGTGGTGTGTTGAGCTTCGCTGGCTTCTCGGTCGGCGGCGGCATCGGCAAGCAGGACGTTTTCGGCAACGACATCTCCTGGTTCAACGCGGGTGCCGCGGCCACGCTCGGACCGGTCAGCCTCTCGGTGACCGGCGGCAACGTCCTCGACGCCGACGACAACATCGAGACCGAGGGCGTCGTGCTGAGCGCCACGATCGGCATCCTGCCGGGTGTGACCCTCGACGGCGACCTGCTCTGGTTCGACGAGGTCGGCCAGGGTGGCAACTTCGACGACGGCGTGGTCGGCTTGGTCCGCCTCGGCGTCAGCTTCTGATCCTTCCTCCCGCCTCGGGCGGGTCGGCGGCGGGTCTTCGGGCCCGCCGTCGCGTTTTCGGGCCACACCATCGGCCGGTGTGGCGGTGCGGCCGGACTGCCACTCGCCTTCGAGCCGGGTCGATGGTATGGAACCCGTGTGAGGAACCGGGCGTTCGTGATGCGGCTGGCTTCGATCCTCCTCGCTCTGGGCGCCGTGCTCGCGGTCGACGCGGGCGCGCAGGCGGCCGGGCTGCGCGCCGGCGGCGTCCTGACGGGTGGCAGCGAGCAGCGGCTCGCCGCTGCCGGCAGGGCATCGTCCGGTTCCGCTGTCCTCGACCAGGGGTTGTCCGGGCCGGAGCTGCGCTTCGGCTTCACCCCGCGCGCCGGCGGCAGCCTGCTCGTCGATGCCGGCGAGGCCGCGGATGCCGGCTCGCTCGGTCTGCAGCTCGGTCTGGCTGCCGGCACCGCCGGGCTCGGCCGACTGGAGGGGCTCGGGCTCGTGCCGCGTCTGGCGTCGCCCGGGACGGACGCCGCGACCGACGGCCTCGCGATCGGGGGTGCGCTCGCCTGGGCCGGCTGGACGCTCGGCGGCAGCTACACCTTCGGCGCCCTGTCCGGGGCCGGCCTCGATCTGTGGACCGGCCAGGTCGGCTACGGCCCGGTGACCGCCCGCCTCGGCTACGGGCAGGAGGTGGCGGTCGGGCGCCTCGAGCGCCAGCTGTGGCTGTTCGGCACCGACGTCGCCACCTGGTCGTGGCTCACGCTCGAGGGCGACGTGGCGGTCACCGCCCAGCCGGATCGCGAACCGACCACGGTCGGGCGACTCGGGCTGCGCCTCAACTTCTGATCCGCCGCGAGCCGACTGCTGGCGGTGCGCGCGCAGCCTGCTAGGATCGCCACGGCGCCGCGGTGGCGCGCCTCGGGTAGAGCGACATCGGCATGAGCATGGGGACGCGCTTCGGGCGGCTCGCGGCCGCCTCTCTGGTGGTGGGGACGCTGGCGGCCTGCGGCGCCGACGTGCAGTACCCGGACTGGTCGCCGTTCGATCCCAAGGACCAGGCCCGCCGCGAGCGCTTCGGGACGGTCACGGGCTCGGACGGGATCACGCTCTTCAGCACCGGGCGGCGTGGCACCGAGCAGGCGGGGGCGTCGGCCGGCGGGGGCGGCGGAGGAGGGGGAGGGATCGGCGTCAACGCCTTCCTCTGGCGGGCGAGCCTCGAGACCCTCGACTTCATCCCGCTCCTCTCGGCCGACCCGTTCGGCGGGCTGATCATCACCGACTGGTACCAGCCGGCCGAGGTCCAGGACGAGCGGTTCAAGCTGCAGGTGTTGATCCGCGACGTGGTGCTGCGCGCCGACGCGGTGCGGGTGTCGGTGCTGCGCCAGCGGCGCGATGCCCGGGCCGGTTGGGTCGATGTGCCGGCCGATCCGCGCACCGCCACCGAGCTCGAGGACAGGATCCTGACGCGGGCGCGCCAGATCCGCATCGCCAGCGCCGGCGGCTGAGCCGGCGCGGATCCCCCGGGCGCCTCGGGCGTCCGCCGTCCCGGAAAAGGTCGCGAGCAGAGGAGCGATGTCCCGCTACAACAGCCGTGCGAGCGAGGCCAAGTGGCAGCGCATCTGGGAGGAGCGCCGGACCTTCGAGGTCCGCACCGATCCCAGCCGGCCCAAGTACTACGTGCTCGAGATGTTCCCGTATCCCTCGGGCCGCATCCACATGGGCCACGTGCGCAACTACACGCTCGGCGACGTGGTGGCACGGCTGAAGCGCGCCCAGGGCTACAACGTCCTGCACCCCATGGGCTGGGACGCGTTCGGCCTGCCGGCCGAGGGCGCAGCCGTGCGACGCGGCGTCCACCCCAGGGACTGGACCTGGGGCAACATCGCCGAGATGCGCGCCCAGATCCGCTCGATGGGCCTGTCGATCGACTGGCGCCGCGAGTTCGCGACCTGCGATCCCGCCTACTACCGCCACGAGCAGGCGATGTTCCTCGACATGGTCGAGCGCGGGCTCGTCTACCGACGCGAGAGCTGGGTCAACTGGGACCCGGTCGATCAGACCGTGCTCGCCAACGAGCAGGTCATCGACGGCAGGGGCTGGCGCTCCGGGGCCCCGGTCGAGCGGCGCAAGCTCGCGCAGTGGTTCTTCAAGATCACCGCCTACGCCGACGACCTGCTGGCGGCACTCGACCGGCTCGAGCGCTGGCCGGAGAAGGTCCGGCTGATGCAGCGCAACTGGCTCGGCCGCTCGGAGGGCGCGCGCATCGCCTTCGAGCTGGTCGGCCGGCCCAACCGGCTCGAGGTGTTCTCGACCCGCCCGGACACGCTCTTCGGCGCCTCCTTCATGGCGCTGGCACCCGACCACCCGCTCACCACCGAGCTCGCGGCGAGCGATCCGTGCCTGGCCGCCTTCGTCGCCGAGTGCCTGCGCGGCGGGACCTCCGAGGCGGCGCTCGAGACCATGGAGAAGCGCGGCTTCGACACCGGGCTGCGCTGCCGCAACCCTCTGTCCCCCGACCGGCTGCTGCCGGTCTACGTCGCCAACTTCGTGCTCTCCGAGTACGGCACGGGTGCGATCTTCGGCTGCCCGGCGCACGACCAGCGCGACCTCGACTTCGCGCGGGCCTACGGCCTTCCGGTCGTGCCGGTGGTCCTGCCCCTGGGGGCGGATCCGGCGTCGTTCGCGATCGGGGCCGAGGCCTATCTCGGCGACGGGACGCTGTTCAACTCTCGGTTCCTGGACGGTCTCGACGTGCCGGCCGCCAAGAGCCGGGTGATCGCCGAGCTCGAGCGCCTCGGCTGCGGCCGCGGCGAGGTCACCTGGCGGATCCGCGACTGGGGCGTGTCCCGCCAGCGCTACTGGGGCTGCCCGATCCCGATGGTCCACTGCGCGGCGTGCGGGGTCGTGCCGGTGCCGAAGGACCAGCTCCCCGTACTGCTGCCCGAGGATGTCGACATCACCGGCGTCGGCAATCCGCTCGAGCGCCATCCGACCTGGAAGCACACGCCCTGCCCGCGCTGCGGCCGGCCGGCGCGGCGCGAGACCGACACCTTCGACACCTTCGTCGAGAGCTCCTGGTACTTCGCGCGCTTCTGCGATCCGACCAACCCCGACGCGCCCTTCGACCGGGGCGCGGTCGCCTACTGGCTGCCGGTCGACCAGTACATCGGCGGCATCGAGCACGCCGTCCTGCACCTGCTCTATTCGCGCTTTTTCACGCGCGCGATGCGCGACTGCGGCTATCTCGACCTCGACGAGCCGTTCGACGGCCTGTTCACGCAGGGCATGATCACGCACCGGACCTACCAGGACGAGCAGGGCGGCTGGCTCGAGCCGCAGCAGGTGGTCAAGGACGAGGCGGGCGGGCTGCGCACCCGCGACGGCCGGCCGGTGCGCGTCGGCCGCGTGGAGAAGATGAGCAAGTCGAAGCTCAACACGGTCGATCCGAGCGAGATCATCGAGGCCTACGGAGCCGACACGGCGCGGCTGTTCATGCTCTCGGACAGCCCGCCCGACCGCGACCTCGAATGGACCGACGCCGGCGTCGACGGCGCCTGGCGCTACCTCAACCGGCTGTGGCGGATCGTCGAGGAGCGGCGCGAGCGGCTGCCGCCCGTCGGCTCGGTCGCGGCCCGCGCCGGGCTCGCCGGCGCCGAACTCGAGCTCGCCCGGCAGACCCATCGCGCCATCGCGAGCGTCACCGACGCCCTGGAGCGCTTCCACTTCAACAAGGCGGTGGCGCTGGTGCGCGAGCTGACCAACGCCATCGAGGCCTATCCCGGCGGCGACGGTGCCCTGCTGCGCGAGGCACTCGAGGCCGCGGTGCGGCTGATCGAGCCGATGACCCCGCACCTCGCCGAGGAGCTCTGGGAGCGGCTCGGTCACACCCGCCTGCTGGCCGACACTCCCTGGCTCGTGGCCGATCCGGCGCTGCTCGCCCAGGACCGGATCGTGCTGCCGGTCCAGGTCAACGGCAGGCGCCGCTCGGAGATCACGATCGCCAAGGGTGCCGACAGCACCACGGTGGAGGCGGCCGCACTCGCCGACCCGGCGGTCCGCCGGGCGCTCGACGGCCGGAGCCCGCGGCGGGTCGTCGTGGTGCCCGACAAGATCGTCAATGTGGTGGTCTGAGCGACGTCGTCTCCTTCTGGCGCTTTTCGCCCTCGCTCCGTCCGGCTGCGCCCTCGCTCCCCTGCACGGCGGCGCGACCGGCGCCCGCGTCAACGCCGAGCTCGCCGCGATCGCGGTCGACGCGCCGCGCAACCGTCTGGGCCAGATCCTCGCCGGCGAGCTGCGCCGCGAGCTCGACCCGGCGGGCCTCGACCAGCCGCCGCGCTACGCGCTCGTGGTCCGACTGGACCGCGAGAAGAGCCCTCTGGCGGTCCAGCTCGACGACGTCACGACACGCTTCGATCTCACCCTCGCCGCCCGCTTCGACCTCGTCCGCAAGACCGATGGCCAGGTGCTCTACCGTTCCGCGGTGCGCCGGGTCGCGAGCTACAACGTCGTGCGTGCACCCTACGCCACGCTCGCGGCCGAGCAGGATGCCGAGCGGCGCGCCGCCAAGGAACTGGCCCGCGAGATCCGTACCCGGCTCGCCGTGCACCTCGCCGGGGGGGCCGGGTGAAGCTGCCGCCGGCGCGCACCGAGGCCTTCCTCGACCGACCCGACCCGGCCCTGCCGGTTGTCCTCCTGTACGGACCGGATGCCGGTCTCGTGGCCGAACGCGCGCGGCGGCTGGCGCGGACCGTGGTCGACCAGCCGGCCGATCCGTTCCGGGTGAGCGAGCTGGACGGCGATCGCCTCGCGGCCGAGCCGCAGCGGCTCGCGATCGAGGCGCAGTCGCTCTGCCTGCTCGGCGGCCGGCGGCTCGTGCGCGTGCGCGGCGCCGGCGACCCGGCGGCGCGCGCGCTCGAGCTGCTGCTCGGCCTCGAGCGGATCGAGGCGCTCGTGCTGCTCGAATCGGGCGAGCTCGCGCCCGCGTCGCGACTGCGTCAGCTCGCGGAACGCGCTCCGCAGGTGGCAGTGATCGGCTGCTGGCCCGAGGGCGAGCGCGATCGGCCGCGCACGATCCGGGCGCTCCTGGCCGAACACGGCCTCCAGGCCGACCCCGAGGCGCTCGCCTTCCTGGTCGAACGCTCGGGCGCCGACCGCGGCGTCATCCGCGCCGAGCTCGACACGCTGGCGCTCTATCTCGGTCCCGAGGGCGGCCCCACCGTCCGCCTGGAGGACGCCGCCGCGGTCGTCGGCGACAGCGCCGTGCTCGCCCTCGACGAGACCGCCCTGGCGGCGCTCCTCGGGGATGCCGGTCGGCTGGAGCGCGAGCTGTCGCGGCTCTCGGCCCTCGGCGAGGCGCCGGTGCGGATCCTGCGGACCGTGACCGCCCTGCTCGTCCGCCTGCTGCGGCTGCTGGCCGAGGCCGAGCGGGGGACCGGCCTCGAGGCGGCGCTCGCCGCGGCCCGGCCACCGATCCATTTCAGGCTCAAGGAGCGGCTCGCGCTCGCCCTCCGGCGCTGGCCGTCGGATCGGCTGATGGTCGAGCTCGCCCGGCTGGTCGAGGCCGAGGCCGAGATCAAGCGCGGCGGCCGGCCCGACACGCTGGTCTGCCGGCGGGCGCTCGCCGCCCTCTGCGACCGGGCCGCCCGCCTGGGCGGCTGAGCCGAGCGGGCCGCCCGGAGGAAGGGACCAGGAGGACCCGGGCGAGCCCTCCTGGTCCAGCTCGCCGCGTCCGCGGAGGCGACGCTCGGGCCGATCCGAAGGCCGGGGAACGGGCGCTCCGCGCGATCCGCCCCAGGGCCTGCGCCCGCGTGCCGCAAGCCCTGTGCCAACTCGCCCGGATGGGCTAGCTCGGCGCCGTGTGGCGGCCCCGCGCGGCGGTGCTGAACGGAGCTCGGGCAGGCGATGGGCAACGCATGGGCAGAGTCCGGCGCGCCACGCGTCGAGCTGGCGATCGCCGGCGGCGGGCTCACCGGTCTCGCGCTGGCCGCCGCGCTCGCCCGCGCAGGCTGCGAGCTCGCCGTGGTCGAGCAGGCACCGCTCGCGAGCCTGGTCGAACCCGAGCACGACGGGCGGGTCACCGCGGTCGCGCGCGGCACCCGACGTTTCCTCGCGAGCATCGGGGCCTGGGCGGCGATCGAGCCCGACGCCGAGCCGATCCTGGACATCCTCGTGGGCGAGGCCGGCAGCCCCGTGGGGGTGCACTACGATCATCGCGAGGTCGGCCACGAGCCGCTCGGGTGGATCGTGCCGAACCGGACGCTGCGGCTGGCCCTGCAGGCGGCGGTCCTCGACCGGCCGGGAGTGCGCGTGCTGGCGCCGGCGCGGATCGCGGCCGCGGAGCCCGGCCCCGGGGCGATCCGCCTGCGCCTCGACGACGGACGATGCCTCGAGGCCGCCCTCCTCGCGGTCTGCGAGGGCCGCCTGTCGCCCACCCGCGAGCTGCTCGGTATCGGCGCGCGCCGGTTCGACTATGGTCAGCTCGCGATGGTGGCGACCCTGCAGCACGAGCGGCCGCACGGTGGCCGCGCGGTCGAGCGCTTCTTTCCGGACGGTCCGTTCGCGGTGCTGCCGATGCGCGGGCGGCGCTCGTCGATCGTCTGGGCGCTGGAGACCGCGCGGGCGCGCCCTCTCGACGGGCTTCCGGCTCCTGCCTTCGCCGCCGAGGTCGAGGAACGGTTCGGCGACCTCCTGGGTGGCATCGCCATCGAGGGGCGGCGCTGGCGGTTCCCGCTCGTGCTGGTCGAATCGGAGACGGCCACGGCGCCGCGCGTGGCGCTCGTGGGCGACGCCGCGCGTGGCATCCACCCCATCGCCGGCCAGGGCTGGAACCTCGCCGTCCGCGACGTGGCGGCGCTCGCCGAGGTGGTCGAGGAACGGCTCCGCCTCGGCCTCGACCCCGGCGACGCGCTGGCGCTCGGCCGCTATGCGGCCTGGCGGAGCTTCGATGGTCTGGCGCTCGTCTCCATCACGCACGGGATCGACCGGCTGTTCGCCAACGCCTCGCCACCGCTGTGGCTGCTGCGCAACACCGGATTGGGCCTGGTCGAGCAGATGTCGCCCCTCAAGCGCTTCTTCATGCGTCACGCGATGGGACTCGTGGGCGAGCTGCCACGCAGCATGCGCGGCTGAGCGGAGCCGCTCGCCGACACCTCGCCACCACGCCCGTAGCGCGCCCACCGCGTCCTCCGCCGGTCCGAGCCGTTCGCGCGGCGCATCCTGCCACCCGATGGTTGACGAATGGTTACCCGCCCGGGCTCAGCCGGGCACGGGCGCGCGCGGATCCAGCAGGCCCTCGGCGCGCAGCTCTTCCCAGAGCGCCGCCGGGATCGTCCAGCGCATCCACTCGATCCCCTGGAGGACCTCCGCCCGGCTCGTGGCGCCCGGGATCACGGACGCCACCGCCGGGTGGGCGAGCGGGAACTGGAGCGCCGCCGCCGGCAGCGGGACGCCGTGGCGCGCGCACACGGCCTGCAGGCGCCCGGCCCGCTCGACCGCCCAGGCAGGGGCGGGCCCGTAGTCCCACTTGGCGCCGTCGACCGGGCCGGTCACGAGGATCCCCGTGTTGTAGGGCCCGCCGATCACGAGCCCTATTCCCCTGCGCACGCAGAGCGGGAGCAGCTCGTCGAGCGCGCCCTGCTCGAGGAGCGTGTAGCGGCTCGCCAGCAGGATCGCGTCGATGTCGGTGTCACGGGCGAAGCGCAGCGAGGTCGAGACCTCGTTGAGCCCGACCCCGACCGCGCCGATCACGCCCTCCTCGCGCAGCGCGCAGAGCTGCGGGATCGCCTCCTCGACCGCCTGGCGGTAGTGCCGCTCGAGCAGGTCGGGATCCTGGAGCGTCCAGAGGTCCACGTCGTGCACGTAGACGATGTCGAACCGCGCCAGCCCGGTCCGAAGGCAGGACTGCTCCAGCGAGCGCAGCACCCCGTCGCGCGAATAGTCGAAGGTCGGCCGGAACGGCAGCCCGTTCGGCCGCAGCCCCTCGACCCGCTCGCCGGGCCGGAGCGGGCTCATCCAGCGGCCGATCTTGGTCGACAGCACGAAGCTGTCGCGCGGCACGTGGCGCAGCACCTCGCCCATCACGAGCTCGCTGCGGCCGTAGCCGTAGAAGGGCGAGGTATCGAGGTAGCGCAGCCCGGCGTCGTAGGCGGTGCGCACGCAGCCGCGCGCCTCCTCGGGATGGATGGCGAAGCGGAAGCCGCCGATCGGCGCGCCGCCGAAGCCCATCGCCGTCACCTCGACCCGCGACCGACCGAGCCGCCGCCGCTGCAAGGGGTCCATCGCCCGCCTCCGCCGCGGCCCGCCCTGGCCGCGGGGTGCATCCTGCCCGGCCCTCCACCCGGCGCGAAGCCCGCGCACGGCAGGCCCGCTCCGCGTCGCGCGGACGCCTCCGGCAACGCCGCGTTAACCCGCCCGTGTCAGGATCGCGCCCGTGACCGGACCCGGAGGCGCCGTGCGCGGCATCGCCCTGCTCGCAATGGTAGTGGCCGGCGTCGCGGCCGCCTGGGCGGGGCTCGCGCCGCGCCTCGTGGACGGTGCCGCCGGAAACCGCGCCGATCGGCGGACCGCTGCCGGATCCGGTCCGCCGGTCGAGGGTTGGAACCGGATCAGCGTGCCGGCCGGTCCGAACGGCCGGTTCCTGGTCGACGCGCAGGTCAACGGCGTGCCGGTCACCTTCCTGGTCGACAGTGGCGCCAGTGCGGTCGTGCTGAGCCCCGAGGATGCCCGCCGCGTCGGCCTGCAGACCGGCCAGCTCCGCTTCAGCCGGCGCTTCCACACCGCCAACGGCGTGGTCCGGGCCGCGCCCGTGACGCTGCGCGAGCTGCGGATCGGCCAGCTCTCCCTGGCACGGCTCGAGGCGGTCGTGAACGAGGCACCCATCGGCGTGTCGCTGCTCGGCACCAGTTTCCTCGGCCGGCTCCGGAGCTGGCGGGTCGAAGGCGGCAGGCTCCACCTCGACTGGTAGCGGTGGCCCCACTGCCGGGGCTGGCCGGGCGCGGCGCTCGCACCCGCCTCCGCCCCCCGGCGGATCGGCCGACCGAGCCGCCGATCCGATGCGTCGCGACCACGATCCTGGTAGGAGGGGCGTCGGACGTCCCGCGCCGGGCATCGTCCCCGGGAGATCGCCCGTGCCGTTGCCTCCGGCTCCCCGCCTCGTCCACCGTCTCCGCGCGATCGCGGCCGGCCGGCCGTGGCGCACGCCCCGTCGGGTGTTCGGGCTCGCCGGACTACTGGCGCTGCTGGTGCTCCTCCCGATGCGTCCCGCGGCGACCGAGGGAGCTTCGGCCACGCCGCCGCCGGCCGCCGTGCAGGAGCTGCTGCGGATCCTGGACGATCCCGAGGTGCGCGGCTGGCTCGAGGGGCAGCGCGGCGCAGCGCCCGCGCCGCAACCGCGCGGCGAGGCGACGCTTCCCGACATGCTCGAGGACCAGATGACCGACGCGCTCGCGGACGTCCGCGGCCGGCTGGTCGGCATCGCCAGGGCCGTGCCCGCCGTGCCGGGCGAGCTCGCCCGGGTCGCTGCCTCGCTCGGCGGCGAGATGCAGGAGTACGGCCTCGGCTGGATCCTCCTCCTGCTGGCGGGGTTCGTGGCGCTCGGCTTCGGCACCGAGGCGATCTTCTGGCGGCTCTCGGCACCGGTGCGGGAGCGCATCGTCGGCTCGACCCTCGCCACTCCGGCCGAGCGGATCCGTGCGGTCGGCATGCGGCTCGGCTTCGGCCTGCTCTGGGTCGGCTCGTTCGCGCTCGGCAGCGTCGGTGCCTTCCTGCTCCTGTCCTGGCCACCGACGCTGCACACGATCGTCCTCACCTACCTCGTGGCCTTCCTCCTGATCCGCCTCACCATGGTCGCCGCCCGCTTCTTCCTCGCGCCCGGGGCGCCGCACTTCCGGATCGTGCCGATGAGCGATGCGGCCGCGGCCCATTGGGCACGCTGGCTCGTGCTCCTGGTCGGCTGGTTCGTCGTCGGCCGGGGCACGCTCGGCCTGCTCGCCACGCTCCAGGTCGCGGCACCGGTCCGCCACCTGCTGCTCGGCCCGCTCGCGCTGGTCTGGCTCGTGCTCGGCCTGGTCGCGATCTGGCGGCGCCCGGCGCGGCACGAGTCCGGCCCACCCCCGGCGCGCTGGCTCTCCTGGACCATCTCCGCCTACCTCGTGCTGCTGTGGCTGTGCACGCTGGTCGGCGCCACGAAGCTCTTCTGGCTCGGGCTCGCCGCGGCGCTCGTGCCGCTCCTGATCCGCCTGGTCGACGAGTCGGTGCGCATGCTGCTGCGCCCGAGCGAGGGCGGCGGCGAGATGGCCGCGGTGCCGAGCGTCACGGCGGTCTGCCTGGAGCGCGGGCTGCGGGCACTCGTGCTCGTCGGTGCCATCCTCTTCATCGCGCGGGTGCTGGGTCTCGAGCTCGCCACCCTGGCGGCCGGCGAGACCATGGCGACGAGGCTCCTCGCCGGCGCGCTCAAGGCCGGCATCATCCTGCTCGCCGTGGACTTCCTCTGGCACCTGTTCCGCGCCTGGATCGACCGGCGGATCGCCGAGGCCCAGGCCACCGGCGAGCCCGGCAGCGAGGAGGCACGCCGCCACGCGCGGCTGCGCACGCTCCTGCCGATCCTGCGCAACGTGGCCTTGATCGTGACCCTGACCATGGCCGTGCTCATGGCGCTCTCGGCGCTCGGCTTCGAGATCGGGCCGCTGATCGCCGGTGCCGGCGTGGTCGGCGTGGCGGTCGGCTTCGGCGCGCAGACCATCGTGCGCGACATCATCGCCGGCATGTTCTACCTGATGGACGACGCTTTTCGTGTCGGCGAATACATCCAGTCGGGGAACTACAAGGGCACGGTCGAGAGCTTCTCCCTGCGCTCGGTCAAGCTCCGCCATCACCGCGGCCCGCTCTACACGGTGCCCTTCGGTTCCCTGGGCGCCATCCAGAACATGAGCCGGGACTGGGTGATCGACAAGGTCACCGTCAGCGTGACCTACGACACCGATCTCGACAAGGCCAAGAAGATCATCAAACAGATCGGCAAGGAACTCCTCGAGATCGAGGAGTTCCGCCCGAACATCCTCGAGACCCTGAAGATGCAGGGGGTCGATCAGTTCGGCGATTTCGCGATCCAGTTGCGGATGAAGATGAAGACCAAGCCGGGCGAGCAGTTCACCATCCGACGCCGAGCCTACGCCATGATCAAGAAGGCGTTCGATGCGAACGGCATCAAGTTCGCCTTCCCGACCGTGACCGTGGCGGGCGGTGCCCCCTCCGAGGTCGGTGCCGCGGTCGCCCGGCAGGGGCTCGAGCTGGTCCAGCCCAAGCCCGACGCCGCCTGAGCGGTGGCCTCAGGCGGCCTGCCTCCACTTGATCGAGCAGCCCATGGACGGGGTCTGCTCGGCCGGGCCCTTGCCGGTCTCGGCCACGAGCCGCATCGCCTCGAGCAGTTCGCGCCGCGCGCCCTCGACCGGACTGCGGCCGGAGGCGTCCAGCCGGCCACGATACTGCAGCTCGAGGCGGGCGTTGTAGCCGAAGAAGTCGGGCGTGCAGACGGCGCCGTAGGCGCGCGCCACCTCCTGGCTCTCGTCGTGCAGGTAGGGAAACGGGAACCGCTTCTCCTCCGCCCACCGCTTCATGTTCTCGAAGCTGTCATCGGGGTAGGCGGTCGCGTCGTTGCTGCAGATCGCCGCTGTGTTGACGCCGATCGTCGCGAGCTCCCTGGCGTCGCGGATCAACTTGTCGATGATCGCCTTCACGTAGGGGCAGTGGTTGCACATGAAGACCAGCACGAGCCCCTTGGGCCCCGCCACGTCGGCGAGCCGGTAACGCCGGCCGTCGGTCGCCGGGAGGTCGAACGGGTGCGCCTTCTCGCCGAAATTGCAGACCGGTGGCACCGCTGCCATCGTCCATCTCCCCTGCCGCAGGTTGCCCAGCAGCCGCGTGACCAGCCCGAGCATCCCGCCCCGCCCCTGCGCCTGCTCCACGGCAGTGAGAGATGGCGCCCAGGGCGCGCCGTGCAAGCCCCGCGGCCGGCCGGAGCCGTCGATCGTCGCGCCCGGAGGACGTCTTGAGCCGTCACCGCGCGCCGGGGCCCGTCCTCCTCGCCTGGGCGCTCTGGGACTGCGCCACCTCGCCCTTCGCGGCGATCGTGGTGACCTTCGTGTTCCCGGCCTATTTCGCACGCGCCGTGGTGGGCGACGAGGTCGAGGGAACGCGACTGTGGGGCTGGGCCCTCGGCGCGAGCGGGCTCGCCGTCGCGCTCGCGGCGCCGTTCCTGGGCGCCATCGCCGATGCCGGCGGCCGGCGCAAGCCCTGGATCCTCGTGACGAGCCTCGTGTCGGCTCTCGCCTCGGCCGGGCTCTGGTGGGTCCGGCCGGAGCCCGACGCCGCGATCCTGGCCCTGCTGCTGGTGGGGACGGCCAATGCCGCCCTCGAGCTGGGTGCGGTCTTCTACAACGCCCTCCTGCCCGATCTGGCACCACCCGGCCGGATCGGTCGATGGTCGGGCTGGTCCTGGGCGATGGGCTACGGCTCGGGCCTCGTGGCACTCGTGCTCGTCCTGTTCGGGCTGGTGCTGCCCGAGGTGCCGCCCCTCGGCCTCGACCGTGCCGCGGCGGAGCCGGTCCGCCTGGCGGGCCCGCTGGTGGCGGCCTGCCTGCTGTTGTTCACCCTGCCGCTGGCGCTCCTCGTCCCCGACCGGCCGCGCAGCCGGCTCGGCGTGCGCGCCGTTGTCGGCGCCGCCCTGGATCGGCTGCGCGGGCTGCGCGGGCTGCTGCGCGAGACGCCGGCGATCGGCCGGTTCCTGCTCGCCCGGCTGCTCTACAACGACGCGCTCAACACGCTGTTCGCCTTCGGCGGGATCTACGCCGCCGGCACCTTCGGGATGAACGTCGACCAGGTCATCCTGTTCGGCATCCTGCTCAACCTCACGGCCGGGCTCGGCGCCTGGCTCATGGGCCATCTCGACGATCGCATCGGCTCGCGCCGCACGATCCTCCTGGCGCTCATCGGCCTGCTCGCCTTCGGTACGCTCGCCCTCGCCACCACGAGCGTGACGGTGCTCTGGCTGGCCGGCGCCCTGCTCGGCCTGTTCGTCGGCCCGACGCAGGCGGCGAGCCGGACGCTGATGGCCCGCCTGGCGCCGACCGAACGGCGGGCCGAGCTGTTCGGGCTCTACGCGCTCACCGGACGCATCACCGCCTTCCTCGGCCCCTGGGCCGTCGCCGCGGTGACCGCGCTCGCCGAAAGCCAGCGGGTCGGCATGACGGTCATCCTGGTGCTGCTGGCGGCGGGCCTCGGATTGCTCTGGAGCGTGCGCGAGCCCACCCGCGGCTGAGCCCCCGTCGTGGTGCGCGCCGAGCCCGCCCGGACCCGACCCGCCCTCGGTGCGATCGTCCCGGCCCCGGGGCCGCGCGCCGGGCGGGGCGGGAGGGAGGGCCCGGGCCCGATCCGGCGGCACGGTTCGCCGACCGCGCAGCCGCCCGGCGCGAGCCCTGCCCGCGTGGCCGCGCCGACCGGACCCGTTCACCGCCCGAACGCGCGGCGAGGCGCGGCGGCGTTCGGTCCCGAGCTCGGAACCGGCCACTCACGAGGCGGTGGCTTCGGGTAGCGGGCCCAGGGCACGGAGACGGTCGGGGACCTCCTCGGCCGGCATCGGTCGGCCGAAGAGGAAGCCCTGCAGCTGGTCGCAGCGCATCGCCGCGAGCCGCGCCGCGTTGGTCTCGCTCTCCACGCCGGTCGCCACCACCCGGCGGCCGAGGCCGTGCGCCAGCCGGACGATCGAGCGCGCCACGATCCGGCTCGCCGGCTCGGTCTCCATGGCGAGCACGAGCGCGCGCGGGATCTTGAGCTCGGCCACTGCCAGCCGCGGCAGGTGCACGAGCGAGGAGCGGCCGGCGCCGAACTCGTCGAGCGCCACCTCGCAGCCGGTCGCGGCGACCGCGGCGAGCTGCGGCAGGGCCGCCTCGACCTCCGCCATCACGGCGCTCTCCGGCACCTCGAGGACCAGCCGGTCGGCCCGGGTCTCCCAGTGCGCGAGCGTCAGGCGCAGGAGCCGTGGCAGCTCGGGCAGCTTCAGGCAGGCCGGCGCCAGGTTGACCGCGACCGGCAGGTCGAAGCCGGCGAGCCGCCAGCGCCGCTGCTCCCGGAGGCAGGCGTTCAGCGTCCAGAAGGCCAGCTGCGGGACGAGCCCGGTCTGCTCGACGACCGGCAGGAACTCGCCGGGCTCCAGCAGCCCGAGCTCGGGGTGCGGCCAGCGCAGCAGCGCCTCGACGCCGACGAGCGCGCGGCTGTCGGCCGCCACCTTGGGCTGGTAGAGCAGCTGCAGCCGGTCGGCGGCCAGGGCCTCCTTGACGTCGCGCCGCATCTCGAGCCGACGCCGCGTGCTGTCCGGCTGCTCGACGTTGCACACCACGAAGCCGAGGCGCTCCCGCTTGGCCTTGTACATCGCGGCGTCGGCCTGCTGCAGGAGCGTGGCGAGGTCGGCGCCGTGGTCCGGGAACAGCGCCACGCCGATGCTCACGCCGACCTCGAGCCTGGAGCCGTCGACGGTGAACGGCGCCACCAGCTGCTCGACCAGCCGCTCGGCGACGCGGCAGGCGGTCTCGAGGCCGGTCGGCGGCCCGAGCAGCACGGCGAACTCGTCGCCGCCCAGCCGCGCGAGCGTGTCGCTGCGCCGCAGCGGCCGGCCGAGCCGCTCGGCCACCTGCTGCAGCAGGAGGTCGCCGACCTGGTGGCCGAGCGTGTCGTTGACCTCCTTGAAGCGGTCGAGGTCGAGCAGCATCAGCCCGAGCGGCTGGCGATGGCGCTCGGCCTGGACCAGCGCCTGGCCGGCGCGATCCTGCAGGAGACGGCGGTTGGGCAGCCCGGTGAGCGGGTCGTGCCAGGCGAGCTGCTCCATCTGCGCCCGCTCGCGCGCGCGCGTCGCGGCGTCGAGGAGGCGGACGGCATGGCCGTGGCGCAGGGTCGCGACCCGCGCCTCGACCGCGAGCGTCCGGCTCGACTCGTGCACCGCCTCGAGCTCGGCCGCGGTACCGCCGAGGGCGAGCTCCGCGGCGCGCGCCGGGTCCTTGAGATCCGGGAGGTAGCGACCGGCGGCGCGCCCGACCAGGGGAGCACCCAGCAGTCGACGCGCAGCCGGGTTGGCGTAGACGATGGTGCCGTCGTGGGCGACCACCAGGATGGCGTCGGGCAGCTCTTCGACCGGTGGCGGTCCGCCCGGCCCGCCGCCGGCCCGCTCCGGCCATGCGGCGTGCAGCAGCGAGCCGGCGGCCAGCGCCAGGGCGTCGAGCGGAACCAGGCGGAGCGCCGCGAGCAGGGCGAGCACGGCTG
>JBBIIE010000048.1:0-20628 GCA_037446605.1 Geminicoccaceae bacterium | reverse complement strand
AGCAGCGCCGGGGCCGGCGGGGCGGCCTCGCCGGCGGCGCGGCCGAGGCCGGCCGCGAGCAGGGCGGCGAGCAGGAACAGCCCCGCCTCGAGGGCGAAGACGAGCGCGTAGGCCGGCACCGCCGAGCCGATCGCCCAGCGCCCGAGATCGGCCACGACCGTGCCGAGGAAACCACCCAGGGCGAAGGCGATCGCCTGGGCGGCGCCCCAGAGGCCCATCCGGACCCCCTCCCCGCCCGCCCTGCCCTCGCCGGCGAGCGCCATCATCGAGCCGATCGCGGCGATCGCGAAGGTGCCGTTGGCGAGGCCCAGGGCGAAGACGGCGCCACGCAGGGGGAAGGGGGGGCCCAGGGCGCCGGCCACGACGAGGCTCGCGAGCGCCGCCGCCGAGGCGAGGCAGCCGCCGATCGTCCAGAGGCGCAGGGCGGCGGCCCGACCACCGCGGAGCGTGCCGGCCACCGCCACGAGGACCATGCCGGCGAGCACACCCGCGTGCTGGATGCCGGAGAGCCTGGTCGTCTCGCCCGGCGAAAGCGCGAAGCGCAGGCCCGCGAACGGCTCGAGCACGAGGTCCTGGGCGCTGTAGGCGAGCATCGAGAGGAACACGAAGACCGTGAAGCGGCGCGCCTTGCGGTCGGCCCAGACCTCGGCGAGCGCCACCTCGAAGGAGGGCTGCGCGGCGACCGGCCGGCTCGACCGGTCGCCCGCCGGCCCTTCGACGCCGAGCAGCGCCAGGACGCTCACCAGGAAGGCCACGGCCGAGACGAGCGAGGTCACGAGAACGAGCCGCGTCAGCGAGAACGGCTCGAGCAGGTGGCCGGCGGTGGCGGCGGTCACCGCGAAGCCCAGGATCATCATCATCCAGACGATCGTGGCGGCGGCGGCGCGGCGGCGGTCGTCGACGCGGGCGGCGAGGAGTGCCAGGAGCGAGGTCCCGGCGCTGCCGACACCACCGCCGATCAGCAGGAAGGCCAGGACGGCCAGCAGCGTGCCGGGCACCGCCCAGCTGGCGAGCAGCGCCGTGGCGAGGGCGGCGAGCGCGCCGCCGAGCGCCAGGACCGCCATCCCACCCAGGATCCAGGGGGTGCGCCGGCCGCTCACGTCCGAGCCGTGGCCGAAGCAGGGCCGCGCGAGCTGCACCGCGTAGTGCAACGCCACGAGCGCCCCGGGCAGCATCGCCGGGAGCAGCAGCTCGACCACCATGACGCGGTTGAGGGTCGAGGTGGTGAGCACGACGATGGCACCCAGCGCGCTCTGCACGAGCCCGAGGCGGACGATGCCCTGCCAGCCGAGCGGAGGGACGGTGGAGCTCATGCGTGGCTCCCGAGCAGGGGCCGCACGGCGAGCGCCGCGGTCAGCATGCCGAGCACGTAGAGGCTCGTGCCGGTGGCGTTGTACCAGGGGGCGAGCTCGCGCGGGCGGCGCAGGAGACGGGCCATGAGGGCGAGCTGGGCGGCCACGAGGAGCGTCACGACGAGCGCGTGCACGGGCCGGCTCCAGGTGAGGAGCAGGGCGATCACGACGAGCTGCGGCACGGTCATGAACAGGCAGGCGACGCGGGCGGCGCGCTCGACGCCGAGCCGGGCCGGCAGGGAGCCGATGCCCATGGCCCGGTCGCCCTCGACCGACTTGAAGTCGTTCAGGGTCATGATGCCGTGCGCGCCGATGCTGAACAGGGCGGCCAGGAACAGCACCTCGGAGCTCGGCAGCGCCGCCGCCATGACCGCCGCCCCGGTGATCCACGGGAGCCCTTCGTAGCAGGCCGCCACCGCGCCGTTGCCGAACCAGCCGTTGCGCTTGAGCCGGACCGGAGGGGCGCTGTAGGCCCAGGCGAGCAGCAGGCCGAGCGCCGCTGCGGCGAAGCCCCAGGGACCGAGGGCGGTGGCGACCAGGAGCGAGAGGCCGGTCCAGGCGAGCGCGATGTGCAGACCCCAGCGGCCGGGGATGCGGCCCGAGGGGATCGGCCGGTGCGGCTCGTTGATCGCGTCGACCTCGCGATCGTACCAGTCGTTCGCGGCCTGGCTCGTGGCGCAGACCAGCGGACCCGCGAGCACGAGGCCCGCGACCGCGACCGGCCAACGCTCGGCCAGGGGCACGCCCGAGGAGATCACCCCGCAGCCATAGGCCCACATCGGCGCGAACCAGGTGATCGGCTTCAGCAGTTCGAGGACGGCGGCCGGGGCGGGGCGTTCCATGCCAGCATGTAAGGATCGATCGACGGGACTGTCAATCGAGCCTTACATAGATCGACGATCGACCCGATCGCCGGATCCGACTGCTTCCTCGGAACCGAGCGCGCCCAGACCGTAGCGCCGCAGCTTGACGTACAGGCTCTGGCGCGAGAGGCCGAGGAGCTCGGCGGCCGAGGCGCGGTTGTCGCGGGTCATCTCGAGCGCGGTCTCGATGCACAGCCGCTCGATCACGTCGGTGGTCTCGCGCACCAGCTCCTTGAGCGGTACCCGGCCGACCAGCTCGGCGAGCTGGGCGGCCGAGCGCGGCAGGCCGCGCTCCTCGCGCGTGCCCGGCCCGAGGCGGCGGCCGACGTCGCGGAGCGCGAAGCCGAAGCAGGGCCGCTCGCCGGTCGGCACCGCGACGCCGGTGATCTCGACCTCGCTCACCGTGCCGTGCTCGCCGCGCAGGGTGGTCGCGAACAGCCGGACGGTGCCGTGCCGGTTGAGGTTGGCCACGAGCACCGGCAGATCGATCCCCGGCCGGCCGAGCCAGCGCTCGAGCGGCTCGCCGAGTGCCTGCGGCTCGCCGGGCAGTTCGACGAGCTGGAGGAAGGCGGCGTTGACGGCCTGGATCCGGCCGTCCGGGTCGGTCACCACGAAGCCGTCGGGGATGCTCTCGACGACGGTGAGGAGCCGCGCCTTGCCCTCGGGCAGACTCGCGGGCTGGGCCTCGGGCCGGCTCGGCACGAGGTGGACGAGGAGCAGCGCGCCGGCCCCTTGCGGGAACAGCGAGGCCGAGACGATCACCTCCTCGGCCCCGTCGACCAGGCGGGCGCGCACGCTGTTGGCGCGGCCGGTGGCGCGGATGCCGGCGAGCAGCGCCTGCACGGTCAGGGCGCTGTCGACGGCGAACGCCTCGAGGAAGCCGCGTCCGAGGATCTCGCCCAGACTGCCGGCGAGCAGCCGGCCGGCCGCCGGGTTCGCCTCGAGCACCTTCTGGGTGGTGGCGTCGACGACCAGGATCGCCTCGCCGGACATCTGGAACAAGAGGCGGTAGCGGGTCTCGATGTGGCGCAGCCGGGCATAGTCGCGCTCCATCGCCTGCTGCGCGTCGACCAGGCGCCGCTGCAGGGTGGCGATCGAGCGCAGGTCGCGGCCGAGCGCCACCGTGCGGGCGTCGCGGCCGAGCCGAACGACCGTGTAGAGGATCGGCAGGTCGGCCTCCCGGCCCAGGGGATGGTTGACCTGGCGCCAGCGGGCGTGCGGCCTGCCCGGTGGCTCGTGGAGGAGTGCCTCGATCTTGGGGCGGCTCTCGACCGTGACCGTGTCGACCCAGGCCCGCCCGAGCCAGCGCCCACATCCCAGTCGCACCAGCTCGTCGTTGCTGCAGGCGAGATCGCGGATCACGCCGTCACCGTCGAGCACGAGCGCCAGGTCGGCGGCGGCGGCGACGAGGGCGGCCGCCGTTTCGCCGTCGAGATCGCCGAGCGCGTCCCTCGGGGCGCGGAAGGCGAGCACTAGGAGCCCGAAGCCGTCATGGCGGCGCGGCGGGAACCCGATCGCGGAGGCCCGTCGACGATCCTCGATCCCGGCGGACCAGCAGATCGAGCAGGGCACGCGCCTGGAGGGGGGCTCTGCGGGCGTCGTCGGCACAGCCGTCGGCGCCCACCAGCGCCACCCGTTCGGGGTGGCCGCCGAAGGCGACGCCGCCGACGAGGACGCCCAGGGCGCGGTTGCGGGAGGCCCGGCGGATCCCGTGGATGGCCCGCGCCACGCTGTCCAGCCGAGCCTCCGACCCGGCCGAGATGCCGACGATCGCGAACCATTCGCGGTGCACGAGGGTCGGGAGATCCTCGCCCGAGAGCAGCGGCCCGCCGCTCACCAGCCAGCCGGCCCGGCGGAAGAACTCGGCGGTCATGGCGAGCCCGAAGGAGTGCTGCTCGCCGGGCGCGGTCACGAGCAGGGCGCGCAGGTCGCTCGACGGTGCCACGGCATCGCGCTGGAAGATCGGGCTCAGCTCGTAGAGGAGCTGATGCAGCCGCCACAGGCCGACGGTGACCTCGGAAAAGGTCCGGCGATCGTCCTCCCACTGCCGGCCGAGCTCGTGCGCGGCGGGCGCCAGCAGATCGAGGTAGATGCTCTCGACCGGCACGCCGCGTTCCCTCACCCGCTCGACGAAGGCCAGGGCTTCCGGCAGGTCGTGATCGACCACGAGGCCGGCGAGGGCCGCCACCTCCTCGACGCTCGGCGGCGCCCCCCCGGTCGCGACCGGGCCGGCCCGCCCGTCCTCGGTGCGCCGCGCCAGGACGAGGCGCGGGATGACCTCGCTCTCGATCACCCGGGCGAGGCAGGTGTGGCGGCGCGCCTCCTCGGCCGACTCGATCGGTGGCGTGGTGGCGAACGGCAGGGACGAGGCGGGGAGCCGTTGGACCTCGGCATCCGGGCCTTGCTGCGGCAAGTCGGCCATGATGCGGCCTCCCCGATCGACAGGATCGGCTTACACCCGATCCGGCCTCCATCTCAATTCGCTTCCACTCGATCCCGTCACTTTCCCCCATGGAGAGAAGACGATGATCGCATGTCGCGTGCCGCGCGAAGATGCCGTCTTCTCGATGGTCTGAGCGTCCGGCGCGCGGATGTCAATATCTCATGACGTCAATGGCAATTGACATAGTCGGGGTCGCCGCCTAGCCTCGCCGGAGGATGGCACCGGGCACGGGGGGCGAATGCCGGAGCAGGACGGTCGACGCTCGCGGGGCCGGCCGCTCTACAGCGCGGCCGAGCGGCGCCGGCGCGACGCCTCGCCCTGGACCGTCGTGCAGGGGGTCCTGGCACCGCTGCAGTTCCTCGTCTTCCTCGCCAGCGCGGTTCTCGTTCTCCGCTATCTCGCGACCGGCCAGGGGCTCACCCTGGCGACCGTCTCGGTCGTACTCAAGACCGGGATCCTCTATCTCATCATGGTCACCGGCTCGATCTGGGAGCACGACGTCTTCGGCAAGTGGCTGTTCGCCCCGGCCTTCTTCTGGGAGGACGTGGTGAGCATGCTCGTCCTGGCGCTCCACACGGCCTATCTGGTGGCACTGCTCGGCGGTCTGCTCGAGCCGCGGGGCCAGATGCTCGTCGCGCTCGCGGCCTATGCCGCCTATCTCGTGAACGCCGGGCAGTTCGTCTGGAAGTTGCGCCGTGCCCGGCTCGAGGGCGGCTCCTCCGGGAGGCCCCTCGCCGTGGCGGAGGCGGCCGGATGACCGCCGGCTGCGCCGAGGCTCCGGTGCGCAGGGAGCGCGGCCAGCGCGAGGTCTTCTGCGGGCTCACCGGCATCGTCTGGCTGCACCGCAAGCTCCAGGACGCCTTCTTCCTCGTGATCGGCTCGCGCACCTGCGCGCACCTGCTGCAGTCGGCCGCCGGGGTCATGATCTTCGCCGAGCCACGCTTCGCCACCGCGATCATCGGCGAGCGCGATCTGGCGGGCCGGGCCGATCTCGACGAGGAGCTCGATCGCGTGGTCGGCCGGCTCCTGGCCCGCCGGCCCGACGTCAAGCTCCTGTTCCTCGTGGGCTCCTGCCCGTCCGAAGTGATCAAGCTCGACCTCGCCCGGGCGGCGGCGCGGCTCTCCCGCCTCCACGGGCCGGGCGTTCGGGTGCTCGCCTATTCCGGCAGCGGCATCGAGACGACCTTCACCCAGGGCGAGGATGCCTGCCTCGCCGCGCTCGTCCCGACCCTGCCCGACGAGCCGGCCGGCGCGCCGCCCTCCCTGCTCGTGGTCGGGGCCTTGGCCGACATCGTCGAGGACCAGCTCCGCCGCCTGTTCGAGGGGCTCGGCATCGCCCCGGTCCGCTTCCTGCCGCCGCGCCGGTCCGCGGCCCTGCCGCCGGTCGGGCCGGCGACCCGGGTGCTCGCGGCCCAGCCCTGGCTCGGCGAGACGGTGCGCGCGCTCGAGGCGCGCGGCGCCCGCCACCTCCCCGCCCTCTTCCCGCTCGGCGCGGAGGGGACGACCGCCTGGCTCGCCGCCGCCGCGGCGGCCTTCGGCGTGCCCGAGGGGCGTCTGCGGGCGATCACCGAGCCCGGTGCGGAGCGGGCGCGTCGCGCGCTCGAGCGCCATCGCGGGCGGCTCGCCGGCCAGCGGGTCTTCCTGTTCCCGGACTCCCAGCTCGAGGTGCCGCTCGCCCGGTTCCTGCACCGTGAGCTCGGTCTCGTGCCGGTCGAGGTGGGCACGCCCTATCTGCACCGCGCCCATCTCGCCCCCGAGCTCGCCCTCCTGCCCGAGGGGACCCCGCTCGTCGAGGGCCAGGACGTCGAGGCCCAGCTCGATCGCTGCCGGGCGGCTCGCCCCGACCTCGTGGTCTGCGGCCTCGGCCTCGCCAACCCGCTCGAGGCCCTGGGCTTCACGACCAAGTGGTCGATCGAGCTCGTCTTCACCCCGATCCAGGGCTACGACCAGGCGGCCGATCTCGCCGAGCTCTTCGCCCGACCGCTCGTGCGTCGGGCCCGGCTGGTGGCCTGAGCCGTGGAGCTCACGCTCTGGACCTACGAAGGACCGCCGCACGTGGGCGCGATGCGCGTCGCGACCGCGCTCGAGGACGTCCACTACGTCCTGCACGCCCCCCAGGGCGACACCTACGCCGATCTCCTCTTCACGATGATCGAGCGGCGGCAGGCCCGTCCGCCCGTCACCTACACCACCTTCCAGGCCCGCGATCTCGGCCGCGACACGGCCGACCTCTTCCAGAGCGCCTGCCGCGCCGCCTTCGAGCGCTTCCGCCCGAAGGCCCTCCTGGTCGGAGCGTCCTGTACGGCCGAGCTCATCCAGGACGATCCGGGCGGGCTCGCCACCGCCCTCGGCCTGCCGGTGCCGGTGATCCCGCTCGAGCTGCCGGCCTACCAGAAGAAGGAGAACTGGGGCGCGGCCGAGACCTTCTACCAGCTCGTCCGGGCGCTGGCCGGCCCGCACGCCCCACCGCCCGGGACGCCGCGCCCGCCGTGGCCGCCGGGGAGGAAGCCGCGCGCCAACCTCCTGGGTCCGACCGCACTCGGCTTCCGCCACCGCGACGATCCGCAGGAGGTCGCAAAGCTCCTGGACCTGTTGGGCGTCGAGGTCGCGGTGGTGGCCCCGCTCGGGGCCTCGGTGGCCGATTTCGCCCGGCTGGGTGAGGCCGATCTCAACATCGTCCTCTACCCCGAGATCGCACTCCCGGCCGCCCGCTATCTCGAGCGCGCCTTCGGCCAGCCCTGGACCCGGACGGTGCCGATCGGGCTCGGCGCCGCGCGCGACTTCCTGCGCGAGGTCGGGGGTCTCTTGGGCCTCGATCCCGAGCCGGCGATCGCCCGCCTGGCGCCGCGCGCCCGCTGGTGGTCGCTCTCGGTCGACAGCACCTACCTCACCGGCAAGCGGGTCTTCGTCTTCGGCGATGCCACCCACGCGATCGCCGCCGCCCGGGTGGCGCGCGAGGAGCTCGGCTTCGAGGTCGTGGGGCTCGGCACCTACAGCCGCGAGCTCGCCCGCGAGGTCCGCGAGGCGGCCCGGGCGATCGGCCTCGAGGCGCTCGTGACCGACGATTATCTCGAGGTCGAGGCGGCGATCGCGGAGCTCGCCCCCGAGCTCGTGCTCGGGACGCAGATGGAGCGGCACGTCGCCAAGCGGCTCGGGATCGCCTGTGCGGTGATCTCGGCGCCGGTCCACGTCCAGGACTTCCCGGCCCGCTACGCCCCGCAGATGGGCGAAGAAGGGGCCAACGTCCTGTTCGACACCTGGGTCCATCCGCTCATGATGGGCCTCGAGGAGCATCTCCTGCAGATGTTCCGCGAGGACTTCGAGTTCCACGACGGTGCCGCACCGTCGCACCTCGGCACCGCCGGGCCCCGGGTCGGCCGGGCGGCGACGGGGCGGGCGGTGCCCGGCCCGGGTGCCGCAGCACCCGTCGAGGGCGCGGTGCGCTGGGCCCCGGAGGCCGAGAAGGAGCTCCAGAAGATCCCGTTCTTCGTGCGCGGCAAGGCGCGCCGCAACACCGAGCGGTTCGCGCAGGAGCGGGGGCTGCCGCTGATCACCCTCGAGACGCTCTACGATGCCAAGGCACAGCTCGGTCGCTGAGCCACCGCCCGGCGCGGGCGCCGCCCGGGCCGAGGCGGTGCGCGTCGTCATCGTGACGATGGACGACCATCTCTCGGCCGCGCTCGTGCGCGCCCGCGCGGCGCTCGCCCGCGAGCTGCCGGGCCTCGTGCTAACCCTGCACGTCGCGGCCGACTGGGCGCACGACCCGCAGGCGCTCGAGCGGGCGCGCGCCGACCTCGCCGGGGCGCACGTCATCGTCGCGGCGATGCTGTTCCTCGAGGAGCATTTCCGGCCGATCCTGCCCGACCTCGTCGCCCGCCGCGCGGACTGCGACGCCCTCCTGGCGATCCTCTCGGCACCCGAGGTCGCCCGGCTGACCCGGCTCGGCCGCCTCGCCCTGGACGGCGCCCCGGGCGGGGCCCTGGGCCTGCTGCGCCGGCTCAGGGGCGAGCGCAAGGACCGGCCGGCCTCCGGCGCGCGGCAGATGGCGCTGCTGCGCCGGCTGCCGCAGCTGCTGCGCTTCATCCCCGGCACCGCCCAGGACCTGCGCGCCTACTTCCTCGCCATGCAGTACTGGCTCGCGGGTTCGGCCGAGAACCTCGCGGGCCTCGTCCATCTCCTGGTCGACCGCTACGCCGACGGCCCGCGCCGGGTGCTGCGCGGCCGTGCCAAGGTCCCGGCACCGATCCTCTACCCGGAGATCGGCGTCTACCATCCGCGGCTGCCCGGGCGGATCGGCGAGCGGGTCGCGGACCTGCCGCGGGCGGGCGAACGCGGCACGGTCGGGCTCCTGGTCCTGCGCTCCTATCTCCTGGCCGGCAACGCCGCGCACTACGACGGCGTCATCGCCGCGCTCGAGGCGCGCGGGCTCGCCGTCGTCCCGGTGTTCGCGGCCGGCCTCGACGCCCGCCCGGCGATCGAGCGCTTCCTCCTCGAGGACGGCCGGCCACGGATCGACGCGCTCGTCTCGCTGACCGGCTTCTCCCTGGTCGGCGGGCCGGCCTACAACGACGCCAGGGCCGGCGAGGAGATCCTGGCGCGACTGGACGTGCCCTACCTCGCCGCGCAGCCGGCCGAGCTCCAGCCGCTCGAGCGCTGGGCCGCCTCCGAGCGCGGCCTCCTGCCGGTCGAATCGACCATCATGGTGGCGATCCCCGAGCTCGACGGGGCGACGGGCCCGATGGTCTTCGGCGGCCGCTCGGAGGGCTCGGGCATCCCCTGCCCCGGCTGCGCCCGGCACTGCAGCTTCGGCGCCGATCCGGCGGCGCGCACCATGCAGCCCTGCCCCGAGCGGGCGGAGGTGCTCGCCGCCCGCGTCGAGCGGCTGATCGCGCTGCGCCGCACCGCCCGCGCCGAGCGGCGGCTCGCGATCGTGCTGTTCGACTTCCCGCCCAATGCCGGCAGCGTCGGCACCGCCGCCTATCTGGCGGTGTTCGAATCGCTCTGGAACACGCTGCGCGCGCTGCGCGCGGCCGGCTGGACGGTCGAGCTGCCGGAGGATGTCGAGGCGCTGCGGCGGCGGATCCTCGAGGGCAACGCCGCCCGCTTCGGGACGCCCGCCAACGTCCACGCCCGCGTCCCGGTCGACGACCATGTCCGCGGCGAGCGGCACCTGGCCGAGATCGAGGCGCAGTGGGGCCCGGCACCCGGCCGCCAGCAGAGCGACGGGTCGAGCCTGCTGGTCCTGGGCGTGCGCCTCGGCAACGTCTTCGTCGGTGTCCAGCCGGCGATGGGCTACGAGGGCGACCCGATGCGGCTCCTCTTCGCCCGCGGCTTCGCCCCGACCCACGCCTTCGCCGCCTTCTACCGCTGGCTCCGCGAGGACTTCGGCGCCCATGCCGTCCTCCATTTCGGCACCCACGGCGCGCTCGAGTTCATGCCCGGCAAGCAGACCGGGCTTTCCGCCCGCTGCTGGCCCGACCGGCTGATCGGCGATCTCCCGAACTTCTACCTCTACGCCGCCAACAACCCCTCCGAGGGGCTGATCGCCAAGCGTCGGTCGGCCGCGACGCTCCTCTCCTACCTGACCCCGCCCCTGACCCGGGCCGGGCTCTACCGGGGGCTGGCCGAGCTCAAGGCCTCGATCGAGCGGTTCCGCGGGCTCGCCGGGGCGGATGCCGAGGAGCGCCATCGCCTGGCCGCGCTGATCCAGGCGCAGGCGGCCGCGGTCGACCTCGCCCCGGCCGAGCCGGCCTGGGCCCCGGCCGGGATCGAGGACGAGATCGCCCGGCTCGGCACGGCGATCCTGGAGCTCGAGCACAGCCTGATCCCGCACGGCCTGCACGTCGTGGGCAGCCCGCCCTCGCCCGAGGAGCGGGTCGACCTCCTCCTTGCGGTCGCCGAGGCGGGGCACGGGGTGCGGCTCGAGCGCTCCGAGGTCGAGAGCCTCGTGGCCGGCCGGCCGGTACCCGGGCTCGGGCGCGAGCTGGCCCGCCGGCTGGCCGAGCTCGACGCGCTCCTGGCGCGCGACCACGAGCTCGAGGCGATCCTGGGCGCGCTCGACGGCCGCTTCGTGCGCCCGGTCGCCGGCGGCGACCTCCTGCGCAATCCCGACATCCTGCCCACCGGCCGCAACCTGCACGGCTTCGACCCGTTCCGCATCCCCTCGACCTTCGCCATGGCCGAGGGCCTGCGCCAGGCCGAGCGGCTGCTCGCCCGCCACGCCGCCGACGGGCACGGGCTGCCGGAGACGGTGGCGCTCGTGCTCTGGGGCACCGACAACCTCAAGACCGAGGGCGGGCCGATCGCCCAGGCGATGGCGCTCCTGGGCGCCCGCCCGCGGCTCGACGGCTACGGCCGGCTGGCCGGTGCCGAGCTGGTGCCGCTCGACCGGCTCGGCCGACCACGCATCGACGTGGTGCTCACCCTCTCCGGGATCTTCCGCGATCTCCTGCCGCTGCAGACGCGCATGCTCGCCGAGGCGGCCTGGCTCGCGGCCACGGCCGACGAGCCGGTCGAGCGCAACTTCGTCCGGAAGCACACCCTCGCCCACCGGGAGCGGCTCGGCTGCGACCTCGAGACGGCGGCGCTGCGCGTCTTCTCCAACGCCGACGGAGCCTATGGGGCCAACGTCAACCATCTGATCGACAACGGTGCCTGGTCGCACGAGGACGAGCTCGCGGAGACCTGGGCCAGGCGCAAATGCTTCGCGCACGGTCGCGACGGCCGGCCGGTGGCCCGCACCGAGCTCCTCGATCGCGTGCTCGCCGATGTCGATCTCGCCTTCCAGAACCTCGAATCGGTCGAGCTCGGGGTGACCGCGATCGACCACTACGTCGACAATCTGGGCGGGATCAGCCGCGCCGCCGCCAGGGCGCGCGGCACGCCGGTACCGGTCTACATCGCCGACGCGACGCGCGGCGAGGCCGTGGTGCGGACCCTCGGCGAGCAGGTCGCGATCGAGGCGCGCACCCGGCTCCTCAACCCGAAATGGTACGAGGGCATGCTGCGCCACGGCTACGAGGGTGTGCGGCAGATCGAGACCCACGTCACGGCGACGCTCGGCTGGTCGGCGACCACCGGTCAGGTGGCGCCCTGGGTCTACGAGCACCTGACGCGGACCTTCGTGCTCGACCCGGAGATGCGCGAGCGGCTCGCCGCGCTGAACCCGACCGCCTCGGCCCGGGTCGCGAGCCGGCTGCTCGAGGCGCACGACCGCAGCTACTGGCAGCCCGACGAGGCGACCATCGAGGCCCTGCGCCGCGCCGGCGAGGACCTCGAGGACCGGCTCGAGGGCCTCGGAGTGGGGCTCGCCGCATGACCACCCTGACGCTCGTCCGTCCGCGCAACGGAGCCGCCTGCGGCGACGGCGAAGGCAGTTGCCAGGTCCACCAGGACGCCCGGCTCGAGATCGGCCGCGCCAAGGTGTTCGCGGTCTACGGCAAGGGCGGGATCGGCAAGAGCACGACCTCCTCCAACCTCTCGGTCGCCTTCGCCAAGCTCGGCAGGCGGGTCCTCCAGATCGGCTGCGATCCCAAGCACGATTCGACCTTCACCCTGACCAAGCGCCTCGTGCCGACCGTGATCGACGTGCTCGAGCAGGTCGACTTCCACAGCGAGGAGCTCCGGGTCGAGGACTTCGTCTACGAGGGCTATGGCGGCGTGCTCTGCGTCGAGGCGGGCGGGCCGCCGGCCGGCACGGGCTGCGGCGGCTACGTCGTCGGCCAGACCGTCAAGCTCCTCAAGGAGCATCACCTCCTCGACGAGACCGACGTCGTGATCTTCGACGTGCTGGGCGACGTGGTGTGCGGCGGCTTCGCGGCCCCCCTGCAGCACGCCGACCGGGCGCTCGTCGTGGCCGCCAACGACTTCGATTCGATCTTCGCGATGAACCGGATCGTCGCCGCGATCCTCGCCAAGTCGAAGAACTACAAGGTCCGCCTCGGCGGGGTGATCGCCAACCGCTCGGCCGCCACCGACCAGATCGAGCGCTTCGCCTCCCGGGTCGGGCTCGATCTCCTGGCCCACTTCCCCGATCTCGACGTGATCCGCCGCTCGCGGCTCAAGAAGGCCACGCTGTTCGAGATGGAGCCCTCGCCCGAACTCGCGACCGTGCAGCGCGGCTATCTCGAGCTGGCCGAGGCCCTTTGGGCCGGCACCGAGCCGCGCGCACCGATGCCGCTCAAGGATCGTGAGATCTTCGACCTCCTGGGCTTCGACTGATGCCGACCACGACCTACCTGGCGCGCCGCTCGGAGATCCTCGACTATTTCGACCGCAGCGCGGCCGAGACCTGGGCGAGGCTGACCTCGACGGCCCCCGTGGGGCGGATCCGCGCCACGGTGCGCGAGGGCCGCGCGCGGATGCGGGCCGTCCTGCTCGACTGGCTCGGCCCCGATCTGCGCGGGCTCGAGATCCTCGATGCGGGCTGCGGCACCGGCCTCCTGGCGGTCGAGCTCGCGGCGCGCGGGGCGGTGGTCACGGCGGTCGACCTTTCACCGCGGCTCGTCGAGCTCGCCCGCGAGCGGACCACGGGCCTCGACCTTCCCGGGCGGATCACCTTCCGCACGGGCGACATGCTCGATCCGGCCCTCGGCCGGTTCGATCGCGTGGTCGCCATGGACTCGCTCATCCACTACGCCACCGCCGACATGGTCCGGGCCCTGGCCGCCCTCGCCGCGCGCAGCCGGGGGGCGGTCCTCTTCACCTTCCCGCCGCGCACGCCGGCGCTCGCGCTCTTCCACGGCATCGGCCGGCTGTTCCCGCGCGGCGAGCGGGCACCTTCGATCGTGCCGGTCGGCGAGACGGCGCTGCGCCGGGCGCTCGCCGCCGCGCCGGGCCTGGCGGGCCGGCGACCGGCGCGGACGGCGCGGGTCGCCTGTGGGTTCTACACCTCCCAGGCCCTCGAGCTGGTGCCGGCATGAGCCCGCTCGAAGCCCGCCTCGTCCAGCTCTGGGGTCGGCTCGGGCCGCGGTTCCTGCCCTTCGCCGATGCCGCCACGCCCGAGCTGCCGCTCGGCCGGCTCCTGCGCCTCTCGCTCTTCCAGGTCTCGGTCGGCATGGCGACCGTGCTGCTCGTCGGCACCCTCAACCGGGTCATGATCGTCGAGCTCGGCGTGTCCTCGAGCCTGGTCGCGGTGATGGTGGCGCTGCCGGTGGTGGCGGCACCGTTCCGGGCGCTCGTGGGCTTCCGCTCCGACACCCACCGCTCGCTCCTCGGCTGGCGCCGGGTGCCCTTCCTCTGGATGGGCACGATGGCCCAGTTCGGCGGCTTCGCGATCATGCCCTTCGCGCTGCTCGTGCTCACCGGCGAAGGGCACTGGCCCGCCTGGGTCGGCCAAGCGGGTGCGGCCCTCGCCTTCCTGCTCGTGGGGGCCGGGCTGCACACCGTGCAGACCGTGGGCCTGGCCCTCGCCACCGACCTCGCCCCGCGCGAGAGCCACCCCAAGGTCGTGGCCTTCCTCTGCTGCGCGCTCCTCCTCGGCATGCTCGGGGCGGGCGGCGTGATGGGGGCTCTCCTCGCCGAGTTCAGCCCGCTGCGGCTGATCCAGGTGATCCAGGGTGCGGCCGTCGCGAGCATGCTCCTCAACCTCGTGGCCCTGTGGAAGCAGGAGCCGCGCGATCCCGCCCGGACCTCCTCCGCGCGTCCCGAGGAGCGCTTCGCCGAGGCCTGGGCGCGGCTCGACGGCGACGGTCGGGCGACCCGCCGGTTCGTCGTGATCGGCCTCGGGACCGCCGGCTTCGCGATGCAGGACGTCCTGCTCGAACCCTATGGCGGCCAGATCCTGGATCTGCCGGTCGGCGCCACGACCGCGCTCTCGGCGCTGTTCGCCGCCGGCGGGCTCGCCGGCTTCTGGACCGCCGCCCGGCTCCTCGAGCGTGGCACGGATCCCTGGCGGCTCGGGGGCTTCGGTGCGCTCCTGGGTGCCGCGGCCTTCGCCCTCGTGAGCTTCGCCGCACCCCTGGCCTCACCCGCGCTGTTCGCGGTCGCGGTCGTGCCGGTCGGCTTCGGCGGCGGGGTCTTCGCCCATTGCACGCTCACCGCGGCGATGCGCGCGGCCCCGCCGGGCGAGGCGGGGCTGGCGCTCGGCGCCTGGGGTGCCGTGCAGGCGACCGCGGCCGGGCTCGCGGTCATGGGCGGTGGGATCCTGCGCGATCTGGTGGCCGGGCTCGCGAGCCGGGGTTCGCTCGGCCCGGCGCTGGTCGATCCGGCCGTGGGCTACGTCTTCGTCTACCAGCTCGAAATCGCCTTGCTGTTCGCCACGCTCGTCGCGATCGGCCCCCTGGTCGGTCGCACCGTCGCCGGGCGACGGCTCGATGCCGTGCACCTGCCCGGCTAGCTCGAGGAGGGTCCGATGGAAGTCGGCGCGATCACCGGATACATCGACATAGCGCAAGTGACGCTCTACGCGTTCTGGATCTTCTTCGCGGGACTGATCTTCTATCTGCACCGCGAGAACAAGCGCGAGGGTTATCCGCTCGAGTCCGAGCGCTCGGCCTACGTCACGGTGCAGGGCTTCCCGCCGATCCCCGAGCCCAAGACCTACCGCCGGCGCGACGGGCGGACCGTCCGGGCGCCGACCGGCAAGGGCGACACCCGCCCGGTGGCGGCGGTGCCGGCCTTCGGCCATCTGGGTGCTCCCCTCGTCCCGACCGGCGATCCGCTGGCCGATGCCGTCGGCCCCGCGGCCTATGCCGAGCGCGAGGAGGAACCCGAGCGGACCTGGGAGGGCGAGCCCCTGATCGCCCCCGCCCGGCTCGTGCCCGGCACCACGGTCGCGAAGGAGGACGTCGATCCGCGCGGCATGCCGCTCCTGGCCGCCGACCACGAGACCGCCGGCAGGGTGGTCGATCTCTGGATCGACCGCTCCGAGCCGCAGATCCGCTACCTCGAGGTCGAGACCACGGGCGGTCGGCGGCGCGTGCTCGTGCCGATCAACTTCGCCCGGATCGACCCCCGGCGCCGCGAGGTCCGCACCCGGGCCCTGACCGCCGCCCAGATCGGGCGCGTGCCCGGGATCGCGAGCGACTCGCAGATCACCAAGCGCGAGGAGGACCGCATCACCGCCTACTGGGCGGGCGGCTTCCTCTACGCGACGCCGAGCCGGCAGGAGCCGCTGCTGTGAGCGACGCCGCCGCGCGCCGCCGGCCCGGGCCCGTGCTCGAGCACGGCCCCGAGCCGGTGCGCGGCCTGCCCGAGCCCCTGCCGGCGGGCGAGCGGATCCTCTGGCAGGGCGCTCCGGCCTTCGGGGCGCTCGCCCGGCGTGTCTTCCACGTCCGCGCCGTGGCGCTCTATTTCGGCCTGCTCGCCGTCTGGCGGCTGGTCGCCGACCTCGCCGACGGGGCCGGCTGGGCGGCGGCCGCGCTCGACGCCGCCGGCCTCGCCGTGCCGGCCGGGCTCGCGCTCGGCGTGCTGCTGCTGCTCGCCCGGCTCTACGCCCGCAGCACGGTCTTCACGATCACCGACCGGCGGGTGGTGCTGCGCTTCGGCGTCGCCCTGCCGATGGCGGTCAACCTGCCGTTCTGCCGGATCGAGGGTGCCGCCCTCCGCCTCCACCGCGACGGCACCGGCGACCTGCCGCTGGCACTCGCCGGGCCGGGCCGGCTCGCCTGGCTGCACCTCTGGCCGTTCGCCCGGCCGTGGCGGCTGGGCCGGCCGGAGCCGATGCTGCGCGGCGTGCCGGATGCGGCCGCGGTCGCGGCGATCCTGCGCGGTGCCCTCGAGCGGGACCTCGCCCGGCGGGCCGGGACGGCCGCGTCGGAGCCGCCCACGACCGGACAGGGTGCGCCACCGCGCGGCCTCGCGGTCGCCGCCTGAGATCGGAGCACGACCGTGCCCACGGACCCCCTCCAGCCCTCCCTCCCCCGCCGGCCGCTGCTCGGCGCCGGCCTCCTGGTCGGCTTCTCGCTGCTCGTGGCGGCCACGGCCCGGCTCACCGGGCTCGGCCGGACGAGCCTGCCCGAGAGCCGCGTCGTGACGACCCGCGAGCTGCGCTTCCTCGACCGTCCGGACGGCTCGGTGGCGGTGGTCGAGCCGGAGGGGGACCGACTGGTCGAGCTGCTGCCGGCCGGCAGCAACGGCTTCCTGCGGGGCGTGCTGCGCGGGCTGGCGCGCGACCGCAAGCTCGCCGGGATCGGCGACGGGCCACCCTTCCGCCTCGTCCGCTGGGCCGACGGCCGGCTCTCGCTCGAGGATCCGGCGACCGGCCGGCGCGTCGATCTGGGCGCCTTCGGCGAGGGCAACGCCGCGGCCTTCGCCCGCCTCGTCACGATCGGGAGGTCGCAACCATGATCGCCGGCTGGCTCACGAGCCGACGCGTGCTCGAGGTCCCCTGCTCGCTCGACCTCGAGGAGAGCCACGAGAGCCTGCACGCCTATGTCGACCTCGAAGGGGTCGAGCTCGGGCCGGGCGACACGGTGGTCGTGCACGATCCGCCGACCGCCGTGCCGGCCTATGGCGAGCGGCTCGTCTGGCACGGCCGTGCGACCGTCGTGAAGGCCGGCCCGCTCGAGCGGCTGTGGACGAGGCTCGTCGCCCGACTCGAGCTGACCGAGCTCTACGAGGTGGGTTTCCAGACCTGGAGGACGCCATGAGCGCGCAGGCCCGCACCGCCGCCGCGGCAGCGGCACGCCCGGTCAACGCCACCACCCGCAAGGCCCAGGAGAGCACCGTCCTGAGTCCGCGCTTCTACACCACCGACTTCGCGGCCATGGACCGGCTCGACGTGAGCGGGGTGCGCGCCGAGTGGGACGATCTGATCGCCGAGATGCGCCGCGATCCGAACAAGGGGCACTTCGTGCGCGACGAGCACTGGCAGGCCGATCGCGCCCCGCTCCCGCCGGCGCTCGAGAAGGAGTTCATCGACTTCCTGGTCAGCTCGGTCACCGCCGAGTTCTCGGGCTGCGTGCTCTACGCCGAGATCAAGAAGAACATCCGCAACCCCGACATCCGCGAGCTGTTCACCCTCATGGCACGCGACGAGTCGCGCCATGCCGGCTTCATCAACGACACCCTGAAGGATTTCGGGGTGGGGGTGGATCTCGGGTTCCTGACCCGGGCCAAGAAGTACACCTATTTCAGGCCGAAGTTCATCTTCTACGCGACCTACCTTTCCGAGAAGATCGGCTACGCGCGCTACATCACGATCTACCGGATGCTGGAGAGCCGGCCGGAGAACCGGTTCCACCCGATCTTCCGCTGGTTCGAGAAGTGGTGCAACGACGAGTTCCGCCACGGCGAGGCGTTCGCGCTTCTGATGCGCGCCGATCCGAGGCTCACGAGCGGTGTCAACCGCTGGTGGATCAAGTTCTTCCTCCTGGCGGTGTTCGCCACCATGTACGTGCGCGACCACGCCCGACCGGAGCTGCACGCGGCGTTCGGGATCGACCCGACCGACTACGACTTCCGCGTGTTCCGGATCACGAGCGAGATCTCGAGGCAGGTCTTCCCCCTGACCCTGCCGATCGACGATCCGCGCTTCAAGGCCGGGCTCGACCGGCTCGTGGCGATCAACGAGGCGATCGCCGCCGCCGAGGCGCGCGGCGGGCCGGGCGGTCGGCTGCGCAAGGCCGGGCTCGCGCTGCGGGCGGCCGCCACGATCGCCCGCCTCTACCTCCTGCCGGCCCGGCCGAGCCCGCTGCCCGAGCGGATCCGCCTGGCCCCGGCCTGGTAGGGCCGGGAGCGGACCGGTGGGCGATCCGACCCTGGCCGTCCTGTTCGTGCTGACCGCCTGGTGGTCCAGCACGGGCGCCATCCTCTGGCTCGACCGGCTGCCGCGGCGGACCTTCCCCTGGAGCTTGGCCCTGGTCTCGGTGCTGGCCCTCCTCGCGCTCTCGGGGCTGGCTGCGAGCCGCAGCGGCGAGGGACCGGCCGACGCCTGGCTCGCCTTCGCCTGCGGTCTCGCGATCTGGGGGTGGAACGAGACGGCCTTCCTGCTCGGCTACCTGACCGGGCCGCGCACCGAGCCGAGCCCGCCCGGGACCTCGACCGGCCGCCGCTTCCTCCATGCCGTCCAGGCGATCCTCTGGCACGAGCTGGCGCTGCTCGCCTCGGGGGCGATCGTCCTGGTGCTCGTGTGGGGCGGCTCCAATCCGACCGGCCTCTGGGTGCTGGTGCTGCTCTGGCTCCTGCGGACCAGCGCCAAGCTCAACCTGCACCTGGGTGTCCCCAATCCGGGGGACGGCCTCCTGCCCGACCATCTCCGCCATCTCGCGAGCTTCTTCGCGCGACGGCCGATGAACCCCCTGTTCCCGCTGTCGATCACGGTCGCGACCCTGGCGCTCGCCCGGCTCGTCGATCTCGCCGTCGAGGCCCCGGCCGGGAGCCTCGAGGCCACGATGTGGACCTTGCTGGCGACGCTCACCGCGCTCGGCCTCCTGGAGCACTGGCTCATGGTCCTGCCGGTGCCGGAGACCGCCCTTTGGGGCTGGGCGCTCAAGGGTCGCTCTCACCACCGTCGACCGCTCGCACCGGCACCGCTCCTGCCGGCCACCGAGCCGGTCGGCCGCGCTCGAGGGAGGACGGCATGAACTACCAACGGTTCTTCGAGAGCCAGCTCGACGGCCTGCGCAAGGAGGGGCGCTACCGGGTGTTCGCCGACCTCGAGCGGCACGCCGGGGACTTCCCGCACGCCACGCTGCACCGCGACGGGCGGCGCCGGCTCGTCACCGTCTGGTGCTCGAACGACTATCTGGGCATGGGCCAGCACCCGGTGGTGCTCGAGGCCATGCACGCGGCACTCGACCATTGCGGCGCCGGCGCCGGCGGCACCCGCAACATCGCCGGCACCAGCCACCTGCACGTCCGCCTGGAGCACGAGCTCGCCGACCTGCACGGCAAGGAGGCGGCACTGCTGTTCACCTCGGGCTACGTGTCGAACTGGGCCAGCCTCTCGACCCTGGCGGCGCGGCTGCCGGGCTGCGTCGTGCTCTCCGATGCCGGCAACCACGCCTCGATGATCGAGGGGATCCGCCACTCGCGCACCGAGTGCCGGATCTTCGCGCACAACGATCCCGAGGACCTGGCCCGCAAGCTCGCCGACCTCGATCCCGAGCGGCCCAAGATCGTGGCGTTCGAATCGGTCTACTCGATGGACGGCGACATCGCGCCGATCGCCGAGCTGTGCGACGTGGCCGAGGCGCACGGCGCCTTGACCTATCTCGACGAGGTCCACGCCGTGGGGCTCTACGGACCCCGCGGCGGCGGGGTCGCCGAGCGTGACGGGGTCATGCACCGGCTCGACGTGATCGAGGGCACGCTCGGCAAGGCGTTCGGGGTGATGGGCGGCTACATCACCGGCTCGGCGGCGCTCGTCGACTTCGTGCGCAGCTTCGCCTCGGGCTTCATCTTCACGACCGCCCTGCCGCCGGCGGTGGCGGCGGGCGCGCTCGCCGCGATCCGTCACCTCAAGACCAGCGAGCGGGAGCGCCGGCTGCAGCGCGAGCGGGTGGCGCTCCTGCGCCGCCGGCTCGACGAGGCCGGCATCCCGCACAAGGCCAACCCGAGCCACATCGTGCCGGTGATGGTCGGCGATCCGGTCCGCTGCAAGGCGATCAGCGACCTCCTGCTCGAGCGCCACGCGATCTACGTGCAGCCGATCAACTACCCGACCGTGCCGCGCGGCACCGAGCGGCTGCGCATCACCCCGGGCCCGCTCCATTCCGAGGCCGAGGTCGAGCAGCTCGTGCGTGCGCTCGCCGAGGTCTGGGCGGCGACCGGGCTGCGCCGGGCGGCCTGAGCCGCCGACGGTCGGCTCAGGGGCGGGCGCCGCCGAGCGCCCCGAGGTCGCGCCGCTCGAGCCGGGCCAGGAGCTCGAGCGCCCAGACGAGGCCGCGTGCCCCGGGCTCGGCCGGCCGCGGCGCCGCCGCCGCCGCCTCGACCAGGAAGGCGGTCTCGGGCAGCGGCGGCGCCGGGTCGATCGACCGGCCGGCGAGGGCCGCGCCGAGCGCGCAGGGCAGGCACATCAGCCGACGTT
>JBBIIE010000047.1:0-20678 GCA_037446605.1 Geminicoccaceae bacterium | reverse complement strand
GTCCGCGACCGGGCGAGCGCGATCCGCCCGCGCCGCCCGGCGATCCGTTCCTGCGCGCCCTGCGCACCGCGAGCCGCTGAGCCGGCCGGGCCCGCCCACCACCGGCCGGCCCGGCCTCAGCCGTGGATGTAGCTTTCCAGCCGCTCGATCAGCTGGTGCTGCTCGCGGATGATGTTGTTGACCAGGTCGCTGATCGACAGCATGCCGAGCAGGCGGCCGTTCTCGATCACCGGCAGGTGCCGGATCCGCCGCGCGCTCATCGTCGCCATGCACTGCTCGACCGTGTGGTTGAGGCCGACGGCGACGATCGGCGCCGACATGACCTCGCGGACCAGGGTGTTGGGCGAGGTCTTGCCCTTGACGAACACCTTCCGGACGTAGTCGCGCTCGCTGAAGATGCCGACCGGCCGCTCGCCCTCGGCCACGACCAAGGCGCCGATGTCCTTCTCGGCCAGGATCCGGATCGCGTCGAGCACGGTCTGCTCCGGACCGACCGTCCAGACCGTCTGGCCCTTCTCGGCGAGGAGCTGCTTGACCGTGGTCATGCCGGGCCTCCCTTGGGCGCCGAAGCGGCGGCGGTCGACCGCCCCGCCTGCGGACGGTGCATGCCGACCATAGCACGCCGCAGCGGCCCGCTCCACCGGCGGCGCGGGTCGTACCGTTGGCAGCCGGGGGCGCCTGCTGTATGCAGCGCCGGTCCGGCCGCGGGGCCACCGCGGCCGGTCGCGCTGCGGGCGTGGTGGAACCGGTAGACACGCGGGATTTAGGTTCCCGTGGCGCGAGCCGTGCGAGTTCGAGTCTCGCCGCCCGCACCAGCCGTGCCGGACGGGGCGGTCGGGCGGGGGCGGAAGCGGTCGAGGGCGAGCGGGAAAGAGACGGAGACGATGCTGGTCACCCAAGTCGCGGCCGAGGGTCTCGTCCGCCAGTTCAAGGTCGTCGTGCCGGCCACCGAGATCGAGGAGCGGGTGGCGACCCGTCTCGAGGACCTCAAGAGCCGCGTGCGCATGCCCGGCTTCCGTCCCGGCAAGGTGCCGCTCGGCCTCCTGCGCAAGCAGTACGGCAAGGGCGTGCTCGGCGAGGTGGTCGAGGCGGCGGTCGACGAGGGCGCCAAGAAGGCGATCGGCGAGCACCAGCTCAAGCCGGCGCTGCGCCCGAAGATCGAGATCACCGCCTTCGACGAGGGCAAGGACCTCGAGTTCGCGCTGCGGGTGGAGCTCCTGCCCGACGTACCCGATGTCGACCTCAAGGCGATCACCCTCACCCGACCGGTGGCGGCCGTGGAGGAGGCCGCGGTCGACCGCGCGCTCGAGCGGCTCGCGGAATCGAGGCGCGGATTCGCCGCACCGGCCGAGCCGCGCCCGGCGCGCGCCGGCGATCGCGTCACGATCGACTTCGAGGGGACGATCGACGGCCGGCCGTTCGAGGGCGGCTCCGGCAGCGACCTCGGCGTCGTGCTGGGTGCCGGCGGCATGATCCCGGGCTTCGAGGACCAGCTCGTGGGCGCGAGCGCCGGCGAGACGCGGACGATCGAGGTGACCTTCCCCGAGACCTACGGGGAGCCGAGCCTGCGCGGCAAGCCGGCGCGCTTCGAGGTGCGCGTCAAGGCGGTCGAGGAGCCGCTGCCGATCGCCATCGACGACGCGCTCGCCAAGTCGGTCGGCGTCGAGGACCTCGCCGCCCTGCGCCGCGCGGTGCGCGAGCGGCTCGAGGCCGAGCTCAAGGCCGCCTCGCGGCAGCGCGTCAAGCGACGCCTGCTCGACCATCTGGCGGCCACCTACCGGTTCGGCGTCCCGGCCGGCATGGTCGACATCGAGTTCGACGCGATCTGGCGCCAGGTCGAGCGCGAGATGCAGGAGCGCGGCCTCACCTTCGAGACCGAGGGCAGGAGCAAGGAGGAGATCCAGGCCGAGTACCGGGCCATCGCCGAGCGGCGGGTGCGGCTCGGGCTGATCCTCTCCGAGCTCGGCAACAAGCACGACATCAAGGTCGAGGGCCACGAGCTGCAGCAGGCGGTGATCGCCCAGGCGCAGCGCTTCCCCGGCCAGGAGCGCCAGGTGGTCGAGTACTACCGCTCCAACGCGGCCGCCCTGGACGCGCTCCGGGCCCCGATCTTCGAGGACAAGGTGGTCGACTTCATCCTCCAGCTCGCGAGCGTGACCGACCAGCCGGTGACCCCGGAGGAGCTCATGCGCGAGGAGGAGGACGAGCCCGCGAGCGGCGCCGCGGGCGAGGCCGCGACCGCCCCCGCCAGCTGAGCCGATCCCGAGCCGAGGCCCTGCCCATGTCGATCCTCGCCCAGCTCGTGCCCATGGTGGTCGAGCAGACGGCGCGCGGCGAGCGCGCCTACGACATCTACTCGCGCATGCTCAAGGAGCGGATCATCTTCCTGATGGGGCCGGTCGACGACCACGTCGCCAGCCTTGTCACCGCCCAGCTCCTGTTCCTCGAGGCGGAGAACCCGGACAAGGACATCAACCTCTACATCAACAGCCCGGGTGGGCTGGTGACCGCCGGCCTCGCGATCTACGACACCGTGCAGTACATCCGCCCGGACGTGGCGACGATCTGCATCGGCCAGGCCGCCTCGATGGGCTCGCTGCTCCTGGCCGCGGGAGCCAAGGGCAAGCGCTACGCGCTGCCGCACGCGCGGATCATGACCCATCAGCCCTCGGGCGGGTTCCAGGGCCAGGCGACCGACATCGAGATCCACGCCCGCGAGATCCTCTTGATGAAGCAGCGGCTCAACGAGATCTACGTGAAGCACACCGGCCGCACGCTCCCCGAGGTCGAGGCCAGGATGGAGCGCGACACCTTCATGAGCGCCGAGCAGGCCAAGGAGTTCGGCCTGATCGACGAGGTCATGGACAAGCGTCCGGCCAAGCCGGTCAAGGACTGAGCGCGGGCGCTCAGATCACCCCCAGGGCGCGCAGCCGCTCGATCTCCTCGTCGGCGAGGCCGAGCTCCTCGACGATCGCCCGGGTGTGTTCGCCGAGCCGGGGCGGCGGGCCGCTCGGGCCGGGATCGCCCGAGGCCAGCCGGAAGCCCGCCCGGACCAGACGGAGCGGACCCTCCAGCGGCGCCGGTGCCGCGACCTCGCGGATGGCGCCGCGGGCGCGGACCTGCTCCTGCGCGAGGGCCTCCTCGAGCGAGAGGACCGGGCCGGCCGGCACGCCCGCCGCGTTCAGCCGCGCGGCCCAGCCGGCGGCATCGTCGCGCGCGAGCGCCCGCTCGATCTCGACGGAGAGCTCGGCGCGATGGCGGCGGCGCGCCTCGCGCTCGGCGAAGCGCGGGTCCATGGCCAGGTCCGGACGGCCGAGCACCTCGCAGAGCGCCAGGAACTGCTCCTGCTTGTTGGCGGCGATGTTGAGCGGGCCGCCCCCGGTGCGGAACGTGCCCGAGGGGGCCGCGGTGGCGTTGTCGTTGCCCATCGGCACGGGTGCCCGGCCGGCGATCAGCCAGTTCGAGACCGGCCAGCCCATGGCCGACAGCATCGCCTCGAGCATCGACACGTCGATCGTCTCGCCGGGCCCGGCGCGACCGCGGCGCACGAGCGCCGCGACGATCGCGAAGGCGGCGGTGAGCCCGCCGATCGTGTCGGCGACGGGAAAGCCGGTGCGCAGCGGTGCGGTGTCCCGGTCGCCGGTGATCGCCATGACCCCGCACAGCCCCTGGACGATCTGGTCGTAGGCCGGGTTCGGGGCCAGCGGGCCGTCCGCGCCGAAGCCCGAGATGGCGCAGTAGACGAGCCGCGGGCAGAGCGCCCGCAGCCGCTCGGGCCCGAGCCCGAGCCGCTCCATGACGCCCGGCCGGAAGTTCTCGACGAGGACGTCGGCGGTGGCCGCGAGCCGCTCGAGCAGCGCCCGGCCGGCGGGCTGCTTGAGGTCGAGGGTCAAGGAGCGCTTGCCGGCGTTCTGGGCGAGGAAGGAGGCGCCGAGCCCGGCGCGGTTGAGGGCCGGATCGGCGCCGAGCGCGCGCGCCAGATCGCCGCCCGCCGGCGCCTCGACCTTGATCACGTCCGCGCCGAGCTGCGCCAACAGGTAGGTGCAGAACGGCCCGGCCAGGACGTTGGTGAGGTCGAGCACGCGGACGCCCGCGAGCAGGTCGGCCACGGGTCGGCTCCAGCCCATCGCCCGGTCGCGGCCGGAAGGCCCCGTTGCCCGGCCACCACCCCAACGCTAAGAGCGGGGCCGGGGCGGCGTCAATTCGCCGTCCGGACGCGGGGAGGCGACGATGCGGGCAGGGACGAGGCGCGAGGTGGCGCTCGGTGGGCTGGCGGCGCTTGGGCTCGCGGGCGGCCTGGCGGCGCGGCCGCGGACGGCCGAGGCGGCGATCGACCAGCTGCAGCTCTTCGTGCCGGCGGCGCCGGGCGGTGGCTGGGACCAGACCGCGCGCACCATGGAGGCCGTGCTGCGCGGCGCCGGCATGGTCAAGGGCGTGCAGATCACCAACGTCCCGGGCGCCGGCGGCACGGTCGGCCTGCCGCAGTTCGCCAACCAGTGGAAGGGTCGCCCGAACGCGCTCATGGTGGGCGGCATGGTGATGGTCGGCGCGGTGATCGCCAACAAGGCGCCGGTCGGCCTGCAGGCGACCACGCCGATCGCCCGGCTGACCGGCGAGTTCGAGGCGATCGTCGTGCCCGCGGCCTCGCCGCACAAGGACATGGCGAGTCTCGTGGCGGCGATGAAGGCCAACCCGGGCTCGGTCTCCTGGGCCGGCGGCTCGGCCGGCGGCACCGACCACATCCTCGTGGGCCTGATCGCCAGGGCCGCGGGTGTCGACCCCCGGGCCGCGAGCTACGTGGCCTTCGCCGGCGGCGGTGCGGCGCAGGCGGCGATCCTCGGCAACCAGGTCACGGCCGGCGTGTCCGGCTGGGGCGAGTTCGCCGAGCAGGTCAAGGCCGGCAAGATGCGCGCGCTCGCCATCTCGGCCGACAAGCGCCAGCCGGGCATCGACGTGCCGACCCTCAAGGAGCAGGGCCTCGACGTCGAGCTGTTCAACTGGCGCGGCGTGTTCGCCCCGCCCGGGCTGAAGCCCGAGGAGGTCAAGGCGCTCGTGGCGCTGGTCGAGGCCATGGCCGCGACCGAGGGCTGGAAGGCCGAGCTCGCCAAGCGCGACTGGACCGGCATCCTTTTGACCGGCGAGCCGTTCGCCGCGTTCCTGGCGGCCGAGATCGTGCGCATCGAGGGCATCCTCAAGAGCCTGGGCCTCGCCTGAGCGTGGCCGGCAGGGGCCGCGGCGGGGCGATCGCGCTCGCCGCGGGCGTGCTCGCCCTGGCGCTCGTGGTGGCGTTCGGGGCGGCGCGGATCCCGCACTCGGCCTACGCCGTGGTCGGCCCGCGGGTGGTGCCGTTCGCGGTCGCGGCCCTGCTCGGTGGCCTGGGCCTGCTGCTGCTCGCCCAGGCGCTCGCCGGACAGCTCGTGCCCGAGGAGAGCTTCGCGGGCGAGCCGCTCGACCGCCGTGCGCTCGGCTGGGTGGCGGGCGGCCTCGTGCTCAACGTGGCGTTGATCCAGCCGCTCGGCTTCGTGCTCGCCTCGACCCTGCTGTTCGTCTGCGTGGCGCGCGGCTTCGGCTCGGCACGCCCGGCCCGCGACGCCGGCATCGGCCTCGTCCTCGCGCTCGCCGTGTTCCTCGCCTTCAGCCGGCTGTTGGGCGTGCGCTTCGGCGGCGGGCTGGTCGAGGATCTCGTGGGCCTCGTGCCCTAGGGAGGCGCCTTGGAGACCCTCGCGGCGCTCGGCCAGGGCTTTCTCGTGGCCCTCCAGCCGGTCAATCTCGGCTGGGGGCTCCTGGGCGTCACGCTCGGCACCTTCGTGGGCGTGCTGCCGGGGCTCGGGCCGGCGCTCACCATCGCGCTCCTCCTGCCGATCACCTACACGGTCGACGCCACCGCCGCGTTCATCCTGTTCGCCGGCATCTACTACGGTGCCATGTACGGTGGCTCGACCACCTCGATCCTGCTCAACACGCCGGGCGAGAGCGCCACCATCATCACCGCCCTGGAGGGCCACCGCATGGCCCTGGCCGGGCGAGGCGGGCCGGCCCTCGCGACCGCCGCGATCGGCTCCTTCGTGGCCGGCACGCTCGGCACGCTCGGCTTGACCTTCCTCGCACCGACCGTGGTCGAGCTCGCCCTGGCGTTCGGGCCCGCCGACTATTTCTCCTTGATGATCCTGGCCTTCGTCACGGTCTCGGCGACCCTCGGCAGCCACCCGTTGCGCGGGCTCACCGCGCTCGCCTTCGGCATCTGGCTCGGGCTGGTCGGCGTCGACCTGCAGACCGGCCAGGCGCGGTTCACCTTCGGCCTGCTCGAGCTCCTCGACGGCATCAACGTGATCATCGTCTGCGTCGGCCTGTTCGCGGTCGGCGAGACCCTCTGGCTCGCGCACCGGGCGAGCCTGCGCGAGAGCTCGATCGTGCCGGTCAGGGGCTCGCTCTGGCTGTCGGCCGAGGACTGGCGGCGGTCCTGGCCGGCCTGGCTCCGGGGTGCCGGGATCGGCTTCCCGATCGGCGCCCTGCCGGCCGGCGGCGCCGAGGTGCCGACCTTCCTCTCCTACTGGCTGGAGCGCCGCCTGGCGCGTCGGCCGGAGGAGTTCGGCAGGGGGGCCATCGAGGGCGTGGCCGGCCCCGAGGCCGCCAACAACGCCTCCGCGGCGGGCGTGCTGGTCCCCATGCTCACCCTCGGCCTTCCGACCTCGGCCACGGCCGCGATCGTGCTCTCGGCGTTCCAGAGCTACGGCATCAACCCCGGGCCGCTGCTCATGGAGACCCAGCCGCAGCTGGTCTGGGGCCTGATCGCCAGCCTGTACATCGGCAACCTGCTGCTGCTCGCCCTGAACCTGCCGCTCGTGGGCCTCTGGGTGCGGGTCCTCTCGATCCCCCAGCCGCTCCTCTACGCCGGCATCCTGGTCTTCGCCACGATCGGCACTTACGGCATCAGCCAGTCGCCGATCGACCTCCTCCTGCTCTACGCCATCGGCGCCGTGGGCTTCCTGATGCGCCTGTGGGGCTTCCCGACCGCGCCCGTGATCATCGGCATGATCCTCGGGCCCCTGGCCGAGCAGGAGCTGCGCCGGGCGCTCACCATCTCGCAGGGCGACCTCTCGGTCTTCCTGACCCGGCCGCTCTCGGCGAGCCTGCTCCTCCTGGCGCTCCTGGCGCTGTTCGCGCCGCTGCTGTGGCGCCGGCTGGTCCGCCGCAACCTCGCGGGCGGCTGAGTCCGGCCCCGCGCCGCCGTCCGGATCGGGGTCTCGCGTCGCGGGTTGTGTACCCCGCCGGGCGCCGCTACCATGCTCCCAGGGACCGCGTGGGACGGTTGGATGATGTCCAAGGGCAGCGGCGACTCCAAGAACACGCTCTACTGCTCGTTCTGCGGCAAGAGCCAGCACGAGGTCCGGAAGCTCATCGCCGGCCCGACCGTGTTCATCTGCGATGAATGCGTCGAGCTGTGCATGGACATCATCCGCGAGGAGAACAAGAGCGCGGTCGCCAAGAGCCGTGCCGGGGTTCCGACCCCGGCCGAGATCAAGGGCGTGCTGGACGACTACGTGATCGGCCAGGAGTACGCCAAGCGCGTGCTGTCGGTCGCGGTGCACAATCACTACAAGCGACTGGCGCACGGATCGAAGGGCGGCGAGGTCGAGCTCGCCAAGTCGAACATCCTCCTGATCGGGCCGACCGGCTGCGGCAAGACGCTCCTGGCCCAGACGCTCGCCCGGATCCTCGACGTCCCCTTCACCATGGCGGATGCCACGACGCTCACCGAGGCCGGCTACGTCGGCGAGGACGTCGAGAACATCATCCTCAAGCTCCTGCAGGCCGCCGACTACAACGTCGAGCGGGCGCAGCGCGGCATCGTCTACATCGACGAGGTCGACAAGATCAGCCGCAAGTCCGAGAACCCGTCGATCACCCGTGACGTCTCGGGCGAGGGGGTGCAGCAGGCGCTCCTCAAGATCATCGAGGGGACGGTCGCCAGCGTGCCGCCGCAGGGTGGCCGCAAGCACCCGCAGCAGGAGTTCCTGCAGGTCGATACGACCAACATCCTGTTCATCTGCGGCGGCGCCTTCGCCGGCCTCGAGAGGATCATCGCCGCGCGCGGCAAGCAGAAGTCGATGGGCTTCGGCGCCGAGGTCAGCGGGCCCGACGATCGCCGTACCGGCGAGGTGCTGCGCGAGGTCGAGCCCGACGATCTGTTGAAGTTCGGGCTGATCCCCGAGTTCATCGGCCGCCTGCCGGTGATCGCCACCCTGCACGACCTGGACGTGCCGGCGCTCATCAAGATCCTCAAGGAGCCCAAGAACGCACTGGTCAAGCAGTACCAGCGCCTGTTCGACATGGAAGGCGTGCGGCTGACCTTCACCGAGGATGCGCTCAAGGCGATCGCCGAGCGGGCGATCCAGCGCAAGACCGGCGCGCGCGGCCTGCGCTCGATCATGGAGGCGATCCTGCTCGACACCATGTTCGAGCTGCCCTCGCTCCTGGGCGTCACCGAGGTCGTGGTCAACCGCGAGGTCGCGGACGGGCGCGCCAAGCCCCTGATGATCTACGCCGAGCAGAAGGCCGGCGCGTCCGCCTCCTGAGCCGACCGGCTCGCCGCCCCGCTCGCCCCGCCGCCGGACCCGCGGACCGTGCTCGCTGCGCTCGAGATCGTGGCCGGCATGGCGCTGCTCCTGGGCGGCGGCGAGGCGCTCGTGCGCGGCGCGGTCGCCATCGCCCGCAGGCTCGGCGTCTCGCCGCTCCTGATCGGTCTGACGCTGGTCGGCTACGGGACCTCCACCCCCGAGCTCGTCGCCTCCCTGGAAGCCGCCTTCGCCGGGGTTCCCGACGTGGCGCTCGGCAACGTGGTCGGCTCCAACATCGCCAACGTGCTCCTGATCCTGGGCGTGGCCGTCCTGGTCTCGCCGGTGCGGATCGAACCGAGCTCGTTCCACCGCGACGCCGTCGCCCTCACCGTCTCGGCGGTGGCCGCCGTGGCGCTCGCCGCCACCGGGGAGGTCGGCCGGGTCGCCGGGCTGATCCTGCTCGGCCTCGTCGTCCTCTACACGGTCGCGACCTACCGGGCCGAGGCGGCCAAGCCGGACGAATGGGGCGCGATCCTCGAGGCCGAGGGCGAACTCAAGGACGGCGGTCGGCCGCTCGCTCCGGGCAGGGCGGCGGCGTTCGCGCTGGGCGGCATCGTCGCCACGGTGGTGGGGGCGGGGCTGCTGATCGACGGCGCGGTGACGCTCGCGCGCGGGATCGGGGTGAGCGAGCTCGTGATCGGCCTCACCCTCGTGGCGGTCGGCACCTCGCTGCCCGAGCTCGCCACCTCGCTGGTCGCCGCCTGGCGCGGCCAGGCCGAGCTCGCCTACGGCAACGTGGTCGGCTCGAACATCTACAACCTCCTGGGCATCCTCGGCGTCACGGCGCTGGCGAGCCCCCTGCCGGTGCCCGCCGGGCTGCTCGCCTTCGACCTCCCGGTGATGGTCGCGGCGACCGCCGCGCTGATCCTGTTCGCGCTCACCGGCTGGCGGATCGGCCGGCGGGAGGGCGCCACGCTGCTCGCCGGCTACCTGCTCTACCTGGGCGTGCTGTTCGGCGGGCTCGGCTGAGGGCGGCGCCGCGACCCGGGTGCGCGGGCGGCTTCCTTGAAAGCACCCGGTCAGGGCGCCACCTGTACGCCGTATCCAGCCGGTCCGCGGTCGCCGCGGGCCCAGCGAGGTGACATGAGCGAGCATCCCACGAGCGCGATCTTCCCCGTCCTGCCGCTCAGGGACATCGTCGTTTTCCCGCACATGATCGTGCCGCTGTTCGTCGGTCGCGAGAAGTCGATCCATGCGCTCGAGGAGGTGATGAAGGAGGACAAGCAGATCCTCCTCGTGGCGCAGAAGAACGCCGCCCAGGACGACCCCGGGCGCGACGACATCTACCGGGTCGGCACGATCTCCTCCGTGCTGCAGCTGTTGAAGCTGCCGGACGGCACGGTGAAGGTGCTGGTCGAGGGGCAGGGTCGGGCGCAGATCACGAGCTTCATCGACAATCCGCGCTTCTTCCAGGTGCGCGCCCAGCTCCTGCCCGAGCAGCCGAGCGAGGCGCGCGAGATCGAGGCGCTGGCGCGCGCGGTGACCGGCCAGTTCGAGCAGTACATCAAGCTCAACAAGAAGGTGCCGCCCGAGGTCCTGGTCAGCCTCCAGCAGATCGACGAGCCGGGCAAGCTGGCCGACACGATCGCCGCGCACCTGACGCTCAAGATCCCCGAGAAGCAGGAGCTGCTCGAGACCAGCTCGCTCGCCGAGCGGCTGGAGCGGCTGTACGGCTTCATGGAGGGCGAGATCTCGGTCCTCCAGGTCGAGAAGCGGATCCGCTCGCGCGTCAAGCGCCAGATGGAGAAGACGCAGCGCGAGTACTACCTGAACGAGCAGATGAAGGCGATCCAGAAGGAGCTGGGCGAGCTCGAGGAGGGCAAGGACGAGCTCGGCGAGCTCGAGGAGCGCATCAACAAGACCCGGCTCTCCAAGGAGGCGCGCGAGAAGGCCAGGGCCGAGCTCAAGAAGCTGCGCACCATGAGCCCGATGTCGGCCGAGGCGACCGTGGTCCGCAACTATCTGGACTGGATCCTGTCGATCCCCTGGAAGAAGAAGACCAAGGTTTCCACGGATCTCAGGAAGGCCCAGGCCATCCTGGACGCGGACCATTACGGGCTCGACAAGGTCAAGGAGCGGATCGTCGAGTACCTCGCGGTGCAGCAGCGGGTCGACAAGATGAAGGGCCCGATCCTCTGCCTGGTGGGTCCGCCGGGTGTGGGCAAGACCTCGCTCGGCCGCTCGCTCGCCAAGGCCACCGGGCGCAACTTCATCCGGGTGAGCCTCGGCGGCGTGCGCGACGAGGCCGAGATCCGCGGCCATCGCCGCACCTACATCGGCTCCATGCCCGGCAAGATCATCCAGAGCATGAAGAAGGCGAAGAGCTCGAACCCGCTCTTCATGCTCGACGAGATCGACAAGCTCGGCGCGGACTTCCGCGGCGATCCGTCCTCGGCACTCCTGGAGGTGCTCGACCCGGAGCAGAACAGCAACTTCAACGATCATTACCTGGAGGTGGACTACGACCTGTCGGATGTGATGTTCGTCTGCACGGCGAACACGCTGCGCATGGCGCAGCCGCTCCTCGACCGGCTCGAGGTGATCCGCATTCCCGGCTACACCGAGGACGAGAAGGTCGAGATCGCCAAGCGCCACCTGATCCCCAAGCAGCGCAAGCAGCACGGGCTCAAGGACGAGGAGTGGTCGATCACCGACGAGGCGCTCCTCGACCTCATCCGCTACTACACGCGCGAGGCCGGCGTGCGCAATCTCGAGCGCGAGATCGCCAATCTCGCGCGCAAGTCGCTGCGTGAGATCCTGGTCGACAGCCGGAAGGGCGTGAAGATCACGCGCCGCAACCTCGACAAGTACGCGGGCGTGCGGCGCTACCGGTTCGGCGAGGCCGAGCTCGAGGACCAGGTCGGCGTCACCACGGGCCTCGCCTGGACCGAGGTCGGCGGCGAGCTCCTGTCGATCGAGGCGGTGACCGTGCCCGGCAAGGGCAAGATGACGATCACCGGCAAGCTCGGCGACGTCATGCAGGAATCGGTGCAGGCGGCGCGCTCCTGGGTCCGCTCGCGCGCGCTCGAGCTCGGCGTCAAGCCCGAGACCTTCGACAAGGTCGACATCCACATCCACGTGCCGGAGGGGGCGACCCCCAAGGACGGCCCCTCGGCCGGCGTGGCGATGGTGACCTCGATCGTCTCGGTGCTGACCCGGATCCCGGTCAGGGCCTCGGTCGCCATGACCGGCGAGGTCACGCTCCGGGGACGGGTCCTGCCCATCGGCGGGCTCAAGGAGAAGCTGCTCGCGGCGCTCCGCGGCGGCCTCAAGACCGTGATCATCCCCAAGGAGAACGAGAAGGACCTGGCCGAGATCCCGGACAACGTGAAGAAGGCGCTCGAGATCGTGCCGGTCGCCACGGTCGACGAGGTGCTGGCGCGCGCGCTGCAGCGCCGGCCCGAGCCGATCCCGGCCGAGCCCGAGGCGGCGCCGCCGGCACCACCCGTGCCGGCGCCGCAGCCGGTCGAGCCGCTCGCGGTGCGCCCGCTCAACTGAGCCGGGCCGGTCCGTCGCGGCGGGCGGTGGACGCGACCGCGCCGGCGGCGTAGAAGCCGCCGCCACACCCCGGGGGCGGCAGGCATGGCGTTCGATCTCGGCCGGCTCGACGGGCTCGCCCTGGAAGGCCTCGCGGAGGATCCCGGGGGCGGGCTCGTCGGGCGGACCGCGGCCGGTCCGTTCCGCCTGGAGATCGTGGCGCCCGGCATCGTCCGGCTGCGCATCGGCGCCCGCCGCGGGCCCGACCACGGGCTCGTGCGGCTGCCGGCCGCACCACCGCAGAGCCGGGTGCGGCGGGGCCTGGGGGCGGTGGTGCTGGAGAGCGGCCCGCTCGCCGTCGCCCTCGAGCCGTCGAGCGGTGCGCTCGCCCTCTCGCTCGACGGGCGGAGCCTCATCGGTCCGCCGACCGACGGCCATTTCCGGCGCCGCTTCCGGCTGCCGCCCCTGGCCCGCTCCGAGCGTGGCCTCGTCGCCGGCTTCGACCTCGCGGACGGCGAGCCGGTTCACGGCCACGGCGAGAAATGGACCCGGCTCGACCATCGCGGCCAGCTCCTCGTCTCCTGGAACGAGGACGCGCTCGGGGTGAACGGCGAGGCCTCCTACAAGAACGTTCCCTTCGCGCTCTCGCCGCGCGGCTGGGGGCTCCTCGCGCACACCATCGCCCGGGTGGTGCACGGGGTGGGCTCCGCGCCGCTCTCGCACCGCTCCTACGCGCTCCTGGTCGAGGAGCCGGCGCTCGACCTGTTCCTCTTCGCGGCCGGGGACATGGAGGGCGTGCTGGACGCCTTCACCGGCCTCACCGGCCGCCCCGCCCGGGTGCCGCGCTGGACGCTCGGACCCTGGCTGTCCAAGGCCTACTGGCGCGACGGGGACGAGCTCCTCGACGCGGCCCGGCGCTGCCGCGCGCTCGGCCTGCCCATGGACGTGATCACCTTCGACGGCCGCGCCTGGCAGGACACGCCGACCCGCTTCCACTTCCACTTCGACCCCGCCCGCTACCCCGACCCGGCCGGCACCGTCCGCCGCGTCCACGAGCTCGGCTTCAAGCTCTGCTGCTGGGAGTACCCGCTCGTCGCCCTCGCCGGCCCGCACTTCCCCGAGCTCGCCCGCGCCGGCTTCCTCCTCCGGGACGCGCGCACCGGCGAGCCCTGGCGGCACGCGTGGGACCCGGCACCCTTCGGCTCGGTGCTCACCCCCCTGCCACCCTCGGGCATCGTCGACTTCACCCACCCCGGTGCCTACGCTTGGTGGCGCGACCGGCACGCGGCGCTCTTCGACCTCGGCGTCGACGTCATGAAGACCGACTTCGGCGAGCAGGTGCCGGACGATCCGAACTGCCTCGCCCACGACGGCACGCGCGGGCCCGAGCTGCACAATCTCTATCCGCTCCTCTACAATCGCTGCGTGCACGAGGCCTCGACCCGCCGCTTCGGCACGGGCTTCGTGCTCGCCCGCTCGGGCTGGATCGGCAGCCAGACCGTGCCCGGCTCTTGGGGTGGCGACCCGCAGGCCGACTGGGGCGGGCTCGCCGCCTCGATCCGCGGCCAGCTCTCCCTCGCCCTCTCGGGCAACCCGTTCTACGCCACCGACATCGGCGGCTTCTACGGCGGCCCGCCCGAGCCCGAGCTGTTCGTCCGCTGGTGCCAGGCGGCCGTCTTCGCCTCGCACCTGCGCTTCCACGGCATCGGCCCGCGCGAGCCCTGGGCGTTCGGCGAGGCGGCGCTCGCGCGGGTGCGCGCGGCCCTCGAGCTGCGCATGGCGCTGGTCCCCTACATCGAACGCGCGCTCGCCGAGGCTTCGGCGACCGGCCTGCCGCTCTGCCGGCCGATGCCGCTCGCCTTTCCGCACGAGCCCGAGAGCTGGGGCTTCGACCTGCAGTACCTGTTCGGCCCCGACCTCCTGGTGGCGCCGATCGTTCGCCCGGGCGGGCGCGTGACGGTCTGGCTGCCCGCGGGCGGCTGGATCGACTGGTTCAGCCTCGAGCGGCACCGGGGCCCGCGCCGGCTGGAGCTCGAGCTGCCGCTCGACCGCTTTCCGCTGTTCGCCCGCGAGGGGGCGGCGATCCCGCTCGCCGCACCCGCCGAGCGGGCGGCGGCCTGGGGCGAGACGGACCCGATCCCGCTCGCCGGCGTGCGGAGCTTCGCTTGAGGCGGGCGGCACTCGCGGCGCTCGCCCTCCTGCCGGCCGCCTGCGGCCGGCCGGTGCTGCCGCTCGAGCCGGTCGCGGGCTTCGCGGTCGAGCGCTATCTGGGCACTTGGCACGAGATCGCCTCGATCCCGGCCTGGTTCCAGCGCGACTGCGCCGCCGACACGACCGCCACATACGGGCCGGCGCCCGAGGATCCGGCCTGGATCGCGGTGCGCAACGTCTGCCGCACGGCGAGCGGCGAGGAGAAGGTGGCGATCGGCCGGGCGCGCTTCACCGGCCCCGCCGACCGCGGCGCGCTCGAGGTCACCTTCCTCGAGCCGCTCGGCGCCTGGCTGTGGGCCGCGGCCGGCGACTACGTCTTCATCGCCCTCGACCCCGACTACCGCTGGTCGCTGGTCGGCCACCCGAGCCGCGACTACGCCTGGATCCTCGCGCGCGAGCCCGCCCTCCCGGACGCCACCCTGATCGCGCTGCGCGGCCGGCTCGAGGCGGCGGGCTTCGAGCCCTGCCGGCTCGTCCTGACCGAGGCCGGCCCGCGCCGCGGCCGCTCCTTGTGCGACCTCTGACCCGCCCCGCCCCGGATCGCCGGCGATGATCCCGACCCTCGTCCTGCTGGTGGTCGGGCTCACCCCCGGCCTCCTCGGACCCCACACGCCCAGGCTCGCCGCACTCGCCCGCGAGGGCGGGCTCAGGCCGTTGCGCACGGTCCTGCCGGCGGTCACCTGCACCGTGCAGTCGACCCTGCTCACGGGCCTCCTGCCGCGCGGCCACGGCGCGGTCGCCAACGGCTGGTACTTCCGCGGCCAGGCCGAGGTCTGGCTGTGGCGCCAGTCGAACCGGCTCGTGGCCGGCGAGAAGGTCTGGGAGGCGGCCCGCCGGCGCGACCCCGCCTTCACCTGCGCCAACCTGTTCTGGTGGTACAACATGTACTCGAGCGTGGACGTCAGCGCGACGCCGCGCCCGATGTACCCGGCCGACGGCCGCAAGATCCCCGACCACTACGCCGAGCCGCCGGAACTGCACGACGAGCTCGACCGGCTGCTCGGCCCGTTCCCGCTGTTCCGGTTCTGGGGCCCGGCCACCGACATCACTTCCTCGCGCTGGATCGCCCGGGCCACCGCCCACGTCCTCGGGACCCGCCGGCCGACGCTCACCCTCTGCTACCTGCCGCATCTCGACTACGGCCTGCAGAAATGGGGCCCCGACCCGGCCGATCCGCGCATCGCGGCCGATCTGACCGCGGTCGACCAGCTCGCCGGCGAGCTGATCGACGCCGCCCGCGCGGGTGGACGGCGCGTCGTGGTGGTCTCGGAATACGGCATCGTGCCGGTCACGGATGCCGTCTGGATCAACCGCGTGCTGCGCGAGGCGGGGTTGATCCGGGTGCGCGTGGAGCTCGGCCGCGAGCAGCTCGACGCCGGCGCCTCGAAGGCCTTCGCGCTCGCCGACCACCAGCTCGCGCACGTCTACCTCCAGCACGGCACCGATCCGGGCCGGGTCGCGGAGCTGCTCCGGCGCACGCCCGGCATCGCCCGCGTGCTCGATGCCGAGGGCAAGGCCGAGGTCGGGCTCGACCATCCGCGCTCGGGCGAGCTCGTGGCACTCGCCGAGCCCGACCGCTGGTTCGCCTACCCCTGGTGGCTCGACGATGCGCGCGCGCCCGACTATGCGCGCACCGTCGACATTCATAGGAAGCCAGGCTATGATCCTCTGGAGCTATTCCTAGACCCGGCGCGGCCGCTCGTCAAGGCCAGAATCGCCGCCAAGCTGGCGCTGCGCCGGCTGGGCTTCCGCACCCTCCTGGACGTGATCCCGATCCGGCCGACGAGCCTCGTCAGGGGCTCGCACGGCCTGTTGACCGAGCGCGAGGCGGACGGGCCGCTCGTGATCTCGAGCGAGGCGCGGCTGTTGCCCGACGGCCCGGTCGAGGCCACCTCGTTCAAGGACCTCCTGCTCGCGCACCTGTTCGACGGCTGAGCCGCGGCGCGCGGACGGGGCTTGGCGGCGGTGGCCGGAGCGATCATGGAAGGGGCCGGGGAGGATCCGGGCATGGCCGAGAGCGGCGAGGAACGGGTGGTGCTCGTGGACGAGGCCGATCGGCCGGTCGGCACGGCGGGCAAGCTCGACGCGCACCGCGAGGGGCGGCTGCACCGCGCCTTCTCGGTCGTGATCCGCGATTCCGCCGGCCGCTTCCTCCTGCAGAAGCGCCACCGCGCCAAGTACCATTCCGGTGGGCTGTGGACCAACGCCTGCTGCTCGCACCCGCGGCCGGGCGAGCCGGTCCGGGATGCCGCGCGCCGCAGGCTGGCCGAGGAGATGGGCATCGAGGCCGAGCTCGCGCCGGTCCTCACCACCATCTACCGGGCCGAGGTCGGCAACGGGCTGATCGAGCACGAGCTCGTGCACGTCTTCGCCGCCACCTACGACGGCCCGGTGCGCCCCGACCCGCTCGAGGCGGACGGCTTCGCCTGGGTCACGCCCGAGGAGCTGCTGGCCGACCTCGAGGGCCGGCCGGAGCGCTACAGCTACTGGTTCAAGCTCTACCTCCGCGAGCACCGACGCCAGCTCCTGGGCGCCGCCGGCTGAGCCTCAGCGGATCGCCAGATCGTCGCCGAGCCCCGGCCCGCGCGTCTCGATCCGCGGCTCCTGCCCGCCCCTGAGGATCGAGTTGCCCATGTAGAGCAGGCGCTGGTCGACCGGCGGCGGGTCGAGCCAGTCCTCCTCCCGGATCTGGCCGGACTTGCCGTAGGCGGCGAGCGGATTGCGGTAGGTCACGAGCTCGATCTGCTCGGCCGGGATGCCGCCGCGGCGCATGAGCTCGGCGGTCTTGGGCACGGCCAGGGGATCGGAGATGCCCCAGTCGCAGGCCGAATCGCAGAAGATCCGCTCGGCGCCGTAGCGGCGGACGATCTCGACCATCCGCTCGTTGCCCATCTTGGTGAACGGATAGATCGAGAAGGCGGCCCAGAAGCCGCGGTCCAGCACCGCCTCGACGGTCTCCTCGTTGTTGTGGTCGATGACCACCCAGGACGGGTCGAGCCCGTGCTCCAGGACCACGTCCATCGAGCGCAGCGTGCCGCGCTTCTTGTCGCGGTGCGGGGTGTGGATCATGACCGGGAGCTGGAGCTCCTTGGCGAGCTCGAGCTGGCGGCGGAAGTAGCGGTCCTCGAGCTCGGTCTGCTCGTCGTAGCCGATCTCGCCGATCGCCACGACGCCCTCCTTGAGGGCGAAGCGGGGGAGGATCTCCATCACCGCCTCGGCCAGCTCCTCGTTGTTGGCTTCCTTGGAGTTGAGGCCGACCGTGCAGTAGTGGCGCAGCCCGAGCTGGCCGGCGCGGAAGCGCTCGAAGCCGCAGATCATCGAGAGATAGTCGATGTAGGTGCCGACATGGGTGCGCGGCTGGCCGAGCCAGAAGGCGGGCTCGATGCACGCCACCACCCCGGCGGCGGCCATCCGCTCGTAGTCGTCGGTGGTCCGCGAGATCATGTGGGTGTGCGAGTCGAGGTACATGCGCGTCTCCCGGCGCGGCTCAGCCCTGGGCGAAGGCCGCCCAGCGGATCTCGCCGCGCGCCACGGGTCCCTGCAGCTCCGGGTGGCGGGCGAGGAGCGCCTTCGCCTCCGGCCGCGGGCAGCTCGAGAGCGCGAGCGCCGCGGCCCTGCGCTCCTCGCCGCCGCCGGTCTCGAGCACGCGGGCGAGGTCGGCGAGGGCGGCCTCGTCGGCGTGCGGGCCGACGCAGCGCCAGAGCTCCGGGCTCACCGGCCGGCCGGCGGCCCAGCGCTCGTGGGCGTAGTAGCACAGCATGCGGGCGAGGGCCGCATTGGCGCGGGCGTCCAGGCCCCGGATCGGGTCGAGGGTCGTGCCGATGAAGAGCGCCTTCAGGACCAGATGGTTCCAGGCGTTCTCGTCGAACCGCTCGGACGGGTAGGGGTTGCGGTGCGCCACCGCCTCGAACACCGGCCGCATGCCCGAGCGCGCGCCCTCGCGGGCGCGGGCGAGCAGGAGCTCGGGGCCGGGATAGAGCGGCAGGCCGCGGTAGAAGGTGATGGTCTCGCCGATGTCGGCGGTGCGGAAGAGGGTCTCGAGCCGCTCCTTGAAGCGCCGGTCGTCGCCGTCGTGGCTCGCCAGCACGAGCGCCAGACGCGCCGCCTGGTCGACGCTCCAGTCGACCGGGTCGAGGACAGGGCGATGGCGATGAGGGTCCTCGAGCTCGGCCGCGGACAGGCGCAGATCGGCCTTGCCCAGCCGCCGCGGCGCCCAGCCCAGCGCCAGGTAGAGCGGCTTGTCGTCGCCCGCCCGCGGCACCGCCTCGAGCTGGGCGCGGAACCACTGGGCGGCCTCGGCCGGCACCCGCTCGACCACCCAGCCGGCGAGCAGCTCGACGGCGGCCCGGGTCTGGTTCATGCGCTCTCCTCCCCGAACCGCATTATCGGCCGGCGCCGCGGCGCGTCCAGCCCGCCCGGCGCTCGCCCGCGTGGCGGTGGCGGCGCTAGGCTGCCACGAGCGCAGCGACCCCGGACCCGAGCATGCCCCGCACCCCCGCCTGCCACCCCGCCCGCCTCGCCCCGGCGGGGCCGCTCCTCGCGGCCTGCCTGCTCGTGGGTGCCGCACCGGCCCTTGCGCTCGAGCCGGCATCGATGCGGGCGGCGGTCGAGGCGGCCTGCAGCGCCGCGCCGGACGTGGTGCCGCACCTGCCCGGGGCGCGTCTGGTGAGCGCCGCCAACGACGGCCAGCGCAACGAGCTGCTCGACTACGAGCGCGCCGATGGCGACCGGTTCCTGCTCCGCCGCGAGCTGTTCGCCGGCGCCGTGCGCTCGGTGACGGTCGAGCACCATGCCGCCGACGGGCGGCCGGTGGCGCTGGTCCACGCCGGCCCCGGCTGCGCGCTCGTGGGCGGGCGGATGGTCGAGGAGGCGGGCCTCGAGCGCTTCCTGCGCGATCTCGGCCCCGGGCTCGAGCCGGTCGGTGCGCCGATCCCGATCAACCCGGCCCCGCCCAGGGGCGAGCCGCGGCCGGGCGTGGCCGTGGCGCTGATCGACAGCGGGGTCAACTACCTCCTGCCCGAGCTCGCCCCGCACCTGGCCTACGGGCCGGACGGGCGGCTTCTGGGCCTCGATCTGGTCGACGGCGACGAGCGGCCGTTCGACCTCGACCAGAGCCGCAACGCCTTCTTCCCGCTGCGCCACGGCACCGCGGTGGCGAGCGTGCTGGCGCGCGAGGCGCCCGAGGCGCGCATCCTGCCCTACCGCTTCGCGCTCGCCCGGCCGGGCGGGCTCGGCCGCATCCTCGACCACGCCGCCGCGGCCGGGGCGCGGATCGCGCTCCTGGCGCTCGGCAGCGGCAGCGAACGCGACTGGGCCGAGCTGCCGGCGGCGGCGGCCCGCCATCCCGAGCTCCTGCTCGTGGTCTCGGCCGGCAACGATGCCCGCGACCTGGACGTCGAGCCGGTCTTCCCGGCGGCCTTCGGCCTGCCCGGGCAGATCACCGTGGGCTCGGCGCGCGCGGACGGCCGGATCGCCCCCGATTCCAACTGGGGGGCGCGCACGGTCGATCTCTTCGCGGTCGGCGAGGGGGTGGTCGTGACGGATGCGGAGGGGCGCACCGGGCCGGGCTTCGGCACGAGCTTCGCGGCGCCGCGGATCGCGGCCCTCGCCGCCCGGCTGCTCGCCGAGCGGCCGGGGCTCGACCGCGACGGCCTGCGCGCGGCGGTCCTCGCCCGCACCCGGCCGCTGCCGGCGCACCCGCAGGGGATCGCGCTCGCCCGTCACGGCTGGATCGAGGACCCGACCGCGCCCTGATCCCTCAGGGCCAGAAATCGTCGCTCAGCACGTAGGCCACGACCGCGATCACCTCCTCGGGGCTGTAGACCTCCTTCCACGGCGGCATGCCGCGGAAGCCGTTGTGCACCCGGTCCCAGACGAACTCCGGGGTGTAGCGCCGCGGGGCGAGCTTCGGCGCCTTGCCGGGATAGGCCTTGGAGCCGTGGCAGTGGGTGCACTGCTCCTTCCAGATCGCGTCGCCGCGGGCTATCAGCTTCGGATCGGCGAGCAGCTCCCTGGGCAGGGGCGGCGGCGGGTCGTCGAAGACCTTGTCCGGCGTGGCCTCGGCCTGCTGGGCGCGGCCGGTCCCCGCCCCCGGGCCGGCGGCCCCGAGCAGCAGCAGGAGGACGAGCGAGGAAGCGAGACGCGGTTTCAAGCCCACTCTCCACAAGGAGACGGCCGGTCCCGGGGGGACCGGCCGCTGCGCAAGACTGGGGGCGGACCGCCCGGGGGGCGGCCCGCTCCTCGGTCAGTTGGCCGGCACGATCTTGTAGACCGTGTCCAGGCTGCCCACCGGACCCGTGGTGATCGAGGTGAGCGCGTAGACCTCACCCTGGTCGTCCTGCGCGAACGCCAGGACGTAGGGCACCCTGTCCA
>JBBIIE010000046.1:0-21021 GCA_037446605.1 Geminicoccaceae bacterium | reverse complement strand
CGCCGCGCGCGGCGCGCGGCAGATGGTGGCGGTGATCGGCGACAGCGCCAACCTGCCCTCGATCGCGCTGCACCGCGCCTGCGGCTTCCGCGAGGTCGGCCGGCTGCCCTCGATCGGCTTCAAGGCCGGCCGCTGGCTCGATTCCGTCCTCATGCAGCGGCCGCTGGGTGCGGGCGACACAACCCCACCGGGCCCGCCGCCCGGCGCCTAGCGCGCCGGCCGCGGCGTCTCCTTGACCGAGGGCGGCAGCACCGGCAGCACGATCGAGGGCTGGCGGCCGGTCAGGCTCACGAGGAACGCCGCCACCTTGCGCGTCTCCTCGGGCGTCAGCTCGACGCCGAGCTGGGAGGTGCCCATCACGGCGACCGCCTGCTCCAGGTCCCACGCACTGCCCGAATGGAAGTAGGGGGCCGTGAGCGCCACGTTGCGCAGGCTCGGCACCTTGAAGACGTAGGCGTCGTCCGGCGTCTTGGTGACCATGAGCCGGCCCTTGTCGTCGGGCGGCAGGAGCTCGTGGCCGGGCCGCTGCACCACGCCGAACGGCGCGTAGCGGTCGCCGCCCAGGTTGACGCCCCGGTGGCAGGAGGCGCAGCCCTTGTCGAGGAACAGCGCGAGCCCGGCCTTCTCCTCGGCCGACAGCGCACCGGCGTCACCCTGGAGGTAGCGGTCGAAGGGGGCGTCCGGGGTCAACAGCGTGGCCTGGAAGGCCACGAGGGCCTTCTCGACGTTGGCGAAGGTCACCGGCTCCGCCTCGCCCGGGAAGGCCCACTCGAAGAAGCTGCGGTAGCCCGGGATGGCGCGCAGGAGTGCTTCGACCGCCTCGCGCATGCTGCCCATCCCGCCGGCGCTCGTGATCGGCCGGCCCGACTGCTCGGCCAGGTCCTTGGCGCGGCCGTCCCAGGACTGCGCGGTGTTGAGCACGGCGTTGTAGATGGTCGGCACGTTGCGCGGGCCGGGCTGGCGGTTGTGGCCGATCGAGACCGGCCGGCCGTCGGCCCCGCCGAGGCCGACCTGGTGGCAGGTGGCGCAGGCGATCGTGTGGTCGGCCGACAGCCGGGGGTCGAAGAACAGCATCTTGCCGAGCTCGACCTTGGCGGTCGTGGCGGGGTTGCCGGGCAGCTCGGGGGGCCGGCTCGGGATCGCCCGGAACAGCTCCCGGGCGCGGCCCAAGAGCTCGTCGGCTGCGGCCGCGGACGCACCGCCCGAGGCCATCGCCAGAAGGCCGATCACCGCCAGCACCCGCCGCATCCGCCCCTCCCTCGCGCTCGCGCCGCCCTTGTTCCATCGCGAGGCGGGCGAGGCAATGGCCGGCCGGTCACGCCGGGCCCGCGCAGCGGCCATGCCGGACGCCGCCTTGCGGGGCGGCGCGCGAGGCGCCATCTGCGCCGCCACGACGTCCCTCGCGCGAGAGAAGAGAGCAGCATGCAAGAGGTCGAGCTCTACATCGGTGGCTCCTGGCGCCCGGCCGCGGCCGGCGGGACCATCACGCTGATCGACCCGGCGACCGAGGAGCCGGTGGGAACCGCCGCGCAGGCCGAGCGCGCGGATGTCGAGGCCGCGGTCGCGGCGGCGGTGCAGGGCTTCGGGACCTGGCGGCGGGTGTCCGCCTGGGAGCGCTCGAACGTGCTGCGCAAAGCCGCGCGCCTCTTGGCCGAACGCGCCGAGGGGATCGCCCGGCGGCTCACGGTCGAGGTCGGCAAGCCGCTCGCGCAGTCCAGGGGCGAGGTCCAGGCGGCGGTCGAGTGCATCGAGTGGTTCGCCGACGAGGCGCGGCGGATCTACGGCCAGACCCTGCCCGGGCGCACGCCCGAGAACCGTTTCGAGGTGCGCTACGCGCCGGTCGGCCCGGTCGCGGCCTTCACCGCCTGGAACTTCCCGATCGTGCTCCAGGCCCGCAAGATCGCCCCCGCACTCGCCGCCGGCTGCTCGATCGTGACCCGCCCGGCCGAGGAGGGCACGGGTGCCGTCAAGCTGCTGATCGACTGCTTCGTCGACGCGGGCGTGCCGGCCGGCGTGGTCAACCTCCTGACCGGCGCGCCGCAGCCGATCTCGGAAGCGGTCATGGACGACGACCGCATCCGCAAGGTGACCTTCACCGGCTCGATCCCGGTCGGCCAATGGTTCATGCGCCGCGCCGCCGACACGGTGAAGCGGATGAGCATGGAGCTCGGCGGCCACGCGCCGGTCATCGTCCACGAGGACGTCGACCCGGAGAAGGCGGCGCTCCTCTCCGCCCAGGGCAAGGCGCGCAACAACGGCCAGGTCTGCGTCAGCCCGACCCGCTTCTTCGTCCACAGGAAGCACGAGAAGACGTTCACCGAGACCTTCGTCGGCGCGCTCTCGCGGATGAAGATCGGCCACGGCCTCGAGCCCTCGACCGAGATCGGCCCGCTGATCAACAAGCGCCGGCTCGACTTCATCGAGAAGATGGTGGCGGACACGGTGGCCGAAGGTGCGCGGGTGGTCTGCGGCGGCAAGCGGCCGGCCGGCTTCAACCGCGGCTTCTTCTACGAGCCCACGGTCTTCTCGGACGTGCGCGACGAGATGCGCATCATGAACGACGAGCCGTTCGGGCCGTTGGCGCCGGTCACCACCTTCGAGGACTTCGACGAGGTGATCGAGCGCGCCAACCGGCTGCCCTACGGGCTCGCCGCCTACGTGCTGACCGGCTCGCAGAAGCTCGCGGCCAGGACCGCCGAGGCCCTCGAGACCGGCATCGTGGGCGTCAACACCTTCGCCGCCGCGACCGCCGAGATGCCCTTCGGCGGGGTGAAGCATTCGGGCTTCGGCCGCGAGAACGGCCAGCAGGGCATGCTCGATTACCTCGACTGCAAGTTCGTCAACATCGTCCTTTGAGCCGGCGCGGGGCGCTCGCCGTGGAGCGCCCCGCCCGCCCGTGCTACCTTCCGAGCCGAGGGCGGAGGGTGTGATGGGCGCATCGGCACGCGTGGCGGATCTCTCGCTTCCGGGCTTCCTCGCCTGGGAGGAGCGCCAGGAGCTGCGCCACGAGCGGGTGGGCGGGGTCGTCCGCGCCATGGCGGGCGGGACCCGCGCGCACAACAGGATCGCGATCAACTTCCTCCTGGCACTCGGATCCACCGTCCGCCGGCGCGGCTGCGAGCTGTTCGGTTCGGATGTGAAGGTCGTGAGCCCGCGCGGCGACGTGACCTACCCCGACCTGACCGTCCGCTGCGGGCCGCGCGACGACCGGCTCACCACCGTCGACGACCCGCTGCTCGTCGCGGAGGTGCTCTCGGAGGGCACGCTGCGCCACGACCTCCTCGTCAAGCGCCTGGCCTACAGGTCGATCCCGTCCCTGCGCGTGATCCTCTACCTCGCCCAGGACCAGGCCCGGGTCGACGTGGTGCGCCGGGGCCCGGACGGCCGTTGGGACGATGGGGAGCCCGCGGTCGGGCTGGATGCGGTCCTTTCGCTGCCCGAGCTCGGGATCGAGCTGCCCTTGGCCGAGCTCTACGCCGACACCGACGTCGCCGAGCGCGGCGGCGCCCCGCCGGAGGAGAGCTGAGGGCCGTGGCGGACCTCGAGACCCGCGAGCCGGAGAGCATCATGGGGGCTTCCGCGAGGATCCTCGACCTGTCGCTCCCCGCCTTCCTCGCCTGGGAGGAGCGCCAGGAGCTGCGCCACGAGCGGGTGGGCGGCGTCGTGCGGGCGATGGCCGGCGGGACCGCCGGCCACGATGCCGTGGCGAACAATCTCCGCGCCGAGCTGCGCGCTCGGCTGCGTGGCACCCCCTGCCGGGCCGGCGGTCCCGATCTGAAGGTCGTGACGGCGGCGGGCGACGTCCTCTACCCGGACGCGCTCGTCCGCTGTGGCCGGCGCGACGATCGGGCGACCACGGCCGAGGATCCGGTCCTCGTCGCGGAGGTGCTCTCGGAGGGCACGCTGCGCCACGACCTCCTCGTCAAGCGCCTGGCCTACCGGTCGATCCCGTCCCTGCGCGTGATCCTCTACCTCGCCCAGGACCAGGCCCGGGTCGACGTCGTGCGCCGGGGCCCGGACGGCCGCTGGGACGATGGCGAGCCGGCCGTCGGGCTGGATGCGGTCCTTTCGCTGCCCGAGCTCGGGATCGAGCTGCCCTTGGCCGAGCTCTACGCCGACACGGATGTCGCCGAGCGCGGCGGCGCCGCACCCGACGACGAGGTCTGAGATGGACGGTGCCGCCTTCCGCGAGCGGATGCGCGCGGGCGAGACGCTCCTCGGGCTCGGCGTGCGCCTCGCGCGCACCGGCGAGATCGCGCTGGTCGCCAGGGCCGCCGGCTTCGACTGGCTGTTCGTCGACATGGAGCACAACGCGCTCTCGATCGACACCGCCGCCCAGATCTGCCTCGCCGCGCAGGCGGCCGGCCTGCCGGCCCTGGTCCGCCTGCCCGGCGACGATCCTTCGACCGCATCCCGCCTGCTCGACGGCGGTGCCACCGGCATCGTCGTGCCGCACGTCGACGGCCCCGACCAGATCGCCCCGGTGATCGCCCGCTGCCGCTTCCCGCCAAGGGGCCGGCGGTCGATCGGCGGGCCGGTGCCGCAGCTCGGCTACGCCGCCCTGCCGGCGGCGGAGCACATGGCCAGGGCCGACGAGCGGACCCTCGTCGTGGCCATGATCGAGAGCCCGGCGGCGGTCGAGGCGGCGGCCGCCATCGCCGCCCTTCCGGGCGTCGACGCGCTCCTCTTCGGCTCGAACGACCTCGCCCTCGAGATGGGGATCCCGGGCCGGCTCGACGATCCGCGCCTGGAGGCCGCCTACCGTTCGGTGATCGAAGCGGCCGGCGCGCACGGCAAGCCGGTCGGGCTCGGCGGCGTCTACACGGCCGATCTCCTGGCCCGCTACCTGCCCATGGGCTTCCGCTTCGCCCTCCTCGGCTCCGATCTGGCGCTCGTGCTGGGCGGCGGGCGCGAGCGGGTGGCGACCGCCCGGCGCCTCGCCGCCGCTTGAGCCCACGCGCGCCGGCGCAGACGAGCCGCGCGCCGCGGTCGGTTCCACCCCGCGCACCGCCCGCCTAGCCTCGCCCACGCAGCAGGGAGGGGGCTGGGATGGACGTCCCGGAGATGCGCCGGCGGATGCTCGCGGGCGAGTGCACGATCGGCTTCTCGGTGCGCCTCGCCCGCTCGCCCGAGATCGCCGCGGTGGCGCGCGCCTGCGGCTACGACTGGCTGCTCGTCGACATGGAGCACGCCGCGATCGACGTCGATCTGGCGACCCGCATGTGCCTCGCCGCCAATGCCGAGGGGCTCGTCTCGATCGTCCGCCCGCCCGGCCACGACCCGACGATCTGCTCGCGGCTGCTCGACGGCGGCGCCGGCGGGCTGCTCGTCCCGCACGTCGACCGGCCGGAGGACATCCGCCCGATCCTCGATGCCTGCAAGTTCGCGCCGATCGGCCACCGCTCCTATGGCGGGCCGTTGCCGCAGCTCGACTATGCGAGCCTGCCGCACCGCGAGCACATGGCCGCCGCCAACGAGCGCTCGCTGATCATCGCCATGGTCGAGAGCCCGACCTCGGTCGCCAACGCCGAGGCGATCGCGGCACTCGACGGCGTCGACATGCTCTCCTTCGGCACCCACGACCTCACCCTCGCCATGGGCATCCCGGGCGAGCTCGACCATCCGCGCGTCGAGGAAGCCTACCGGACGGTGATCGCCGCCTGCCGCGAGCACGGCAGGAGCGTGGGCGTGGGCGGGATCGCCGACCGCGCGCTCCTCGAGCGCTACCTGAAGCTGGGCTTCACCTCGATCGGCATCGCCTCCGATCTCGGCCTCGTGCTCGCCGGCGCGCGCGCCCAGCGCTCCATGCTGCGCCAGATCGTCGGCCGCTGAGCCGAGCCCGAGCGGGGAGCAGAGGCCTTGCCCCGGATCCTGGTCGCCGAGTGCATGCAGGAGGTGAGCTCCTTCAACCCGCTGCCCTCGACCCTCGACGACTTCGCCATCCTCCGCGGGGACGAGCTCCTCGCCCGGCGCGGCAGCGGCTCCTATCTGGGCGGCGCCTTCGCGGTCCTCGAGGCCACGCCCGACATCGAGCCCGTGCCGGTGATGAGCGCCACCGCCCCCTCCGCCGGCACGCTCGAGGCCGCCGCCTGGGCCCGGCTGCGGGCCGAGCTCGTCGAGCGCATCGCAGCCGCCGCCGCGGGCGTGGACGCCGTCCACCTCTCGCTCCACGGTGCCATGGCCGCAACGGACGAGCTCGACCCCGAGGGGGCGCTCCTCGAGGCGGTGCGCGCGATCGTCGGGCCGGCGGTGCCGATCGTGGTCTCGCTCGACCTGCACGGCATCCTCACCGCCCGCATGCTGCGCGCGATCGACGGCTTCGCGGTCCTGAAGACCTACCCGCACGTCGACTTCGCGGATACCGGAGCGCGCGCCGCGCGGCTGCTGCTGCGGATCCTGCGCGAGGGCCTGCGTCCGGCCTTCCTGCGCGTGCGGATCCCGGCGCTCGTGCGCGGCGACGAGCTCGTCACCCGGACCGGCTGCTACGGCGACCGGCTGCTCGAGATCGCCCGGCTCGAGCGCGAGGGGCGGATCCTCGCGGGCGGGCTGTTCATCGGCAACCCCTTCGCCGACGTGCCCGAGCTCGGCTGCCAGGTGGTCTTCTGCCACGCGGGCGATCCGGCGCCCCTCGAGGCCGAGGCGGTCGCCATCGCCGAGCGCTTCTGGCGCGACCGGGCGCGCATGCAGGCCAAGCTCTGGCCGCTCGCCGACGCCGTCGCCCAGGCGCTGGCGCTCGACGGGTCGGTCGCGCTCACCGATGCCGCCGATGCCACCTCCTCCGGGGCGACCGGCGATTCCAACGCCATCCTGAAGGCCCTGCTCGCCGCCGGCTGCACGCGCAGCGCGCTGGTCCCGATCGTCGACGCCCCGGCCGCCGCCGCCTGCCATGCCGCCGGCTGCGGTGCCACGCTCACGCTCTCGCTCGGCGGGACGCGCGATCCCGGCCGCTTCGCGCCGATCGAGCTCACCGGGCGCGTCCGGAACCTGTCGACCGGCGAGGCCCGGCTCGAGACCATGCGCGTGCCGATCGACGCCGGCCCGACCGCGGTCCTCGAGGCCGGGCCGATCACCCTCGTGATCCTGAGCAAGCCCGCCTTCCTGTTCGACCGCGCCGTCTTCTGGGCCAATGGCTGCGACCCGCGCGACTTCGAGCTCGTGGTGATCAAGTCGCCGCACTGCGAGCCGCACATGTTCGACGCCCGGGTGGCCAGGAACCTCGACGTCGACGCACCCGGCTCGACCAGCGCCAACCTTGCGACCCTCGGGCACCGGGTCTGCCCGCGGCCGATCTTCCCGCTCGAGCCGGACACGGTGTTCGTACCCGCGGTCGAGCGGCTCACCCGATCGCGAGCGACGGCGCCTCTGGCGGCATCCGGCCGGGCTCGCTAGGTTCCTCGTCGACGGCCGCACGGATGGGGCCGGACGATCAAGGGGGGCAATCGTGCACAGGATGGTTCGAGGCACGCTCGGCGTGTTCGCGCTCGGTGTCGGGACGGCCTGGGCGGGGGCGGATCTCGTCGAGCTGCCCAAGGACTACCGGACGAGCTTCCAGCGCTACGCCACGATCGACCGCGCCAACCCCAAGCAGATCGCCGAGGCCTGGGCCAACGAGAAGGCCCTCGCCGCCGAGGCGAGCGGCGCGCCGTTGCCGGACGGCTCGGTCCTGATCATGGAGGTCTGGCAGGCCAAGCTGGATCCGCAGGAGAAGCCGATCCTCGATGCCGCCGGCCGGCGCATCAAGGACAAGCTCCTGTTCGTCGCGGTCATGGAGAAGCGCAAGGGCTGGGGCGCCGAGTACCCGCCCGAGGTCCGCAACGGCGAGTGGGAGTACGCGGCGTTCGACCCGGCGACCGGCAACCGGCGCCAGCAGGACTACAAGCCCTGCTTCGAGTGTCACAAGCCGAAGGCGGAGTCCGACTTCCTGTTCACCCTCGACCTCCTGCGCAGGTGACCGGCGCGCGTCCGGGGCTTGCTGCATCGCAGTAGGAACGGTTAGGTTCGGGCGGGGCCGTCGCACCGCCGGGAGCCGGACCATGGAGCTCGAGGAGGCGCGCGCGGACCGCCGGCCCGACGACCGGGCGGCGCCGACCGATGCCGGCCGGCCACCCGATGCGATGCTCGGCGCGCTCGCCGACGCGCTCGCCGAGGCGCGCGCCGCCGCCGAGCACGACCCGCTCGTCAACCCGATCCAGAGGCTCGCCAGCGAGCTCGCCGAGCGGCTGGTCGGCGGCCGGCTCGACGACGCCACCGTCGACCGCGTGCTGCGCCGGCTCACGAGCGAGGCCTTCCTCGGCCGCGCCGCCCGGCTCGCGGCCTATCTGGGCGAGCTCGACCCGCAGGCCAACCGGGCCCGGATCGAGGCGCTGATCCGCGCGCTCGCGCACGGCCCGGACGGCGCCCTCCTCCCCTTCGAGACCTTCGCCGAGCGGGTCGCCCGGCTGCGCTACGGCTTCGTCGTCACCGCGCACCCGACCTTCGCGCTGATGCTGCGGCTGCGCGAGCTCCTGGTGGCGCTCGCCACCGGTCGGGCGCCGGACGGCCGGCCGCTCGATCCGACCGAGCGCCGGGCGCTCCTCGCCGAGGTCGAGGCCGCGGCGCACCGCCCCGACCCGCGCATCGACCTCGCCCTCGAGCACCGCCAGTCGCTGGTCGCCATCCGCCACCTGCGCTCGGCGATCGCCATCGTCCAGGCGATCGTGCTCGATGTCGGCGCCGAGCTCTGGCCGGAGCGCTGGATGGAGCTGCGGCCGCGGCTGCTCGCGGTGTGGAGCTGGGTCGGCTACGACACCGACGGCCGCGCCGACATCGCCTGGCAGGCCACGCTCGCGAGCCGGCTGGCGCTGCAGCGCGGCCAGCTCGAGAGCTACGCCGCCACGATCCGCGTCGCGCGCGGCGACCTGCCGCCGGGCGACCCGCTGGCGCCGCAGCTGGAGCTGGTCGAGGCGCGGCTGGCGCTCGCCCTCAAGTCCTGCGCCGACGAGCTCGAGGCGCTCCAGGGTGGGCCGGGGGCGGCGGTCGACGAGGCCGGGCTCGCCCGGCTCGCCCGCGAGATGGCGCGGGGGCTGCCCTGGCGGCTGCGCGATTCGGCCGAGCTCGCCGGCCTGCTCGACCGCTGCATCGCCGCCGCCCGCGGTCCCGAGCCGCTGCGCCGCCTGCTGTTGATGCGCGCCGCGATCGCCGGCCAGGGCCTCGCCCTCGCCGGCACGCACCTGCGCATCAACGCCATGCAGGTGCACAACGCGGTCCGCCGGCTGGTCGGCCTCGACCACCCGCCCGACGACCCGACCCACCGCCTCTCCTACCTCGAGGCGATCGGCCGGCTGATCCGCACGGTCGAGCCGGTCACCATCAACTTCGGCTCGTTGATCCAGGAGAAGGCCACGGCGCGGCGGGCGATGATGATCGCCGCCCAGCTCGCCCGCTACCTCGATGCCTCCGAGCCGATCCGCTTCCTGATCGCCGAGTGCGAGACGCCCTTCACCCTGCTCGCCGCCCTCTATCTGGCCGAGCTGTTCGGCGTCGCCGGGCGGCTCGACATCACCCCCCTGCTCGAGACCAGGAAGGCGCTCGAGCACGGGGTGGCGATCCTCGACCAGGCGCTCGCCCAGCCGGCCTGGCGGGCGCATCTCGAGCGGCGCGGGCGGATCTGCGTGCAGACCGGCTTCTCCGATGCCGGCCGCTATCTCGGCCAGACCGCCGCGGCGGTGGCGATCGAGCGGATCCGGCTCGGCCTGGTCGAGGTGCTCGCCCGGCACGGGCTCGGCCATCTCGAGGTCGTGCTGTTCGACACGCACGGCGAGAGCATCGGCCGCGGCGCCCATCCCGAGAGCTTCGCCGAGCGGCTCGCCTATCTGGACACGCCCGAGAGCCGCCGCCGCTTCGCCGCCGCCGGCCTGCGCGTCGTCCAGGAGACCAGCTACCAGGGCGGCGACGGCTGGCTGCTCCTGCAGAGCGAGGCCTCGGCGCTGGCCGTCGTCACCCGCGTGCTCGAGCACTGTCTGGCCGAGCCCGATCCGCGGCCCGACCCGTTCTACGCCGAGCACGCCTACACCGACGAGTTCTTCGCCGCCGTGCGCCTGTTCAACGACCGGGTCATCGAGGACCCGGCCTACGCGGCGCTCCTGGGTGTGTGGGGCGCCAACCTGCTCTACCCCTCGGGCTCGCGGCCGGTGCGCCGCCAGTTCGAGGCCGGCACCCGCCCGGCGCTGCTCGACCACCCCTCGCAGATCCGCGCCATCCCGCACAACGCGGTGCTGCAGCAGCTGGGCATCCTCGCCAACACGATCGGCGGGCTCGGCCAGGCGATCGCCAAGGACCCCGACCGGTTCCACGAGCTCTACCGCGAGAGCCCGCGCTTCCGCTCGCTCGTGCGCATGGTCGAGCACGCCTTCATGTACACCGACCTCGACGTGGTGAAGGCGTTCGTCGACCGCTTCGACCCCGGCTTCTGGCTGGCCCGCGCCGCGGCCGCGCGCGACCCGGCGGAGGTCGAGGAGCTGCGCGCGGTGGCCGACCACATCGAGCGGCTGGCCCTCCACGACCGCCTGGCGCGCATCCTCCGCGTCTTCCAGCGCGACCATCTGGACCTCGCCGCAGCACTCCGCGAGCACCGCCGGCGCACCCGCGACGCCGGTGCCCGACCGATCGCCGTCGACCCCGGCACGCGCGACAACCTGCACATGCTGCACGCGCTGCGCCTCGCCCTGATCGAGCGGCTGATGCGCCGGGCGGTGCGCGTGCCCGACTTCTCCGACCGCCACGAGGTCACCCGCGATTCCCTGATCGAGGCGATCCTGCGCCTCGAGGTCGAGCCCTCCCTGCAGCTCCTCGGGCAGATCTTCCCGATCCTGGAGAGCGCGCGCTCCGAGCTCGACTGGGGCGAGGCCTCGACCTATTCCGGCGACCGCGAGCAGTCCTACGCCCAGGAGCACAGCACCCTGTTCCGCCCGATGGCCGCCGACTACGATCTGATCCGCCGCATCGGCAGCGCCATCACCCACCATCTGGGCGCCTTCGGCTGAGCGGCGGCCAGGGGAGGGGAGCGTGCAGGGGCGTCTGTCGGGCAAGGTGGCACTCGTCACGGGTGCCGCCACCGGGATCGGTCGGGCGACCGTCGAGCGGCTCGCGGCCGAAGGGGCCGGGGTCGTGGCGGCGGTCGCCGATGCGGGCCAGCTCGAAGCGGTCCGGGCCTTTTCCCCGCGCGTCCTCGACGTGCGCTCGGAGGCCGCCTGGGACGCCGCCGTGGCCGAGATCGAGGCGCGCTTCGGCGGGCTCGACATCCTCGTCAACAATGCCGGGATCCACCGCACCGGCGGGGCGCTCGAGACCGACCGGGCGCTCTGGGACGAGGTCATGGCGGTCAATCTCTGGGGCACCTTCCTGGGCTGTCGGGCGGCGATCCCGGCCCTGCGCCGACGCGGCGGCGGGGTGATCGTCAACCTCGCCTCGGTCAACGCCCTGACCGCGGCACCGCGGGCCGCCGCCTACGCCGCCTCCAAGGGCGGGGTGCGCGCGCTCACCATGGCGCTCGCCATCGACCACGCGCCGGAGAACATCCGCATCAACTGCGTGTGCCCCGGCGCCGTGGCGACCCCGCTCCTGGATGGCGTGATCGGCCGCGCCCAGGACCAGGAGGCGATGCGCCGGATCATGGTCGAGCGCCACCCGATGGGCCGCATCGCCACACCCGAGGAGGTGGCCGCGGTCGTCGCCTTCCTCGCGAGCCCGGATGCCTCCTTCATGACCGGCCTCGCCATCCCGGTCGACGGCGGCCGCTCGATCCGCTGAGCGCTCCAGCCGCACGGGCTTTTGACAAGGGCCGCGCGGGCCCGCATGGAAGGCCGCGGCACGGCATGCGGAGGGGGCCTTGAGCGCCGGCTCGCAGCGCAATCTCGACGTCGAGCGCGTGACGGCGCTCCTGCGCACCATGGTGGCGATCCGCGCCTTCGAGGAGGAGGCGCTCGCCGCCCAGAAGGAGGGGCTCGTCAAGGGCGCCATCCACCCCTCGATCGGCCAGGAGGCGGTCGCCGCCGGGGTGTGCGGCGAGCTGCGTCGCGACGACCTCCTCCTTTCGACCCACCGCGGCCACGGCCACACGCTCGCCAAGGGCGCCGACCCGTTCGCCATGATGGCCGAGCTCATGGGCCGCGCCGGCGGCACCTCGAACGGCAAGGGCGGCTCGATGCACATCGCCGACTTCACCGTCGGCATGCTCGGCGCCAACGGCGTCGTCGCGGCCAACATCGTGATCGCCGCCGGTGCGGCGCACGCCGTCAAGCTCACCCGCTCCGACCGCATCGTCTGCTGCATCTTCGGCGACGGGGCGATCAACCGCGGGCCGTTCCTCGAAGGCCTCAACTGGGCCGCCGTGTACCGGCTGCCCGTCCTGTTCGTGTGCGAGGACAACGGCTTCGCCGCCACCACCCGGACCCGCGAACTCTCCGCCGGGGAGGGGCCACTGGCCCGCGCCCGGGCGCTCGGCATCGACGGCCGGACGGTCGACGGCAACGACGTGGTCGAGGTCGCCGATGCCACCCGCGCGCTCGTGGCCGCGGTGCGCGCCGGCGCCGGCCCGCGCTTCCTCCACTGCCTCACCTACCGCCTGCATGGCCACACCGGGGCGGATGCGGGCGCCTACCGCCCGGCGGCCGAGGTCGAGGCGAGCTGGAAGGACTGCCCGATCGCCCGCGCCCGCGAACTCCTGGCCGCTTCCGGCCTCGCTCCGGCCGAGCTCGACGCGCTCGAGGCCGAGGCGCGCGCCGCCATCGCGCGCACCGCCGCCGCCGCCCGCGCCGCACCCTGGCCCGAGCCCGCGCTCGCCTGGACCGACGTCCAGGATCTAGGCGCCGAGCCGCGTCCGGAGGGCCCCGCCCGTGGCTGAGATGACCTATCTCGAGGCCGGGGCGCTGGCGCTCGCCGAGGCGATGCGCGCCGATCCGCGGGTCTGGGCGCTGGGCGAGGATCTCGGCCGCGGCGGCGTGTTCGGCCAGTACAAGGGCCTGCAGGCCGAGTTCGGGCCGGAGCGCATCGTCGACACGCCGATCAGCGAGGCCGCGATCCTGGGGGCCGCGGTCGGCGCGGCGCTCGTGGGCACCCGGCCGGTGGTCGAGATGCGCTTCGCCGACTTCGCCCTCTGCGCGGTCGACGAGCTCGTCAACCAGGCCGCCAAGGCGCGCTACATGTTCGGCGGCCAGGGCCGGGTGCCGCTCGTGGTGCGCGAGCCCATGGGCATGTGGCGGAGCTCGGCGGCGCAGCACAGCCAGAGCCTCGAGGCCTGGTACGTGCACGTGCCGGGCCTCGTCGTGCTCGCCCCCGCCACCCCGGCCGACAACCGCGCGCTGCTGCGCGCGGCGATCGCCTGCGACGACCCCGTGGTCTACCTCGAGCACAAGAACCTCTGGCCGCTCGCGGGCGAGGTCCCGGCCGAGCCCGAGCCGGCGCCGATCGGCCGGGCGCGGCGGGTGCGCGAGGGCTCCGACCTCACGCTCGTCTCCTGGTCCGCCACGCTGCACGAGGCGGCGCGCGCCGCCGAGGCGCTGGCCGGCGAGGGGATCGCGGTCGACCTCCTCGACCTGCGCTCGCTCTGGCCCTGGGACCGCGAGGCCGTGCTCGCCTCGGCTGCCCGGACCGGCCGGCTGCTGGTCGCGCACGAGGCGGTCGAGGTGGCCGGGCTCGGCGGCGAGATCGCCGCCACCGTCGCCGAGGAGCTGGGTGTCGCGGTCGCCCGCATCGGCGCGCCGCGCCTGCCCGTGCCCTACAGCCCGCCGCTCGAGGCCGAGCTCCGGGTCGATGCCGCCCTGATCGCCGCCGGCGCTCGACGCCTGCTCGCCCGTCCGCCTCGGCGTTGAACCTGCGCCCGGCCGTACCGGGCTGCCGCCGGCGGACCCTCGCGCCGGTTGGCGGCACCCGGCGGCGCGGTCAAGCTGCGCGCCCGGAACGGAACGGGATCGAGGGGATGGCCCTGGCCCTCAGGCGGCTCGCCGAGGACGCCTCGCGCAGCCTCGCCTACGCGGTGGCACCGCGGCTCGCCGCCGCGCGCGCCTTCGCCCGGCGGCGCCGCGCCGGCCTGCTCGATCCCGAGCTCGAGCTCGTGCCGGTGCTGCTCGACCCCGACCGGCTCGGCGTCGACGTCGGCGCCAATGCCGGCTTCTGGACGCTCGCCATGGCCGAGCGCGCCCGCCGCGTGCTCGCGATCGAGCCGATCCCCGAGCTCGCCGGCGCGCTCCTGCGCCGCGTGCCCGGCCATGTCCGCGTGCTGGTGTGCGCGCTCTCCGACCGGCCGGGCAGCGCCCGGCTGCGCATCCCCGACGATGCCGGCCGGGCGACGATCGAGCCGGCCAACACGCTGCGCGACGGGCCGCCGGCGCGCACGATCGAGGTGCCGCTGCAGCGGCTCGACGACCTGCCGCTGGAGGCCCGCCTCGGCCTCGTCAAGATCGACGTCGAGGGCCACGAGCTGGCCGTCTGCCGCGGTGCCGCCGGGCGCCTCGCGGCCGATCGCCCCTGCCTCGTGACCGAGGCCGAGGAGCGCCACCGGCCGGGTGCGGTGGCCGATCTGGCGGCCTTCCTGGGCGCGCTCGGCTACCAGGGCTTCTTCCTCGAGCGCTGCCGCCTGCGCGACCTCGCCGCCTTCGATGCCGCCCGCCACCAGCCGGTCGACGGAACCGGCGCGCCGTGCCCGGGGCCGCTCGGCTACGTCAACAACCTCCTGTTCGTGCCGCCCGAACGGCGCGCCGCGCTGGAGGCGGCGGTCGCCGCCCGCTTCGGCGGCTGAGCCGGGGCCGCTCACTCAGCCGCCGGGTGCCTCGCGGCCCGCGGCGGTCGGTCGGAAGAGCTGCTCCCCGCCGACCCGGAACGAGCCGATCGCTTCCTGCCCCTCGGGTCCGGTGAGCCAGTCGAGGAAGGCGCGCGCCTCGGCTGCCTTCACGTGCGGATGGCGGGCCGGGTTCACGAGGATCACCCCGTAGGGGTTGACCAGCCGCGGATCGCCCTCGACCAGGATCCCGAGGTCGCGACGATTGGCGAAGCTCGCCCAGGTGCCGCGGTCGGCGAGCGTGTAGGCCGCCATGCCGGCCGCCATGTTCAAGGTCGCCCCCATGCCCGAGCCGGCCTCGCGGTACCAGCCGCCGCCCGCGGCGGCGGGCTCGATCCCGGCCGCACGCCAGAGCTCGCGCTCGAGCTGGTGCGTGCCGCTCTCGTCGCCGCGGCTGACGAAGGGGGCCCGAGCTGCTGCGATCGCCGCGAGCGCCGCGACCGCGTCGGGGCCCTTCGCACCGGCCGGATCGGCCCGGGGCCCGACGAGCACGAAGTCGTTGGCCATGACCTCGCGCCGGTCGACCCCGAAGCCCGCGGCCACGAACGCCTCCTCGCTCGGCCGGTGGTGGACGAGGAGCACGTCGGCATCGCCGCGTCGCGCGATCTCGATCGCCTGACCGGTGCCGACCGCCACCACCTTGACCCGGATGCCGGTCGCCGTCTCGAACACCGGCAGGATGTGCGCGAACAGGCCCGAGTTCTCGGTCGAGGTCGTGGAGGCGAGGAGGATCGTGCGCTCGGCGGCGCGCGCCGGGAGGGTTGCCGCGACCAGTGCCAGGGCCAGGACGGCCAGGCCGTGCAGGCGCATCCGGGGTCCCCTCGTCCCGGGTCAGCCGGGCAGCTCGCCGGCCAGGAAGGCCCTGGCCTCGGCGCTCACCGGCCGGGCGAAGAAGCGGTCCGCCGGCGCGCACTCGAGCAGCCGGCCCGCGTGCAGGAACAGGACCTCGTCGGCCAGCCGGCGTGCCTGGCCCAGATCGTGGGTGCTCATGACCACGGTCACCCCGCGCGCGCGCAGATCGCGGAGGATCGCCTCGACCGCGCGGGTGGCGGCCGGATCGAGGCTCGCCGTGGGCTCGTCGGCGAGGAGGAGCTGGGGGCGGAGCGCCCAGGCGCGGGCGAGCGCGAGGCGCTGCTGCTCGCCCCCGGAGAGCGAACGGGCGGCGCGGCCCGCGAAGCCGTCGAGGCCGACCAGCGCCAGCGCCTCCTCGATCCGCGCCCGCCGCTGGCGCCGCGGCACGCCGCGCGCCGACAACGCCACGGCCAGATCGCCCCGCACCGAGCGGCGCAGCAGCACCGGCTTCTGGAAGAGGAAGGCCTGGGCCAGCCGGCGGAGGGTCGGATCCGGCTCGGACCAGCGGAGCGTCCCACGGGCAGGGGGCACGAGCCCGTGCAGGACCCGCAGGAGCAGGCTCTTGCCGGCGCCGTTGGGGCCCAGGATCACCGTGCAGCGCTGCGGCCGGAGGGTGAAGGCGAGGCCGTCGAGCAGGCGGGCGCCGCCCGCCTCGACCACGAGGCCCTCGACCTCGAGCGGCAGGAGCGGCGCGGGCTCCGCGCCGTCCGCCGCGGCGAGCCGGCCGATCATCCCTCGAGCCGCCGCGCCACCCGCTGCAGCCCGGCGGCGGCGAGGTTGACCGAGAGGACCACGAGCAGCAGCACGAAGCCCAGCGCCAGGGCCTGGGCGAGCGCGCCCTTGCTGGTCTCGAGGGCGATCGCCGTGGTCATCGTGCGCGTGTGGCCGCGGATGTTGCCGCCGACGATCAGGATGGCGCCCACCTCCGCCGCCGCCCGGCCGAAGCCGGCGAGACACGCCGTGGCGAGCCGAAAGCGGGCGTCGACCAGGAGCACCGGCACGGCGGCGAGCGGGCGCAGGCCGAGCGAGGCCAGATGCTCGCGATAGTCCTCGAGCAGGTCCGTGACCGCCTGGCGGGACAGCGCGGCGACGATGGGGGTGACCAGGATCGTCTGGGCGATCACCATGGCCGTGGGCGTGAACAGCAGCCCGTACTCGCCGAGCGGCCCCGAGCGCGAGAGCAGCAGGTAGACCAGGAGGCCGACCACGACCGGCGGCAGGCCCATCCCGGCATTGACGAGGAGGACGAGCGCGCCGCGTCCGGGGAAGCGGGCAAGCGCCAGGAGCGCGCCGAGCGGCAGGGCGAGGAGTGCGGCGAGCGCGGTCGCAGCCAGGCTCACCTGGAGCGAGAGCGCCACGATCCCCAGAAGCTCCGGATCGGCGCTGGCGAGCAGCCGGAGCGCGGTGGCCGCCGCCTCGCCGATCTCGCCCGAGATGCCGAGTGGACCCACGCCGGGCTCAGGGGGAGCTCGGCTGCGCGCCCTCGAGCCGGGCGATCCGCTCCTCGAGGCGCTTCAACTGACGCTGGACCCCGCCCCAGGCGATGTGCTCGCTCGAATAGCGCAGCACCATGCCGGTCAGCACGGTCATCTCGTCGCCGAGCTGGACACGGTCGCCGCGCAGTCCCGCGAGCTCCTCGCGGACCTCGGCGAGCTCGCGCCGCGTCTGCTGCGCCTCCTCGATCAGGCGCTGGAGCGGGGTGGCGATGAATTCCAGACTGACCGTCATCGGGCTGCGACCGATCCCTTGTCCCCGGACAGTCTAGCAGAGCCCGCCCTCGCCGACCATCGCGGCCGCCCGGCCGGCGCCCTCAGCCCATCGGCCAGGGCGGCGAGGGTGCGCGCAGCCGCTCGAAGGCCCGCGCCATCTGCAGGACCCCGAGATCGTCGAAGCGTCTGCCCACGATCTGCAGGCCGATCGGCAGGCCGTCCGGATCGAGGCCGCAGGGCACCGAGCAGGCCGGCTGCTCGGATTGATTGAAGGGGGCGGTGAACACGATGTGCTCGAACGGCCGCTCCAGATCGTTGCCCGGGCAGGCGTCCTCGGCGGCGTAGGGCGGGATCGGCAGGGTCGGGGTCAACAGGTAGTCGACGCGGTTCAGCACCGCCTGGCAGCGCGCGCGCATCTCGAACAGGCCGGCCAGCGCGCGCGCACCCTCGATCGCGCTCGAGCGCACCGCCGCCATCGCCCAGTCGCGCACGAAGGGCAGGCATTGCGCGACCCGCTCGGGCGGGAGGTCCAGGAGCTGCGCGGCGAGCCGGGCGCGGAAGAAGAGGTCGAGGGCGTGGTAGAGCCCGGGCTCCAGGAAGGGCTCGACCGGCTCGACCACCGCCCCGGCCGCCTCGAAGCGGCGCGCGGCGTCTTCGATCGCGGCGCGGATCGGGGCCGCGACCGGCAGGCCCGCACCGATCTCCAGGCAGAGCCCGAGGCGCACGCCCTCGGGATCGCGGTCGAGGTTCGCCGCGAAGTCCTGCGGCGCGTAGGGCAGCGCCATGAAGTCGCGCGGGTCGGGCTTGGCGAGCGCGTCCATGAGGAGGGCGGCATCGCGCACCGTCCGGGTCATGGGTCCGGTCACCCGACCCAGGAAGGGCGGGTCGATCGGCACCCGGCCGAGGCTCGGCTTCAAGGCGAAGATCCCGCACCAGGCGGCCGGCAGGCGGACCGAGCCGCCGATGTCGGTGCCGAGCGCCAGCGGCCCGTAGCCGGCCGCCACCGCCGCCCCGGCGCCCGAGCTCGAGCCCGAGGTGTTGCGCGCCGCGTTCCACGGGTTGCGCGTCACCCCGTGGAAGCTGGAGACGCCCGAAGCGAGCATGCCGAAATCGGGCATGGTGGTCTTGGCCAGCAGCACGCAGCCGGCCTCGCGCAGCCGGGCGGCGGGCGGGGCGTCGGTCCCGGCCACCGGCCCGCCGGCGAGCGCGCGGGTCCCGATCGGGGTCGGCGTCCCGGCGGTCACGATGTTGTCCTTGATCGTCACCGGCACGCCGTCGAGCGGCGAGCGCGGGCGGCCCTCCGCCCAGCGCGCCTCGCTCGCCCGCGCCTGTTCCAGCGCCCGGTCGGCGAACAGCAGATGGACCGCGTTGAGCCTGCGCTCGCAGGCCTCGATCCTGCCGAGCGCGGCCCTCGTCGCCTCGACCGGCGAGAGCGCCTTCGTACCGTACGCGGCCGCGAGCTCGGCCGCCGAGAGATCGTGGATCGCCGTCATCGCCTCCTCCCGCCGCTTTCGACCCCCTGGCACCGGCCGGGCTCGGGCGCAAGCGGTCCGCCCGCAGGGCGGATCAGAGCACCAGCGCCAGCACGGCCGGCAGGGTCAGGATGGCGAGGACGGTGGTGGCGGTGGCGATCGCGGCGGTGAGCTCGGCATCGCCGCCCAGGAGGCGCGCCAGGATGTAGGCGGTGCTCGAGGTCGGCACCGCCGAGCAGAGCGCCACCACGCCGAGCGCCGCGCCCTCGAGGCCGAGTGCGCGCGCGAGCCCGATCGCGAGCAGCGGCTCGACCAGGAGCCGACCGACCACCGCCAGCACGAGCACCCCCCCGGCCGTGCCGCCGCGCACCGGCTCGAGCGCCGCGCCCACGGCGAGCAGGCCGAGCGCCAGCGTGGCGCGGCCGAGCACCGCCAACGGCTCGACCAGGAGCCGCGGCAGCGGCAGGGCCAGGAGGTTCCAGAGGAGGCCCAACAGGCAGGCGAGCAGGAGCGGGTTGCCGGCCAGCCCGCGCAGCACCGCAAGGCGCGCCCGCGGCTCGCCGCCGTGCCGGGTCAGCACCCAGACGCTCAGGACGTTCGCCGTCGGCGTGAGTGCCCCGACCGCGACCGCGGCGAGCCCGAGCGCCGCCGGCCCGAACAAGAGGGGTGCCAGCGCCAGCGCGGTGTAGCTGTTCCAGCGCACCACCCCCTGGACCAGCGCCCCGAGCCCGGGCCCGTCGAGGCCGAGCGGCCGGCGCAGCGCGAAGGCGAGCGCGAACATGCCGAGCTGCGCGCCCAGGAGTGCCGCCGCCACCCGCGGCGCGCCGGCACCGGCCAGATCGGCGCGCGCCAGCTCCAGGAACAGGAGGGCGGGGAACAGGACGAAGTAGGTCAGCCGCTCGAGCGGCGCCCAGGCCGGTGCGGGCAGGGCACCGCTGCGCCGCAGCACGAGGCCGAGCGCCACCACGAGCGCCACGCCGAGGAGCGCCTCGCCGACCACGGCCATGCCGGCCCCCCGGCGCCGCCGCGGGACCTCAGCCGCGCGGCGCGTCGGGCTGCGCCTCCGGGGCGGCGCGCTGCACGGCCGGGAGTGCCAGCATCGCCGCATCGGCCTCGCGCAGGCGCGGGAACGGGTCGAGCGGGAAGCCGTAGCGCCGGGCGTTGTAGAGCTGCGGGACGAGCAGGCAGTCGGCGAGGCCGGGCGCGCTGCCGAAGCAGAAGGGCCCGGGCGCGTCCGCGACCATCCGCTCGCACGCGCCGAGCCCGGCCTCGAGCCAGCGATGGTGCCAACGGGTCTGCGCCGCCTCGTCGAGCCGGAGCTCGTCTGCGAGGTAGCGGCGGACGGCGAGGTTCGAGAGCGGGGCCAGCTCGCAGGCGATCGCCTGGGCGAAGGCCCGCACCCGGGCGCGCGCGAAGGGCTCGCTCGGCAGGAGCGGCGGGGTCGGGAAGGTCTCCTCGAGCCACTCCAGGATGGCGAGCGACTGGATCAGCGGGACCCCGTCGACCTCGAGCGTGGGGACGAGGGCCTGCGGGTGCCTGGCGCGGTAGGCCGGATCGGCCTGCTCGCCGCGCACGAGATCGACCGCGCGATACGCGTAGTCGAGGCCCTTGAGGGCGAGGCCGATCCGCACGCGGTAGGAGGCCGACGAACGCCAGTAGCTCCAGAGCACGAGCTGCATGCGAGGGCCTCCCCGGGCGACTCGGCGGGCCCGCCGGGCGCCGTGCGCACGCGCGCAGCTTGGCGCCACCGCCCGCTCGCCGGCAAGCGCCACCGCGCGCCGGCGACGATCCGGTCGGCCCCGCCGCGGCCCGTGCCCTCGATGGCCGCGGCGTCGCCCCGGACCGTGTCGTCGCCGCCGGAGCCCGTCGATCCGATCCTCGCGGCCGCGGCCGCCGGCCGGCGTCCGGCCGGTTCCGGGAACGCCCCTCCCTCCGCCGCCGGCGCGGGGACCGCCGACGACCGCATCCGCCGCGTCGGTGTCGGGGATCGGTTCGCCGTCACCGAACGGCACCCGCGTCCGTCCGCGACCCGTGGCTGGGCATGCCTCCGCGATCGCCGGTCGTTTCGTTCCTCCCTCGATCGACCGGCGCCGAGAGCGGGAACGGAACCGTCGACCGGGTGGTGCGCGAACCCGCTTCGTCGGGACCTCGCCCCCGGCCGGTTCGCGCGGGGACG
>JBBIIE010000045.1:0-21209 GCA_037446605.1 Geminicoccaceae bacterium | reverse complement strand
CGGCGCTGGCGCCGCTGACCGAGCGCGCCTGGACGCTGCGCGCGCTCGCCGGCGGTCTGGCGCTGGCGCTGGGCACGCTGGTCGGGCTCCTGCAGGCGGCGCAGGCGGCCCGCCACCAGCGCGCGCTCGCCGAGCAGTACCGCACGCTCGCCGGACGGATCGAGGCCGAGCGCCGGCTGCTCGACGAGATCAGCGGGGCGGTGCCCGATCTGGTCGGGCTCAAGGACGCCGAGGGCCGCTACCTGTTCGCCAACCGGGCGCTGGCCACCGCCCTCGGCCACGGCCAGGGCGAGCTGCTCGGCCGCCGCGACGAGGAGCTGCTCGAACCGGAGACCGCGGCCGCGCTCGCCCGGCTCGAGAGGGAGGCGCGCGCGACCGGTGCCGCGGTCCTCCCCGAGCTCCGCGTCCGCCTGGGCGGCCGCGAGCGGCTCCTGCACGGGATCGCCCTCGAGCTGCCCGACCCGGCCGGCGGGCGCCGCCTGCTGCGGGTGACGCGCGATCTCACCGAGCTCGCCCGCGAGCGCGAGCGGGCCGAGCGGCTGCGCGAGCAGACCGTGGCGGCGCTGGTGCGCACCGTCGAGCTGGCCGATCCCTACCTGCTCGGCCACAGCCGGGCGCTCGCCGCGCTGGCCGAGCGGCTGGCGCTGCGCCTCGGCCTCGAGCCGCGCACGATCGCCACGGTGCGCCTCGCGGGCGAGCTGTCGCAGATCGGCAAGCCGTTCGTGCCGCGCGAGCTGTTGACCAAGGAGGGCCGGCACGACGCGGCCGAGCAGGCTCGGATGCAGGCGCATCTGGCGCACGCGCTGCGCGTCCTGGACGGCGTCGAGCTCGACCTGCCGGTCGCCGAGGCGATCGCCCAGATGCACGAGCGCCTGGACGGCACCGGCTATCCGCGCGGGCTGGCCGGCGAGGCCATCGGTCCGGCCGGCCGGGTGCTGGCGGTGGCCGACGTGTTCCTCGCCCGCACCCGGCCGCGCAGCTATCGCGACGCGGCGCCCGCCGCGGAGGTGCTGGCGGTGCTGCGCGGGCATCCCGACCGCTACGATGCGCGCGTGGTCCGCGCGCTCGAGGAGGAGCTCGCGGCGGCGCCCGTCTAGCCCGCGGCGAGCGCGTCGCGGATCCCGTCGACCACGTACTGCGCCGCGAGCGCGCCCAGCAGCAGACCGAGCAGCCGCGACAGCACGGAGATCAGCGTCGGCCCCATCACCCGCGCGAGGCGGCTCGCCACCAGGAGCGCCGCCCAGGTGAGCCCGAGCGCCGCGACCACCGCCGCGAGCACGGCGATGCGGCCCGCCACCATCGGGTCGAGCCGGTCGGCGACGAGGATCGTGGTGGTGATCGAGGCGGGACCGGCGATCAGCGGGATGCCGAGCGGGAACACCGCCAGGTCGGCGCCGTGGCGGTCCTCGACGACCCCCCCGGCGGTGCCGCCGCGGCGCTGGCCACGCCGCTCGAAGACCATCTCGAGCGCGAGCAGGAAGAGGAACAGGCCACCCGCGATGCGGAAGGCGCCCATGCCGATGCCGAGCCAGCCCAGCACCTTCTCGCCGGCGATCGCGAACAGCAGCAGGACCAGCGCGCCGAGCAGCACGGCGCGGCGCGCGAGCACGGCGCGCTCGGCCTCGCTCGCGCCCGGGGTGAGCGCCACGAAGATCGGCACGAGCCCGAGCGGATCGACGGTCACGAGGAGCGCCACGAGCGAGGTCCAGAACGGCTCGACCACGGCGCCGCCGCCGGCTCAATAGGTGGCGCGGCCGCCCGAGAGGTCGAACACGGCTCCGGTCGTGAACGAGTTCTCGGCCGAGACCAGCCACGCGACCATGGCCGCGATCTCCCCGACCTCGACGAACCGGCCGCGCGGGATCTTCTGCAGCATGTAGGCGATGTGCTCCTCGCTCATCTGCTCGAAGATGCGGGTGCGGGCGGCAGCCGGGGTGATGCAGTTGACCGCGATGTCGTGGCCCGCGAGCTCCTTGCCGAGCGACTTGGTGAGCGCGATCACCCCGGCCTTGGCGGCGCTGTAGGCGGCGGCGTTCGGGTTGCCCTCCTTGCCGGCGATCGAGGCGACGTTGACGATGCGGCCGAAGTTGCGGGCGATCATCTGCGGCACGACCGCCTTGAGGCAGAGGAAGACGCCGGTCAGATCGATGTCGAGGATCCGCTGCCACTCCTCGAGGGGATAGTCGACGAGCGGCCGCGTCGCACCGGCGATGCCGGCGTTGCAGACCAGGATGTCGATCCCGCCCAGGGCCGCGTCGGTCGCGCGCACCGCGGCCTCGACCTCGGCCGAGCGGGTGACGTCGACGGGGGCCACCACGACCCGGCCCCGCGCGGCGAGCTCGCGTGCCGCCCGCTCGGCCTCGCCCGGATCGCGATCCCAGATCGCCACGGCCGCGCCCGAAGCGAGGAGCCGCTCGACGATCGCCCGGCCGATGCCCTGCGCCCCGCCGGTCACCACCGCCCGACGGCCCTCCAGATCGATGCGGTTCATGCTCGCCTCCCCTCGCCCGACGCCGCCGCGCCGCGGGCGCCGGGCAGAGATCGCACGCGCTCCCTCGGGCGGCAACGGGGCTCGGCCGAGGGCCCTCGGGACCCCCGCATGCCACAGCGCGGGGCACGTCGCTCCACAACCTAAAGATGACCACGATCTGTGCTTGAAAAACCGCTTGCCGTGCCGCACAACGGTTCCTGCCGGAAAACGTGGCCCAGAGGTTCTCAACCAGCGGGAGAGAGGGGCGCATGCGAGGCACCCGGTCCGCGTCCCCCGGCCCGTCGCCGTCGGCGGCGATCCGCGGCCGAGGTCGGTCGTGACGGCGCCCTCCGAGGGCGAGCCGGGGCTGCTGCTGGTGATCGGGCCCTCGAGCCGCGACCCCGCGCCCGAGCCGGCCGCGGCCGGCCCCCGGGCGGCGCTGCCCCGCACCGTCGAGCCGGCGCTCCTGCTCGCCCTGGGTGGCCTCGCCGGTGGTGTGGTGATCGGCTGGCTCCTGGTCCTGGAGCAGATCCTGCCGGCGGCCGCACTGCTCGCAGGCTACCTGGGCTCGCTCCGCCTCGCGACCCGCCGCGGGCGGGCAACGGGCGGCCGCACCGAGACCGCGGCCACCCCGGTCGCGGCCGAAGCCCCCTCGGGCGGAACCGCCGCGACACCGGGTCCGTTGACGATCGATCTGGTCGGCGACCGCGATCCGCTCACCGGGTTGCCCGGCAAGCTCGCCATGCGGCTCGCCACCGGCACGCTCCTGCGTGCCATCCCGCCCGGCGGGCGGGCGGCGCTGCTCGCCTTCGACCTCGACCGGCTCAAGGACGTCAACGCCTGCTGGGGCTACGGCGCCGGCGACGAGGTCCTGCGCCGGACCGCCGAGCGGCTCGGCGCGCTGGCCGGCGCGCACGGCCGGGCCGGCCGGCTCGGCGGCGACCGCTTCGCCCTCCTCCTGCCCGACCTCGCCGATGCCGCCGCCGCCCAGGAGCGGGCGCGCGACGCCCTGGAGCTCGTGGCCCGGCCGCTCGAGGTGGCGGGCGTCGAGGTGACGCCCTCGGCGACCATCGGCGTGGCGCTCTACCCGGACCACGGCAGCGGCTTCGACCAGCTCATGCGCTCGGCCGAACTCGCGGTCGACGAGGCCAAGCGCGAGGGTGGCGGGCGGCTGCTCCTGTTCGACCCGCGCATGGACAGCACGCTCAAGGCCAGGAAGGCCATGGAGCGCGAGCTGCGCCGGGCCCTCGAGGAGGGCCAGTTCCTGGTCCACTACCAGCCGCAGATCGATCTGGCGACCAGCGCCGTGGTCGCCTGCGAGGCGCTCATCCGCTGGCGCCATCCCGACCGCGGCATGGTGCCGCCGGTCGAGTTCGTCCCGGTCGCCGAGAGCAACGGGTTGATCCGGCCACTCGGCGCCTGGATCCTCAAGGAGGCGCTCGAGGCGGCGCGGCGCTGGCTGGAGCTCGGCTGGCCGGTGCGGGTCGCGGTCAACGTGTCGGCGGCCCAGCTCCGCCAGCGCGACCTTCCGGCGCTCCTGCGTCGGCTGCTTTCCGAGACCGGCGTGCCGCCGCACCTGCTCGAGCTCGAGGTGACCGAGAGCCTGTTCGTCGACCCGAGCCAGATCACCATCCGGCGCTGCCTCGACGCCGTGGCGGCCATGGGGGTGAGCCTCGCCATCGACGATTTCGGCACCGGCTACTCCTCGCTCGCCTGCCTCAAGCGCCTGCCCGTGGACCGCATCAAGATCGACAAGTCGTTCCTGCGCGAGGTCGGCCGCGACCCGGCCGACGAGGCGATCGTGCGCACCATCATCGGCCTCGCCCGCACCTTCGACCGGCGGGTCGTCGCCGAGGGTGTCGAGACCGAGCTGCAGCGCCGCTTCCTCGAGCGCGAGGGCTGCGACGAGGCGCAGGGCTACCATTTCGCCCGGCCGATGCCGGAGGCGGATGTCACCGCGTTCATGCGCGGGCGGCTGGTGCTCGCCCCCGAACCGCCGCGCCGGCTCGCCCGCGCCGGCTGAGGCCGCGCCTCAGACCGCCGGCTCGCCGTACCAGAGCGTGACGGTGTGGCGGGCCTCGGCGAAGAACAGCCAGCGCTCGATCGCTAGGCCGAGCGCGAGCCCGAGGGTGCCGACGAGCGCCGCCACCACGAGCAGCGCGCCGCCGAGCGCGAGGCCGACCGCCGCGAGCCCCCAGGGCAGCGCCAGGCCGAACAGGAGGGCCAGTCGGCGCAGTTTGGCGGCGTGGCGCCGCGCCACCCGGTAGCCCATCTCGTCGAGCAGGTAGTTGGAGGCGGTGTGCGGCGGCTCGACCAGACGTACCGGACCGCGGCCGGGAAGGCCGATCGCGGCATCCGCGGAGGCGATCGGATCCGCCCCGTCGCCGGCCCGCCACCACAGGAGCTTGAGCCCCCAGGCCAGGGGCAGGGTCAGGAGCACGAGCCCGCCCAGCGGCGCGGGCACCGGGCCGAGCAGGGCCGCCAGGAGGAGGGCGAGCTGGGCGCCGGCGGCGAGCGCCAGGGCCAGGTAGACGGGCGTGGTGAGCGGCTGGTGCCAGCGCGGGATCGGCTTGAGCGTCGCGTAGATCTGGCCGGTGCAGGCGACCGTGGTGGCGGCGCCGACCGCGGCCAGGAGCGCCGGCGGGGCGGCGGCCCGGCCGCCCAGGACCCAGAGCCCCGCCAGGAGGAGCGCCGGCGGGTAGGTGGCGAGTGCCGCCAGCCCCTCGCGCGACAGCCAGGAGGTGCGCCATTGACCGACCGCGCGCCAAGCCCGCTCCGGCCGACCCAGATGGAAGGTCGAGGCGAGCAGCCCGGCGGTCACCAGGACGAGCGCCGGGCCGAGCCCGAGCGCACCGGCCATCGGGGTCGCCGGGACGATTCCGGCGAGCCCGGCCAGGCTCCAGACCGCGAGCAGGCCGTAACCCGCCCCGGAGAGCGTCGTGAAGAGCAGGATCGAGGGTGCCGGGTGCACGCGCTCACCCCCCGAGCAGGCGGTCGAGCCAGCCGAGGAAGCCGCCCTCCGCGGGCGCATCGGCGAGCGCGGCACCGGTCTCGGCGAGCCGCCACCCGGGCCGCGGCGGCAGGTACTTGTTGGTCGGTCGGTAGCCGAGCTCGGGGAGGAGATCGACGCCGCCGCGCTCGGCCACGAGCCGCGAGACCGCGCTCGTGGGATCGGCGAGATCGCCGAAATGGCGGGCCCTGGCCGGGCAGGTGGCGACGCAGGCCGGCTCGCGCTCGGCCTCGGGCAGGCGCGGATCGTGGATCCGGTCGACGCAGAGCGTGCACTTCTTCATCACGCCGGTCGGGCGGTCGAGTTCGCGGGCACCGTACGGGCAGGCCCAGGCGCACAGACCGCAGCCGATGCACTTGTCCGCGTCGACCAGCACGATGCCGTCCTCGGCGCGCTTGAAGGAGGCGCCGGTCGGGCAGACGGTGACGCAGGCGGCGTTCTCGCAGTGCAGGCAGGAGCGCGGGAAGTAGACCGTGCGGCCGGCCGCACCCTCGCCGACCTCGAAGCCGTGCACCCGGTTGAGCCAGGTCCCGCTGGCGCGCGCACCGTAGGGGTCGAGGTCGGAGAGCGGCGCCGGATGGCCGCCGCCGTTCCACTCCTTGCACGCCACCACGCAGGCCTGGCAGCCGACGCAGGTGTCGAGGTCGATGACGAGGCCGAGCCTCCGGGTGGGCGGCGGATCGGGCAGGGCGGTCAAGGTCCGGCCCCGCGCCCGGCGGCCTCCCGCGCCGCGCGGAACGCCGCCCCCCAGCGCAGCTCGCGCGGTGGCTCGGGCAGGCCGGGCGGGCGCGGCAGCGGTGCCAGGCGCGGCTCGGCCGTGGCCGGTTCGCCCGCGGCCGCCTTCTCGACCCGCACGCGCAGGTCGTACCAGGCGGCCTGCCCCGTGACCGGGTCGGCGTTGGCGAGGCGGAGCCCGGCATCGCCGCCGGCCGCCAGCTCGTCGATCAGGTGGTTCAGGAGGAAGCCCGTGGTCGCCTCGCCGGCGTCGGCCGGGAGCCCCCAGGCACCGCCGCGCTTGCCGATCGCGTTCCAGGTCCAGACCGTCCCGGGCTCGACCCCGTCCACCAGCCGGGCCACCGCGCGCACCCGCCCGAGCCGGCTCGTGATCCAGACCGGATCGCCGTCCGCGATGCCGAGCGCCGCCGCCGTGGCGCGCGCCAGGCACAGCCGATTGTCGCCCAGGAACTGCCGCAGCCAGGCGTTGTGCGAGCCCCAGGCATGGTACATGGCGGCCGGCCGCTGCGTCACCGCGGCGAGCGGGAAGCGATCGGCCGCGCCGGCCTCCTGCTCGAGCGGCGCGTACCAGAACGGCAGGGGGTCGAGGAACCGCTCGATGCGCGCCCGCAGCGCCTCGGGCGGCTGGACGGCGCCGTGCCCGCGGGCGGCCAGGCGGAAGCGCTGCAGCGGCTCGGCGTAGAGCTGCGGCAGGATCGGCTCGGCCTTGCCCAGGAGGCCGAGCTCGACGGCGAGCTCCAGATAGTCCCGGTTGACCGGCTTCATGTAGCGCCGCCCGGGCGGCAGCCTGTGCTCGAGGAAGCAGCCGTTGGCGACGTAGGCCTCGAGCTGGCGCGGGTTGGGCGGACCCTTGCCGACCCGCTCGCCCGCCGTCCCTCGCCAGCCGGCGAGCGGGCCGATCCCGGGAGCGCGCTCGTGGTTGACGAGATAGTCGGCATAGCCCCCCGGGTAGCGCGGACGGCCGTCCTCGTGGACGAAGGCGGGCAGCCGCAGCCGCGCGCCGAGCTCGATCAGCACGTCCTGGAACGGGCGGACGTCGCGGTCCGGTGCCAGGACCGGTTGGCGGATGGCGTCGCACAGCGCATCGGCCTTGCCGATCGGCCGGTCGAGCAGGGAGAGCGCGTCCCAGCGCTCGAGATAGGTGGTGTCGGGCAGCACCAGATCGGCGTAGGCGACGGTCTCGGACCAGAAGGCGTCGCTGTAGATGATGCGCGGGATGCGGTAGCCGCCCGTGGCCGGGTCGCGGTCGGTCAGCATGGCGATCGTGTGCGTCGTCGCCATGGCCGAGTTCCAGGCCATGTTGGCCATGAAGAGGAACAGCACGTCGATCGGGTAGGGATCGCCGCGCCAGGCGTTGCCGATGACGCTGTGCAGGAGGCCGTGCGCGGCGAGCGGCGCCTCCCAGGAGAACGCCTTGTCGATCCGGCAGGGGCTGCCGTCGGCCTCGACCAGGAGGTCCTCGGGGCCGAGCGGGTAGCCGAGCGGCAAGCCCGGCATCGGCCGGCCGGGGGCCACCTGGCCGGGCTTGCCGGCCGGCTTGGGCCCGGGCGGGATCGGCCGTGGGTAGGGCGCCTTGAAGCGGAACGCTCCCGGCCGGTCGACGGCACCCAGGAGGAGCTGCAGGAGGTGGAGCGCCCGGCAGGTCTGGAAGCCGTTGCTGTGGGCGGAGATGCCGCGCATCGCGTGGATCGCGACCGGCCGTCCCTCGACCCGCGCGTGGCGGCGCCCGCGCCAGTCGGTCCAGGCCTCCTCGACCACCGGCGGGTCGTCGAAGGCGGCGCCGGCGAGCGCGGCGGCGAGCGCCCGGATCGTGGCCGCCGGGATGCCGGTCGGGCCCGCCGCCGCCTCCGGGCCGAAGGCCGGGTCGAGGTAGCGCCCGGCCAGGATCTCGAAGACCGGGCGCGCGCGCCGCCCGTCGGGCAGGATCGCGCCGCCGCGCAGCGCCGGCCGGCTCGCCGGATCGTCGACCGGGCGCAGCGCGCCGTCGCCACGGTCGCGGCAGAGCGGCCGGCCGGCCGGATCGCGGGCGAACAGGCCGTCGTCGGCGGCACCCGGGTCCTCGATCACGAGCCAGCCGGCATTGGTGCACTCGGCAAGGTAGGGCGCGTCGATGCGCCCGGCGCGCAGGAGCTCGTGGACCAGCGCCAGCACGAGGAGCCCGTCGGTCCCGGGGCGGATCGCCAGCCAGTCGTCGGCGATCGCCGCATAGCCGGTGCGCACCGGGTTGATCGCCACGATCCGCCCACCGCGCGCCTTCATGGCGGCGAGGCCGAGCTTCAGCGGGTTGCTGTCGTGGTCCTCGGCCACGCCGAACACGAGGAAGATCCGGGCGTGCTCGAGGTCGGGCTCGCCGAACTCCCAGAACGAGCCGCCGAGCGTGTACATGCCGGCGGCCGCCATGTTGACCGAGCAGAAGCCGCCGTGCGCGGCGAAGTTGGGGGTGCCGAACTGCGCCGCCCAGAAGCCGGTCAGCGCCTGGCTCTGGTCGCGGCCGGTGAAGAAGGCGAGCTTCCGCGGATCGCGCGCGCGGACCTCGGCGAGCCAGGACGTTGCGATCGCCATCGCCTCGTCCCAGGAGATCTCGACCAGGGCGTCGCGGCCGCGCTCGCCCACCCGCTTGAGCGGCGCACGCAGGCGGGCCGGCGATTCCTGGTGCATGATGCCGGCCGAGCCCTTGGCGCAGACGACGCCGCGATTGACGGGATGGCTGCGGTTGCCGTCGATGAAGCGCGGCCGCCCGTCCTCCAGATGCACCCGGATCCCGCAGCGGCAGGCGCACATGTAGCAGGTGGTGCAGACCGTCCGGGTCCCCCGGCCCTGTCCCTCGCCTGGCACCACCGCCGTTCCCCCCGCACCGGGCCGCCCGCCGCGCCCCGCTCCGCCCGTGGTTACGAGCCCGCTCCCGGTCGGGCAAGCGCCCGGCCGCGGCGCCCACGGGCGCGCCGCCCGGCTCAGAAGTCGATGGTCACGAGCACGGTGTCGGTGTAGCGGCCGACCGGTACCGACTGGCCGCCCGGGATCGAGCCGTAGACCACGAGGCTGCCGGTCCCGCTCGAGGGGGTGAAGGAGAGGGCGCTCGAGCCCGTCCCCCAGACCTTGGAGCGGGAGCTGTCGCGGTAGAGCTGGTAGGCGAGCTTGCTGCCGCCGCTCGAGACGAGGGTGCGGGCGCCCGGGTTGCGGCTCGTGCCGCCGTCGAGCGCGACCTTGATCGGCGCGGTTCCGCAGCCCTCGTAGGCGATGCTGCCCTGGGCGCGCAGGTCGGCCGTCTGCCCGACACCGTAGGTGCCGAAGCCGAGCGAGGCGGCGCCGACCTTGCAGGTGGCGACGACTTCGACCGACACGGCGAGGTTGCCCGTGGTGGTCGAGGCCGAGGCCGGGCCGGCCGCCGCGGCAAGCAGCGGCAGGAGCCCGGCCGTGCGGAGGATGCTTCGCATCGTGTGCGTCCGGCTGGTGGCTGATCGGCCGTCTCGGGCTGCCGCCCGGCGGCTGCCGGCCACTCTGGCGCGGAAAGGTTAAGCGCCACCTAACGCCCGGGCGGCGGCGCCGATGCGCCCGGGCGTTGATGCGCCCGCCGTTTCCTGCTCATTCTGCGCGCGGCATCGGCAACCGGATGACGGCCGGGCGGGGCGATGGCCGGGCGAGGCGAGTTCTGGGTCAAGCTCTGGGGCGTGCGCGGCACGGTCGCCTGCCCCGGCCCGGCGACCCGTCGGTTCGGCGGCAACACCGCCTGCGTGGAGGTGCGCTGCGGGCCCCACCGGCTGATCCTGGATGCCGGCACCGGCCTGCGTGTGCTCGGCAACGCCATGGCCGCGGCCGACGGCCAGCGCCGCGACGCGCACATCCTCCTCACCCACACCCACCTCGACCACGTGATGGGCCTGCCCTTCTTCAAGCCCGCCTACCAGACCGGCAACTGCTTCGAGTTCTGGGCCGGGCACCTCGGGCGCTCCGGCCGCACGCTCCAGGAGGTGCTCGGCCGGCTCATGGAGAGCCCCTACTTCCCGGTGCCGCTCGACATCATGCACGCCTGCATCGCCTTCCACGACTTCGCGGCGGGCGAGCCGCTGGAGCCCTTCCCGGGCGTGCGCGTGCGCACCGCACCGCTCGTCCATCCGGGCGGTGCGACCGGCTACCGGATCGAGTATGCCGGCCGCTCGGTCTGCTACGTGACCGACACCGAGCACCCCGAGCGGGGCCACGATCCGAACGTGCTCGCGCTGATCGAAGGGGCGCAGATCGTCATCTACGATGCCACCTACACCGATGCCGAGATGGCCCGCTTCCGCGGCTGGGGCCACTCGACCTGGGAGGAGGGGCTGCGGCTGGTCGAGCGCGCCGGCGCCGGACGGCTCGTCACCTTCCACCACGACCCGGAGCGCGAGGACACCGCCCTCGACCTGATCGACGCCGCCCTGAGCGACCGCCGGCCGGGCTCGCTCGTCGGCCGCGAGGGGATGGTCCTCGAGCCTTGAGCCGGCCGGGTTTCTTCCTCCCCTGCCGGCACGCCCCGGCGATCCGCCCGCCCGCCACCTATCCCGAGCTCGAGCCGCACCTCGCCCGCCACGAGCCGGCCTTCCGGGCCACCCTGGCCCTGGCCGAGCGGCACGCGGCGCGGCTCGCTTCGATGCACGGGCCCGCCCCGCAGCCGCGCCTCGACCAGGACTGGTTCCCGAGGCTCGATGCGGCGATCGCCTACGCGCTCCTGCGCGACCGCCGCCCGCGCCTCGTCCTCGAGATCGGCTCCGGCCACTCGACCCGGTTCCTGGCCCGGGCGCTCGCCGAGGAGGGCTCCGGCCGGCTCGTCGCGGTCGACCCGGAGCCCAGGGCCCCCCTGCCCGGCGCGCCGGTCGAGCACCGCCCGCATCTGCTCGGCGAGGCCGAGCTCGCGCTCGCCGAGGCACTCGGCCCGGGCGACGTGCTGTTCGTCGATTCGAGCCATCTTTCGGTCCCGGGCAGTGACGTCGACCTGCTCGTCTGCCGGCTCCTGCCGCGGCTCGGCCCGGGCGTGCTCGTCCACCTCCACGACGTCTTCCTGCCCGACGCCTACCCCGAGGGCTGGGCTTGGCGCGGCTACAACGAGCAGACCGTGGTGGCGGCCCTGCTCCTGGGCGGGCGCTTCCGCCCGATCTGGGCCGCCCGCTGGATGGTGACCCGCCGCGCCGGGCGGATCGCCTCGAGCCCGCTCGCCGCCCTCCCCCTCCTCCCGGGCGCCTTCGAGACGAGCCTCTGGCTCGAGGTCGGCGCCGGCTAGCTGGAGCCTCGGGTCGGCGGCCCGGGGGCGAGCAGCCGCTCCCTGAGCTCGCGTTTGAGGATCTTGCCGTAGGCGCTCTTCGGCAGCGCCTCGAGGAAGACCCAGCGCTTCGGCCGCTTGAAGCGGGCGATCTGCCGCAGGCAGTGCGCCTCGAGCTCCTCGGCCGTGGTCCCGGGCTCGGCCACCACGCAGGCCACCACCTGCTCGCCCCACTCCGGGTCCGGCAGCCCGACGACCGAGACCTCCCTGACCGCGGGATGGGCGAGGAGCGCCTCCTCCACCTCGCGCGGGTAGATGTTGACGCCGCCCGAGATGATCAGGTCCTTGGAGCGGTCCTTGAGGGTCAGGTAGCCGGCCGCATCGAGGCTGCCGAGATCGCCGGTCCGCAGCCAGCCGTCGCCCATCGTCCGCCGGCTCGCCTCGGGATCGCGCCAGTAGCCGGGCACGACGCTGTCGCCGCGCGCCAGCACCTCGCCGACCTCGCCGGGCGGCAGGGTGCGGCCCTCCTCGTCGGCGATCCGCACCTCGACCACGGTCTGCGCGGTGCCGGCGGACTGCAGGATGTCGCTGCGCCCGGCCGCGGCCGCCGCCGCGTGCTCGCGCCGGGAGAGCGCGGTGATGCACATGGGCGATTCGCCCTGGCCGTAGAGCTGCGCCAGCCTGAAGCCGAGCACCGCGTGCGCCTCCTCGAGGTCGGCCAGGTACATGGGCGCACCACCGTAGACGATGGTGGCGAGCCCCTCGCCCGGGAGCCCGTGGGCGCGGGCGTGGCGGACCAGCCGCTTGACCATGGTGGGCGCGGCGAACAGGTGCACCCGCCGCCAGGCGCGCCAGAGCTCGAACAGCTCGGCCTCGTCGAAGCCGCCGCTCTCCGGCACGACGTGGCAGGAGCCCACGGCCGCGTGCGGGCTCACATAGCAGCCCGAGCCGTGGCTCAGGGGGGCGGCGTGGAGGAGGGCCGAGCGCGGCTCCACCTCGTCGACGTCGATGTGGTAGGCGTAGCTCATCGCCCGCAAGTTGCGGTGGGTGATCATGGCACCCTTGGGCCGGCCGGTCGTGCCGCTCGTGTAGAAGAGCCAGGCCAGCGCGTCCGGGCCGACCTCGGCCATGGGCGGGCCGTCCGCCGCGGCGAGCCGGCGATGCTCGACGCCGGCGACCTCGACCACCTTGCAGCCCGGCGGCGCGCCGGCCTCGGCGACCGCAGGGGCGAGCTTGGTCGAGACGAAGGCCACGCGCGGCTCGGAATGCCCGAGGATCCAGGCCAGCTCCCTGGGGTGCAGCTTGGCGTTGATCGGCACGATGGCGAGCCCCGCCCACCAGGCGGCGAGCTCGATCTCGAGATACTCCGGGCGGTTCTCCATGACGATCGCGACCCGGTCGCCGGGCGTGCAGCCGAGCGCGCCGGTGAGGCCACCGGCCAGCCGCTGGGCGCGCTCGACCAGCTCCCGGTAGGTCCAAAGCGTGCCCGCGCCGAGCCCGACCGCGGGCGCCACGGGATCGCGACGGGCGATGCGCAGGAACAGATGGGCGAGATTCACGCGGGCGATCTCCCTCCGGCCGGCGTCTCCCGGCGCCCGCAGCGTGGCGAGGCGGACGTCGCGCCGCAAGCGGCGAAAGTTTTTCTTTCGCCACTAACACCCGAAGTGTTTTGACAACGTGAGAAGACCTGATAGGGAGGCCGGTACATCGGTTCCGGGAGGAAGGCATGAGGGTCGTTTGCCGTCGCGTGTTGCGCGGTTGCGCTATGGTGTTGGGCGCGTGTTGCCTCGCCGCGACCGCCCAGGCGTGGGAGCCCAGCAAGCCGGTCCAGTTCTACGTCCCGGCCGGCACGGGCGGCGGCGCCGACCAGATGGCCCGCATGATCCAGGCGATCGTCGCCAAGCACGGCCTCATGAAGCAGCCGATCGTCGTCCAGAACAAGGGCGGCGGCGCCGGTGCCGAGGCCCTTCTCGAGGTCAAGGAGAAGAAAGGTGACGCGCATCTCCTGCTGATCACCCTGTCGAGCCTGTTCACCACGCCGATGGCGACCGGGGTGCCGTTCCGCTGGACCGACATCACCCCGGTCAAGATGCTGGCGCTCGACGAGTTCGTTCTGTGGGCCAACACCGCAGCGCCTTGGAAGACCGTCGCCGAGCTGGTCGCCGCCGGCAAGACCCAGAAGCTGCGGATGGGCGGCACGGGCTCCCGGCAAGAGGATCACATCATCACGGTGGCGATCGGCAAGGCGACCGGCGCGCAGTTCACCTACGTGCCCTACAAGGGCGGCGGCGAGGTGGCCGTCCAGCTCGTCGGCGGTCACATCGACACGAGCGTCAACAATCCGATCGAGGCGGTGAGCCACTGGAAGGCCGGCAAGGTTCGCCCGCTCTGCGTCTTCGATTCCCAGCCCATGCCGTATCCGGACAAGATCACCGACACCATGTCCTGGGCCGACATCCCGACCTGCAGGAGCCAGGGTCTGGACGTCGAGTACCTGATGCTGCGCGGCATCTTCATGCCGGCCGGCGTGAGCGACGAGCAGCTCCGCTTCTACATCGAGCTCCTGGACAAGGTCCGGGCCACGCCGGAGTGGGCCGAGCTCATGTCCCAGGGCGCCTTCAATCGTTCGGCACTCCAGGGCGCCGAGTTCCGCGCCTGGCTGGAACGCGAGGAGGAGCGCCACCGCCAGCTCATGGCGGAAGCCGGCTTCCTGGCGAAGTGAGCGACGCACCGCGTCGGACGACCTGCTCAACACCGACCGAGGGGGATGGGCACGATGCCGCAGTTCGCAGGCGGTGGTCGAGGGATCGGGCGGACGACGGTCGAGGTCGTCCTCGCCCTCCTGTTCATGGCCGTGGGCGGGCTCGCCGTTCGCGAGGGGCTGCGGCTCGGCAACGGCTGGGACTTCGACGGCCCCGAGGCCGGCTACTTCCCGTTCTGGGTCGGGATCCTGCTCATCCTGGCCAGCCTCGCGGCGCTCCTCGAGGCGGTCCGACGGCGCGGCGAGGATCGACTGTTCGTGAGCTGGCCGCGCCTCGTCCTGGTCTTCCGTGTCCTCGGCCCGGCCATCGTCTACGGCGCCACGATCTTCCTCGTCGGCATCTACGCCGCCTCGGCCGGGCTCGTGCTCTGGTTCATGCGCGGGATCGGCGGCTTCCCGCTGCGCCAGGCGGTCCCGGTCGCCGCCACCCTGGTCGCCGTGACGTTCCTGGTCTTCGAGATCTGGTTCCTCGTGCCGCTGCCGAAGGGCCCGGTCGAGCACGCGCTCGGCTTCTGAGCCCGAACCCGACCCCACCGATCCCCCTAGCGTCTCGTCCGGAGCTGGTCGGCGCATGAGCGAGCTCTTCGCGCTCTTCCACGGCTTTTCGATCGCGCTCGACCCCACCAACCTCGCGCTCATGGTCGCCGGCATCGTGCTCGGCGTGTTGATCGGCGTGCTGCCCGGGCTCGGCGGCGCCAACGGTGTCGCGATCCTCTTGCCGCTCACCTTCACGCTCGAGCCCGTCTCGGCGATCATCCTTCTCTCCTGCATCTATTGGGGGGCGCTCTTCGGCGGCGCGATCACCTCGGTCCTCTTCAACATCCCGGGTGAGCCCTGGTCGGTCGCCACGACCTTCGACGGCTATCCCATGGCCCAGAACGGCCGCGCCGCCGAGGCGCTGACCGCCGCCTTCACCTCCTCCTTCATCGGCGCCTTCGTGGCGATCCTCGTCATCACCTTCGTCTCGCCGCTCGTCGCCGGCTTCGCCTTGCGCTTCGGCCCGGCCGAGTTCTTCGCCGTGATGTTCCTGGCCTTCGCGAGCTTCATCGGCCTCTCCTCGGGCTCGCCCTTCAAGACCATGGCCTCGATGATGGTGGGCTTCCTCTTGGCCGGGGTCGGGCTCGACACGGTCACGGGCGAGTTGCGCGGCACCTTCGGTTCGACCGAGCTCATGCGCGGCTTCAACTTCCTGGTCGTGGTGATCGGGCTCTTCGGCATCTCCGAGATCCTGCAATCGGTCGAGGAAGGCCTCACTTTCCGGGGCCGCGAGGGCCGGATCGACCTGAAGGCGGTGCTCCGCACCTGGGCGGAGATGATCCGCCACAAGGCGATCATCGTCCGTTCCGCCTTGATCGGTTGCTGGATGGGGATCACCCCGGCCGGGGCGACCCCCGCCTCCTTCATGAGCTACGGTGTCGCCCGGCGGCTCAGCCGCCACGGCCAGGAGTTCGGCAAGGGCCGGATCGAGGGCGTGATCGCCCCCGAGACCGCGGCACACGCGGCCGGCACCTCGGCCCTCCTGCCCATGCTCACCCTCGGGATCCCGGGCTCGCCGACCGCGGCCGTGCTGTTGGGCGGGCTCGTCATGTGGGGCCTCCAGCCCGGGCCCATGCTGTTCGTCGAGCAGAAGGATTTCGTCTGGGGCCTGATCGCGTCCATGTATCTCGGCAACGTCGTCGGCCTCCTGATCGTGCTCGTCGCCGTGCCCTGGTTCGCCGCGATCCTGCGCGTGCCCTTCCCGGTGATCGCCGCGATCATCCTCGTGGTCTGCGCGATCGGTGCCTACACGGTCAACAACGCCGCCTTCGACATCGTCCTGATGCTGATCTTCGGGGTGCTCGGCTACGTCATGAAGAAGCTCGACTACCCCCTGGCGCCGCTGGTGCTCGCCCTGGTGCTCGGCGATCGCACCGAGCAGTCCTTCCGCCAGGCGTTGCTCCTGTCCGAGGGCAGCTTCGCGATCTTCGTCTCCAACGGCCTGGTCGCCTCGATCATGGCGCTCGGGCTCGTCATGCTCTTCTGGCCTCTCCTCGCCGCGCTGCGCCGGCGGAAGGAGGCGGGTGCGGGCTGAGCGCCGGCCGGTGCGCCATGGACTCCGCCGCAGGCTCGCCTAAGGTCTCCCTCAGCACGCGCCGACAGACGTGCCGCCCGGGCGATCCGGGCCGAACAGATGATCGCGGAGGTTGGCATGCGAACCTGGCTCCCCTCGTTCCTCGGCACGACCGCGCTCGCTGCCGGGCTCGCGCTCGGCGCCGGCGCCGCGCTCGCCGGGCCCACGGTCGACGCGATCAAGGCGCGCGGCAAGATCAAGTGCGGCATCCCGACCCCCTCGGCGGGCTTCGCCTTCCCCGACAGCAAGGGCGTGGTGCGCGGCTTCGACGCCGACTTCTGCCGCGCGGTCGCGGCCGCGGTGCTCGGCGACGGCGAGAAGGTCGACTTCGTCCCGACCACGAGCCAGGCCCGCTTCCAGGCGCTCCAGTCGGGCGAGGTCGACCTGCTCTCGCGGCAGACCACCTGGACCTTCGGCCGCGACAACGCCCTCGGCTTCAACTTCGCGCCCACCCTGTTCTACGACGGCCAGGGCCTCATGGTGCCGAAGAAGCTCGGCGTCACCAGCGCCAAGCAGCTCGACGGTGCCGCGGTCTGCATCCAGCCCGGCACCACGACCGAGCTCAACATCGCCGACTTCTTCCGGACCAACAACATGAAGTTCCGGCCGGTGGTGTTCGAGAGCGCCGACGAGTGGCGCAACGCCTTCTTCTCCGGCCGGTGCGACGTCCTGACCACCGACCGCTCGGACCTCGCCGCGACCCGGGCGGTCGCCAACAACCCGGCCGACTTCGTGGTGCTGCCCGAGACCATCTCCAAGGAGCCGCTGGCACCCGTGGTCCGGCACGGCGACGACCAGTGGTTCGACATCGTCAAGTGGACCGCCTTCGGGCTGATCGCCGCCGAGGAGAAGGGGATCACCGCCGCCAACGTCGACGAGATGGCCAAGTCCTCCAAGGACCCCGAGGTGCAGCGCATGCTGGGTGCCTCGGACGATCTCGGCGGCCAGATGGGTCTCGACAAGGCGTGGCTGGTGCGCGCCATCAAGGCGGTCGGCAACTACGCCGAGATGTTCAACCGCAACCTCGGGCCGGACACGCCGTTGGGCCTGTCGCGCGGGCCGAACGAGCTCTGGACCAAGGGCGGCCTGCAGTACTCGCCCCCCTTCCGCTGAGCTCCGCTCCCACCCGCCCCCGGCCGCGCGCTCGGCCCGGGGGCGGGTCGCTGCGCGGCAGGAGGCGGCGGGATGGTCGAACGCGGATCTCCGGGCGCGGTGGGCCGGTCGGGCGGTGCCGGACCGCTCCGCCGCCTGCTCTACGACGCCCGCGTCCGCGGCCTCCTCTGGCAGGTGGCCCTCGTCGCGGCCGTGGTCTGGCTCGGCTGGTGGCTCGCCGCCAACGTCGCCGCCAACCTGGAGCGGCAGCGCATCGCCACCGGCTTCGGCTACCTGCAGCGGCCGGCCTCCTTCGGGATCGGCGAATCGCTGATCCCCTTCGAGCCGACCGACAGCTATGCCCGCGTCCTGCTCGTCGGCCTCTTGAACACCGTCTACGTCTCGATCCTGGCCAATCTGCTCGCCACCGGCCTCGGCCTCGTCGTGGGCGTGCTGCGGCTGTCGCCGAACCCGCTGCTCGCCCGCCTGATGCTCTGGTACGTCGAGATCCTGCGCAACGTGCCGCTGCTCCTGCAGCTCTTCTTCTGGTACTCGGTCGTGCTGCTGCTGCCGCCGGTGCGCGAGTCGCTGCAGCCGCTGCCGGGCGTTTTCCTCTCCAACGGCGGCCTGTTCGTGCCGACCCTGCACTGGTCGAAGGAGCTGCTCGCCTGCCTCCTGGCCGCGGTCGCGGGCCTCGTCCTCGCCCTGCCGCTCGCCCGCCGCCGCCGCGAGGCGGCGCTCGCCGCCGGCCGGCCACCGCGGAGCGCGCCGTCGATCCTCTCCCTCACGCTCCTGCCGCCCCTGGCGCTCGGCCTCGTCCTGCGCCCCGATCTCGCGGTCGACTGGCCGGTGCCCGGCACCTTCCGGATCTCCGGCGGGGCGGCCCTCTCGCCCGAGTTCACGGCCCTCCTGGTCGGGCTCTCGCTCGCCACCTCGGCCTCGATCGCCGAGATCGTGCGCAGCGGCATCCAGGCGGTGCCCAAGGGGCAATGGGAGGCGGCCGGCTCGCTCGGCCTGCACCGCGGCCAGGCCATGCGGCTGGTCGTCCTGCCGCAGGCGCTGCGGATCATGATCCCGCCGCTCACCTCGACCTATCTGAGCACGACCAAGAACAGCTCGCTCGCCGTGGCGATCGGCTATCCCGACCTGGTCTCGGTCTCCAACACCACCATGAACCAGACCGGCCAGGCGATCGAGGCGATCGCCATCTTCATGAGCATCTATCTCGCCCTCTCGCTGGCCACCTCGGCCTTCATGAACTGGTACAATGCGCGCGTGGCGCTGGTGACCCGCTGATGGCCGCGACGAGCCCGCCGCTCTCCTCCGCGCCCGGCCCGAGCGGGGCGCTGCGCCCGCCCGGCGGCGGCGAGCTCGGCCGCGCATTCCGGGCCTATTTCGGCTCGCCGCTCAACAGCCTCGTGTCGATCGCCTGCCTCGTGCTGCTCCTCTGGCTCGCCACGGCCGCGGTCGACTGGCTGCTGCTCGACGCCCTCTGGGACGGTGGGCCGCAGGACTGCAAGGCGAACGACGGCGCCTGCTGGCCGTTCCTGCTCGAGAAGCTGCGCTTCAACCTGTTCGGCTTCTACCCCTACGAGCAGCACTGGCGGCCGGCCACGGCGGTGGCGCTCATGCTCGCCATGATCGGCCTCACCATGTGGCCGGGCTCCTGGCGGCCCTGGCTGCTCCTGGCCTGGCTCGCGGCGCTCCTCCTCATGTACCTGCTCATGGCCGGCGGCCTGCTCGGCCTCGTCCCGGTGCCGACCAGCCAATGGGGCGGCTTCCCCCTGACCCTGATGCTCGCGGTGGTGGGCTTCGGCGCCGCCTTTCCGCTCGGCATCCTCCTGGCGCTCGGCCGTCGCTCCGCGCTCCCCGCCGTGCGCGCGCTCGCGATCGGCTACATCGAGCTGATCCGCGGCGTGCCCTTGATCTCGCTGCTGTTCATGGCCTCGGTGCTGCTCCCCCTCTTCCTCCCGGCCGGCTGGACCATCGACAAGGTGCTGCGCGCCCAGGTGGCGATCATCCTGTTCGCCGCCGCCTACATCGCCGAGGTCGTGCGCGGCGGCCTGCAGGCGGTCGACAGGGGCCAGCTCGAGGCGGCGCACGCGCTCGGCCTCGGCTACTGGCAGAGCATGGGCCTCGTGGTGCTGCCGCAGGCGCTCAGGGTCTCGATCCCGCCCATGGTCACCACCTTCATCGGCTTCTTCCAGGACACCACGCTCGTCACCATCGTCGGTCTGTTCGACTTCCTCTCCTCGATCCGCGCCAGCCTGCGCGACCCGCAATGGCAGGGGATCGCCGTGGTCGAGGGCTACCTCTTCGCGGCGGTGGTCTTCTTCGTCTTCTGCTACGGGATGGGCCGCTACAGCCGCTGGCTCGAGGCGCGCTTCCGTGTCGGCCACCGCTGAGCCCGCCCTGCTGATCCGCGGCGCCTCCTGGGCGGTCGTCCACGACCCCGGCACGGGCGGCCACCGCTACGCCCGCGACCTCGACCTCCTGGTCGAGGACGGCCGGATCGCGGCACTCGGCACCGTCCCGGCCGGCCCGGCGCCCGGCCGGGTGATCGACGGCCGCGGCCTCCTCCTGCTGCCGGGCCTCGTCGACATCCACTGCCACAGCGCCGACGAGCTCCTCTCCAAGGGGCTGTTCGAGGACGTCGGCACGGAGGCCTTCCACGGCAACCAGCTCTACACCTACGCCCAGCTCCTGGACGCCGACCCCGAGGCGCTCGCCCCCTGCACCACCGCCTCGCTCGGCGAGCTCCTGCTCTCCGGCACGACGAGCGTGGTCGACATCGCCGCGCCCTACGAGGGCTGGAGCGCGGCCGTGGCGGCGGTCGGCATCCGCGCCTGGCTCGCCCCCTCCTTTCGCCAGGCGCGCTGGTGGGCGCGCGGCTGGCACCGCCTCGACTATCTCTGGGACGAGGCCGCCGGCTGGCGCGGCCTGGAGGCGGCGCTCGCCCTGATCGAGGCCGCGCGCGCCCACCCCTCGGGCCGGCTCGACGGCCTGCTCGCCCCGGCCCAGGCCGACACCTGCACCGCCGATCTGCTGCGCACGAGCCTCGCGCTCGCGCGCGCCCGCGGGCTCCGGGTCACCCTGCACGCGGCGCAGACGGCGAGCGAGGTCGAGGAGATGGTCCGCCGCCACGGCTGCTCGACCGTGGCCTGGCTCGAGCGCGAGGGCCTGCTCGCCCCCGAGCTGATCCTCGGGCATGCCATCTATCTGGACCACCATCCGGCGACCCGCTTCCGGACCGCCGACGACCTCGCCCGGCTCGCCGCGCACGGCGTCACCGTCGCCCACTGCCCGGTGACCTTCGCGCGCACCGGCATGACGATGGCGAGCCTCGGCCGCTACCTGCGCGCCGGCGTGCGGGTGGCGATCGGCACCGACACCTGGCCCTTCGACATGCTGGCCGAGACCCGCGAAGCGATCCTGGCCGCCCGCATCACCGCCGGCGGTGTCGCCGACCTCGCCACCGCCGCGGCCTTCCACGCCGCCACGATCGCCGGTGCCGACGCGCTCGGCCGGCCCGACCTCGGCCGGCTGGCGCCCGGGGCCGCGGCCGACCTCGTCCTGGTCGACCTCGCCCACCCGGCGATGCGGCCGCTGCACGACCCGCTGCGCTCGCTCCTGCACGGCGCCGGCCGGGCGGCGGTCCGGGACGTGTTCGTGGCCGGCCGGCAGGTCGTCCGCGACGGCCAGCTCGCGACCGTCGACCTCGCCGCCGCGGCGGCCTCGGTGGAGGCCGCCCAGGCGCGGGCGATCGCCCGCGTCCCGGCCCACGACCCGTGGCGGCGCCCC
>JBBIIE010000044.1:0-21774 GCA_037446605.1 Geminicoccaceae bacterium | reverse complement strand
CACCTGCCGCAAGGGTGACTATGTCTGGCGACCGGCCGGCTCGCGCCACGAGGCCTGGTCGGAGGAGGGCTGCGTGCTCCTGGCCTTTTTCCTGCGCCCCAACCGCTTCCTCGACGCGGAGGCCGGAGGATGACCCGCCCCGAGATCCTGCGCTTCAACCACACGAGCTTCACGGTCGCGGACATGGACGCGGCCGTGGCGGCCCTGACCGGTGTGCTGGGCTTCACGCTGCGCGACCGCGGCCCGCGCGATCCCCTTCTGATCGGCGCGGTGACCGGGCTCGGCCATGCCGATGTCGAGATCGCCTTCCTCGACGGCTACGGCCACACGCTCGAGCTGATCCGCTACCGGACCCCGGCCGACCGCGGCATCGCCCGCTATCGGCCCTGCGACGTGGGCGCCGCGCACGTGGCGCTCGATGTGACCGATCTCGACCGGCTCCTGGCCGAGCTCGAGGCGGCGGGCTTCCGCCGCATGGGCGAGGTGATCACCGTGCCGGCCGGACCGAACAGGGGCCGTCGCGCGGTCTACACCCGCTTCGGCGACGACCTGATCCTGGAGCTCATCCAGTCGCCCGGTTGATCACGCATCCGGCCCGGGTGCCGGCAGCGCGCGGATCGCCACCTCGAGCGCATCGGCGATGCGCGCCATGAAGCCGTAGTCGAGCGTGTCCGGGGTATCGCTCGGCTGGTGGTAGTTGGGGTTGCGGACGAACGCCGTGTCGGTGACCATCACCGCCGGCCAGCCGCGGTCCCAGAACGAGGCGTGGTCGGAGAGGCGGGCGATCGGCATCACCCAGCCGTGCAGCGCCACGATCAGGCTCTCCACCGGCACCGTGCCGGCCGCCCGCATCCCGGCCACGATCCGCTCGGCGAAGTCCTGCGAGCCGCGATCGCCCACGACCCCGACGAAGTCGCCGGTGGCGCGGTAGCCGCGCCCCTCGAGGACCTTCGGGTAGGGCTGCAGCGGTGCCGTGAAGCCCACCATCTCCAGGACCACGGCGCCCATCGTGCGCTCGCCGCGCCGCCGCATCTCCCGGCAGAACCGCCGGCTGCCCTGCCAGGGCGTGCCGAAGGCCGGCGGCTCCTCCATCGTGAAGGCCACGAAGCGGAGCGGCAGCGAGTGATCGGCGAGCCGGCGCGCCAGCTCCAGCATCACCGCCACGGCCGAGGCATTGTCGTCGGCCCCGGGGGTGGCGGCGATGCTGTCGTAGTGCGCGCCGACGAGGTACCAGGCGCGCGCCTCGCGGCTCGCGGCCGGGACGCCCACGAGGTTGGCGACCTCGCGCCCGAAGAAGCGGTAGGGCCGGCGCTCGACCGCGAGCCCGGCCGCCTCGAGCTCGGCGCGGACGTGCGCCTCGGCCCGGGCAAGCGCGTCCCCGACCCGCGGCGCGCGCGGCCCGATCTCCCCCGCGAGCACCTGGACATCGCGCCGCAGCCGCGCCTCGGCGCTCATGCCCCACCCCAGATGTCGGCCAGCATATGCCCTTCCGGGAACGGGTCGTCGGGGTCGAGGCCGAGCTGCTCGATCGAGTAGAGCCAGGCGCGGCCGCGCAGCCGCGGCAGCACCGCCGGCCGGCCGGCGAGCTCGGTCGTGCCCGCGAGCTCGGCCTCGAAGCGCGTGCCGATCGTCGAGTGGAAGACGCGCGTCTCGCCCGCACGGATCCGGCCGCGTGCGTGGTCGAGGGCGAGCCGCGCCGAGCTCCCGGTCCCGCAGGGGCTGCGGTCGAGCCGGCCGGGGAGGAGGACGGTGGCGTTGCGCGGGCCCTCGGGCCCCTGCCCGCACCACATGAGGTAGGCGATGCCGGCGATCGCCGACCGCTCGGGATGGACCGGCCGAAAGCGGCGCTGCGCCGCCTCGAGGATCCGCACGCCGACCTCGACCAGCCGGCGCGCTTCGCCGGGCTCGATCGAAAGACCCAGCGGTGCCGGATCGACCAGGGCGTAGAAGACCCCGCCGAAGGCGATCGCGAGCTCGACCCGACCCACGCCTTCGACCTCGAGCACGAGCCCGTCGGCCTCGACGAACGAGGCCGGCATGTCGAGCGTCACGGCGCGCGCCCGACCCTGCGCGCAGGCGACCCGGGCCGGCACGAGCCCGGCCGCGGTGTCGAGCGTGACGAGCGTCTCGGGCTCGCGGAGTGCCACCATCCCGAGCTCGACCAGCGCCGTGGCGGTGCAGATCGCGTTCGAGCCCGACATGGCGTGCGCCTGGTCGGGCTGGAGGATGAGGAAGCCCGCATCCGCCCCGGGCTCGCAGGCCGGCAGGAGGAGGTTGGTCGACATGGCGGGCCAGCCGCGCGGCTCGGAGGTCAGGAAGCGGCGCAGGCGCCGGCCCTCCGCGCTGGCGTTGAGCCAGGCGAGCCGGTCCTGCATCGAGGCACCGGGCACGGGCAGGAGGCCGCCCGTGACGATCCGCCCGATCTCGCCCTCGGCGTGCACGCCCACGAGCGTCAACGACCGGCTCCAGCGCATCGCCCCTCCCCGCCTTGCCGCTGCCGCCCCACGTTCCTATAGGGAGCGCGCCTCACCTGCCGAGCCGGCCGCCGATGCCGCAGATCACCCTCGCCACGGTCGTCAAGCTGGTCCTCGCCTCGATGCTGGTGGGCGCGGTGCTGGCCTTCCTCGACGTCCAGCCCGTGGCCGTCTGGCGCTGGCTCGCCGACCAGCTCGGCGAGGTCGCGGCCAACATCCAACACTATGCCGGCCGCGCCGTGACCTGGTTCCTCCTGGGCGCCGTGGTCGTCGTGCCGCTCTGGCTGCTGCTCTTCCTCTGGAAGGCGCTGCGCGGCAAGGGCTGAGCCCGGCCGGCTCAGGCCGGCGGGATGCGCAGCACCTGGCCCGGATAGATCCGGTCGGGGTGCTTCAGCATCGGCTTGTTGGCTTCGAAGATCCGCTGGTACTTGTTGGCGTTGCCATAGTGCTTCTTGGCGATGGCCGACAGCGTGTCGCCCTTCACGACCGTGTAGAAGGTCGAGGCCGGCGCCTCCTCCCTGGCGGTCAGGCTCTCCTCCACCTTGGCCACCCCGGCGACGTTGCCGGCGGCGAGGATCACCTGCTCCTTGATCTGCTGGGTCAGCGCCTCGCCCGAGAGCAGCACGACGTCGTTCTCGACCTCGATGTCGATCGCCTCGGCCGGCAGGCCGAGCGACTGCAGCTCGCCCTTGATCGCCTCGGCGCTGGGTGCGGCGGCGGGCGCCGGCGCCCCCTCGGCCTGGGTCGCCTCGGCCTTGCCGATCCCGACCAGCCGCCCGGCCTCCTTGACGAAGCTCCAGATGCCCATGGTGCCGCTCCCCGTTGCTGCCCGACCCTGCCCCGAGCATCGGCACCGCCGGCGCGGAGTCAATCGCGCGGTAAGGAAACGCGGCGCCGCTCAACCCGCGAGCACGGCGACCGCCGGCCGGCGCTCACCTGCCGGCGGCGGCCGGGTGCCGGCCCGGAACGCCTCGAGCAGCGCCGCCTTGCGTACCCGGGCGTGCCCGAGATGGCGCTCCCGGACCGGGCCGAAGCCGCGCACCAGGAGGGGGAAGCGGGCGAGCTCCACGGCGGTCGCCAGCCGCTCGGCGGTGAGCCCGGCGACGAGCTCCTCGAGCAGCGCCTCGTACTCGGCCAGCAGCTCGCGGTCGAGCCGCCGATCGGCGCTCCAGCGGAACGGATCGGCCCAGCTCCCGCGCAGCCGCTTGAGCCGCGCCAGGAGCCGGAAGGCGTGCAGCATCCAGGGGCCGTACTCGCTCTTCTCGGGCTCGCTCCGACCCGGCGGGGTCTGCGCCAGGAGCGGGGGTGCCAAGTGGAAGCGCAGCCGCCAGGGACCCTCGAAGGCCTCCTCGAGGCGGCGCCGGAAGTCCGGGCTCGCGTGGAGCCTCGCGACCTCGTACTCGTCCTTCCAGGCCATCGCCTTGTGCAGCCCGAGGGCGACCGCCTCGGTGAACGCCTCGCTCGTGGCCGAGACGCGGCGCTCGGCGGCGCGTGCCCGCTCGACCGCCCGGCGGTAGCGCTCGGCCAGCGCGCGGTCCTGCCAGGCCTCCAGATGCTCGGCCCGGAACGCGATCCGCTCCTCGAGGGTTCGCGTCGGCGGCCCGGCGGTGCCGGGCGTCTGCCCGTCCGCCAGCCGCGCGAGCGCGGCCGGGTCGACCGCCGCCCGACGGCCGAGGGCGAAGGCGCGGCGGTTCATCTCGACCGCCGCCCCGTTGAGCTCGATGGCGCGCTCGATCGCGGCCGCCGAAAGGGGCACCAGCCCACGCTGGAAGGCGAAGCCCAGCAGCAGCGTGTTGGTCGCGATCGAATCGCCCAGGAGGCGCGTCGCCATGCTGCTCGCGTCCAGGAACTCGGCGGCCCCGGCGCCGACCGCATCGGCGATCCGCTCCTCCATGGCGCCGATCGGGAAGGTCGGGTCGGGGTGGCGGTCGAGGTCGCCCGTCGCGGCCTGCGCCGCCACCGTGCGGACGAACTCGCTGGTCACCTGCCGATCGCTGTTGACGATCGCCCGGCTGAGCCCGGCGCGGGTCCGCGACAGGCTCTCCTCGGCGACCGCCACGACGAGGTCGCAGCCGAGCAGCAGCTCCGCCTCGCCGGCGGCGATGCGCGTGGCGTAGAGCCGCTCGGGCCGGTCGGCGAGGCGGATGTGCGACCAGACCGCACCGCCCTTCTGGGCGAGCCCGGCCATGTCGAGCACGGTGACGCCCTTGCCCTCGAGGTGCGCGGCCATGGCCAGCACCTGGCCGATGGTCACCACGCCGGTGCCGCCGACCCCGGCCACGAGGATGCTCCAGGGCCGCTCGAGCGCGGGAAGCTCGACGGGCGGCGGCTCGGGAAGATCGACCGCCACCGCGCGCCCGCGCCGCGGCCGGCCGCCCACCACCGTGACGAAGGACGGGCAGAAGCCCTGCAGGCAGGAGAAGTCCTTGTTGCAGGAGGACTGGTCGATCGCCCGCTTGGTACCGAGCTCGGTCTCGACCGGGACGACCGAGACGCAGTTCGACTTGGCCGAGCAGTCGCCGCAGCCCTCGCAGACCTCCTCGTTGATGAACACGCGCACGGCCGGGTCGGGCCAGCGGCCGCGCTTGCGGCGCCGGCGCTTCTCGGCGGCGCAGGTCTGCACGTAGACGAGCGCCGTCACACCCGGGACCTCGCGCAGCCGGCGCTGCACGGCCTCGAGCCCGTCGCGCGGGCGGATCTCGACCCCGGCCGGCAGGCCCGAGGGCGGCTCGGCCGGATCGCACACCAGGACGAGCTCGGAGATCCCCTCGGCGAGCAGCTGGCGGACCAGGGACGCGACCGAGAGCGGCCCGTCCACGGGCTGCCCACCGGTCATCGCCACGGCGTCGTTGTAGAGGATCTTGTAGGTGATGTTGACGCCGGCCGCGACCGCGGCGCGGATCGCCAGGATGCCCGAATGGAAGTAGGTGCCGTCGCCGAGATTGGCGAACACGTGGCGGCGCTCGGTGAACGGCGCCTGGCCGATCCAGGCGACACCCTCGCCACCCATCTGGCTGAAGGTCCGCGTCGTCTCCGGGTAGATCCAGGTCGCCATGTAGTGGCAACCGATGCCGGCCAGCGCGAAGCTGCCCTCGGGCACCTTGGTGCTGGTGTTGTGCGGGCAGCCCGAGCAGTAGTGCGGCACCCGCTGCACCGCGAGCCGGGCGCGCGCCAGCGCCTGCTCCTTCTGCTCGAGGAAGCGGACCCGGTCCTCGATCCGCTCGCTCGTGAAGAAGCGGCGGATGCGTCCGGCCACGACCTTGGCGATCGTGGCCGGCGTGAGCTCGGAGGCCGCCGGCAGGAGCCAGCCGCCCTGCGGCAGCGCCCATTCGCCCTTCTCGTCGAACTTGCCGATGACCCGCGGGCGGACCTCCTCGCGCCAATTGTAGAGCTGCTCCTTGAGCTGGTACTCGAGGTGCTGGCGCTTCTCCTCGACCACGAGGATCTCCTCGAGCCCCTCGGCGAAGTGGCGGGTGACCTCGCTCTCGAGCGGCCAGGTCATGCCGACCTTGTAGACCCGCAGGCCGATCTCGGCGGCCAGCGCCGCGTCGATGCCGAGATCGTCGAGCGCCTGCAGGACGTCGAGATAGGACTTGCCGGCGGTGATGATGCCGAGCCGCGGCCGCGGGCTGTCGAGGGTGATCCGGTTGAGCTCGTTGGCGCGTGCGTAGGCCAGGGCGGCGTAGGCCTTGTGGCGCTGCATCCGCGCCTCCTGGACGAGCGGCGGATCCGGCCAGCGGATCGAGAGCCCACCCTCCGGCATCTCGAAGTCGTCCGGGATGCGCACCTGGATCCGCTCCGGGTCGACCTGCACCACCGCCGTGCTCTCGACCGTGTCGGTGATGGTCTTGAGCGCCACCCAGAGCCCGGCGAACCGCGACATCGCCCAGCCGTGCAGGCCCATGTCGAGGATCTCCTGGACCCCCGAGGGCTGCAGCACCGGGATCATCGCCGCGGCGAAGACGTGGTCGGACTGGTGTGGCAGGGTCGAGGACTTGGCGGCGTGGTCGTCGCCGGCCACCACGAGCACCCCGCCGTGGCGCGCGGTGCCGGCGTGGTTGGCGTGCTTGAGGACGTCGAGCGAGCGGTCGACGCCCGGTCCCTTGCCGTACCAGAGCGCGAACACGCCCGCGACCCTGGCACCCGGGAACAGCCCCACCTGCTGGCTGCCCCAGACCGCGGTCGCCGCGAGGTCCTCGTTCAGCCCGGGCTGGAACCGCACGTCGTGCGCCTCCAGGTGCCGGCGCGCCTGCCAGAGCACCTGGTCGAGGCCGCCGAGCGGCGAGCCGCGATAGCCGGTGACGAGGCCGGCGGTGGCGAGCCCGCGCGCCCGGTCGCGCCGCCGCTGCAGCATCGGCAGCCGCACCAGGGCCTGGATGCCGGACAGCAGCACCGGGCCGCGCTCACGGGTCCAGCGGTCCTCGAGGCTCACGCTCGCGAGCGCCATGGCCACCTCGGCGGGCTTCCTCACCACGAGGCGAGGCAACGCGCTCGCCGCGCGCGCGTCAAGCGCGTGCCCTAGCGGTCGCCGAAGGTCCGCTGCACCCAGTCCAGGATCAGCGCCAGGCCGTTCTCGGGGCGTTCCGCCGCCCGCTCGGGGCCGGCCGTCGCGCGCGCCACCACGGAAGGCGCGGTGGCGGGTGGCGCGGGCGGTGCCCGGCGTATCAGATCGCGCCAGATCCGCGCCGGCAGCCCACCGCCGGTGACCCCCTTCATCGGCCGGCCATCGTCGTTGCCGACCCGGACGGCAGCCAGGAGGTCGCCCGTGAATCCGACGAAGAGCGCGTCGCGATTGTCCTGGCTGGTGCCGGTCTTGCCCATCACGGTGCGGTCGGGCAGCCGTGCCGCCTTGCCGGTGCCGCGCTCGACCGCCGCCGCCATGAGCTGCTGCATGGTGGCGGCGACGCGCCCGTCGAGCACGCGCCGCTCGGCGCCGACGTGCCGGTAGAGCACGCGGCCGCGATCGTCCCGGACCTCGGTCACCGCGAAGAGCGGTCGGCGCAGCCCGCCGGTGGCGATCGGCAGGTAGGCGCCGGCCAGCTCCAGCAGGGTCACCTCGGCGGTGCCGAGCGCCAGCGAGGGCACCTCGGGCAATGGCGAGGCGATGCCGAGCTCGCGCGCGGTGCGCACCACCTCGCGCGGGCCGACCCTCTGGATCAGTTGCACCGCAGCGGTGTTGAGCGACAGCGCGAAGGCGTCCTCGAGGCTGACCGGGCCACGGTAGCGGCCATCGAGGTTGGCCGGCCGCCACTCGCCGATGGCGATCGGCGCGTCGTCCAGGCGCCGCTCCGGGGTCCAGCCCTGGCGGAGCGCCGCGAGGTAGAGGAACGGCTTGAAGGCCGAGCCGGGCTGGCGGCGGGCGCTCGCCGCCCGGTTCAGTCGGTTCGCGCGGTAGCTCTCGCCACCGACCATGGCGCGGACCGCGCCGGCGGCATCGAGCACGACCACGGCCCCCTCCTCCACCCCGGCTGCCGCACCCTCGGCCGCGAGCGCCTGGCGGAGCGCCTGCTCGGCGGCGAGCTGCAGCCGGCGGTCGAGGGTCGTACGGACCACCAGATCGCGGCCGTGCTTACCCAGATGCTCGGTCAGGTCGTCGAGCACCCAGTCGAGGAAGTGACCGGCCAGGTCGGTCCGCGTCTCCGGGGCGAGGCGGGCCGGCCGGCCGCGCGCCACCGCCGCCTCCTCGGCGCCAATGTAGCCCTCCTCGACCATCCGGCCGAGCACGAGCGCCGCCCGCTCGCGGGCCCGGCCGAGCTCACGGGTGGGGGCGAGCGCCGAGGGCGCCTTCAACAGTCCCGCGAGCATGGCCGCCTCGGAGAGCGTGACCTCCCTGGCGGACTTGCCGAAATAGCGCTGCGCCGCCGCCTCCACGCCCCAGGCGCCGGCGCCGAGATAGACGCGGTTGAGGTAGAGGGTGAGGATCTCCTCCTTGGAGAGCCGCGCCTCGAGCCAGAGGGCGAGCGCGAGTTCCTGCAGCTTGCGCTTGAGCGAGCGCTCGGGTGTGAGGAACAGGTTCTTGGCGAGCTGCTGGGTGATGGTGCTGCCGCCGGCCACCACCTCCCCGGCCCGGAGATTGGCGAGCGCCGCGCGGGCGAGGCCCACCGGGTCGATCCCGAAATGGCTCCAGAAGCGCTTGTCCTCGGTCGCGAGGACCGCCTGGACGAGGCGCGGGGCGACCGCGTCGAGGCGGACGAAGCGGGCGCCGGCGGCACCGCGCTCGGCGAGCGTGCTGCCGTCGGCGGCGAGCAGCTTGACGGTGCGCTGCTCGCTGTCGGCGAAGAGCGCATCGGTGTCCGGCAGCTCCGGCGCGACCAGGAGGAACAAAGCCGCCCAGGCCACGAGCAGCACGACGAGGAGTGTCGGCAGCGTCGCCAGGAGGCGCCAGAGGAGCGGGCGGGGTTCGGATCGGGGCTCGGCCATCCTCGATGGGCGCGCGGGCGCGCCGCTTGCAGGTCCCGTCCGGATCCATACCTTACGCCGGGGTCGCCCCGCAAACCCCGCGAGGTCGCCCCGAGCCCCGGGATACCGATGCGCGCGCCGCTGCTCCTACCCGACCCGGCCGACCCCTCGCTCACCCAGACCGTGCTCGGGATCGACCAGGAGGGTCGGCGCGTCGAGGCCAGGATCGTGCACGAACGGCCGCTCACGATCTTCCTAAACGGCCGCGAGATCGTCACGGTGATGACGATCGGCGACCATCCCGAGGAGCTGGCGCTGGGCTATCTGCTGAACCAGGGCATGCTCCGCCCCGACGACGTGGTGACCGGGATCGAGCACGACGCCGAGCTCGCCGTCGTGGTGGTGCGCACCGCCCGCGAGACCGACTTCGAGCAGAAGCTGGCGAAGAAGATCCGCACCTCGGGCTGCGCCCAGGGCACCGTGTTCGGCGATCTCATGGAGCGGTTCGAGCAGGTCCGCCTGCCCGCGGCCGCGGTGCTCAAGACCTCCTGGCTCTACGCCTTGACGCGGGCGATCAACACCACGCCCTCCCTCTACCTCAAGGCCGGTGCGATCCACGGCTGCGTGCTCTGCCAGCGAGACGAGATCTTGCTCTACATGGAGGACGTCGGCCGGCACAACGCGGTCGACAAGATCGCGGGCTTCATGTGGAAGCACGGGATCGGCCCGGACGACAAGATCTTCTACACGACCGGCAGGCTCACCTCCGAGATGGTGATCAAGACCGTGCAGATGGGGATCCCGATCCTGGTCTCGCGCTCGGGCTTCACCGCCTGGGGGGTCGAGCTCGCCCGCAAGGCCGGGCTCACGCTCGTCGGGCGCGCGCGCGGCCGGCGCTTCTTGGCGCTGTCGGGTGAGGAGCGGATCGTGTTCGATGCGGATCCGCGCCACGTGGAGGAGGAAGATCCCCGCTTCCGCCGCAAGGGAGCCCGCGATGAAGGCGACCTCTGAGCTCGCCACCCTCGACCCCGAGGCGCTCTACGAGCACGACTTCTACGCCTGGACGCGGCAGCAGGCACGCGCGCTCGCCCGTCTGCGCGGCGCGCCGGGCAACGTCGGCCTCGACCCCGCGCACCTCGCCGAGGAGATCCGCGACTTGGGCAACGAGGTCCGCCACGCCGTCGAGAGCCAGCTCGTGCGGTTGATCGAGCACCTCCTCAAGCTCCAGCATTCGGCGCATGCTGGGCCACGCCTCGGCTGGGCGAGCTCGGTCGACGACGCCCGCGACGAGATCCGCGCCCGCTTGACACCGAGCCTCGCGCGCACGGCCCGCCGGGCCTTGCCGGAGTGCTGGCGCCGCGGCGTGCGGCGGGCCCGCCGGGCCCTGCTCGCGTACGGCGAGGCCGAGGCGGCGGAAGAGCTGCCCGCCACCTGCCCGTGGGGCCTCGAGGAGCTCCTGCGCGAGAATTGGTACCCCTCGAACCGCCACGGCCTGCCTTCGCCGGAGGTGGCGTGAGGTCGGCGGTTCTGGGCGTGATCCTCGCGGGCGGGCTCGCCCGGCGGATGGGCGGCGGCGACAAGGCCCTTTTACCGCTCGGCGCCGGCACGCTGCTCGACGCCGTGATCGCCCGCTTCGCCCCGCAGGTCGGAGCCCTGGTCCTCAACGCCAACGGCGATCGCGGGCGGTTCGCGCGCTTCGGCCTCGAGGTCGTGGCCGATCCGGTGCCCGACTTCCCGGGCCCGCTCGCGGGCGTGCTCGCCGGAATGGAGGCCGCGGCTCGGCGCGACCCGCCCATGCCCTGGGTCGTGAGCGTGGCCGCCGACACGCCCTTCTTCCCGGGCGATCTCGTGGCGCGCTTCCTGGAGGCGGTCGAGCGCGAGGGGGCCGAGCTCGCCTGCGCCGCCTCGGCCGGGCGGACGCACCCGGTCTTCGGCCTCTGGCCCACGCGGCTCGTGGGTGCCTTGCGCCGGGCGCTCGTCGAGGAAAGCCAGCGCAAGATCGACGCCTGGACGGCCCGCTACCGGCTCGCCGTGGTCGATTGGCCGGCCGAGCCCTTCGACCCCTTCTTCAACGTCAACACACCCGCCGAGCTCGAGGAAGCGGCACGGCTCGCCACCTCGAGCTGACGGGAGCGCCGATCAGGGCGTGCCTTCGCGCAAGAGCTCGCGCACGGCCGCGACGATGCCGCCCGCGGTGAGGCCGTAGCGCGCTTGGAGCGTCGGGACGGCACCGCATTCGATGAAGCGCATCGGGATGCCCACGCGGCGCAGCGGCCGATGCAGGCCGGCGGCGTAGAGCGCTTCGACCACCTTGGTGCCGAGCCCGCCCTCGATCTGGTGGTTCTCGGCCGTGACGAGGACCTGCACGCGGCGGGCGAAATCGACGACCGCGGCGGCGTCGAACGGGACGAGGCAGGGCACGTGCAGCACGCCCGCCGAAAGCCCCTGGCGGGCGAGCTCCTCGGCGGCATCGAGGGCGCGTTCGGTCACGAGGCCGGTCGCGACGATCCCGATCTCCCCCGGCTCGCGCAGGGTCCGCGCTCGGCCGAAGGCGAAGCGATACGACCCGGGATCGAGAACGACCGGCACGTTGCCGCGCTGGATCCGCAGATAGAGCGGTCGCGGCTCGGCCACGAACGCCTCGACGACCTGGCGGATCTCGGTCGCATCGCAGGGGTCGACGACCGTGAGGCCGGGGATCGCGCTCATGAGCGCCAGGTCCTCGTTGCCTTGGTGGGTGGCGCCGTAGCCCGTCGTGAGCCCGGGCAGGCCCGCGACGATCGCCACCGGAAGGGCACTCTTGGCGATCTGGATCGCCACGAAGTCGAAGGCGCGGCGGGTGGCGAACACCGCATAGGTCGTGGCGAAGGGCAGGAAGCCGGCCTTGGCGAGGCCGGCCGCGGCGCCGACCAATCCCTGCTCGGCCATGCCGAGGTTGAAGAAGCGCTCCGGGAACGCCTCGGCGAAGGGCAGAATGTCGGTGTACTTGGCGAGATCGGCCGTGAGCCCGACGATCCGCGGCTCGCGCTGCGCGACCTCGACGAGCGCCTTGCCGAAGGGTGCCTGCACGAACGGCCGGTGGCGGACCTCCTCGAGCTCGCCCATGCCCTTGGTGAAAGCCGGTTGCGGCCCGGCGGCGAACGGATCGGCTCGGCTCACGTCCCCCTCCCTCGGCTTCTCGCTTCCTATCAACAGCACGGCGCTGCGCCCAGACTGCTCGACGCAGCCGACCCACCCGCTGCACACTTCACTCGCCGTGCAGCCGCCGGGTTTCGTCCGAGGGAACCAAGCGATGATCGGATCCGTGCCGCTCTCCGAGATCTCGCTCGCCGATCTGAGCCTCGAGCGGAGCGACCCGCGGCTCCTGGTCCGTGCCGCGGCTGCGGCCGGCTTCGGCCGGGTGGGGCTGTCCCTGGCGAGTGCGATCGACCGCCCGCTCGACCATCCGATCCTGGGCGCGCCCGAGACCGAGCGCACGGTCCGCGCGGCGCTCGCCGCGACGGGAATCGCCGTGCTCGACGTCGAAGCCTTCGTGCTGGGCCCGGCGACGCGGCCGGATGCGCTGCGCCCGGCACTCGATCTCGCCGCTTCCTTGGGTGCACGCTTCGTCTTGACCCTGGGCGATCGCCCGCGGCCGGACGGTCGGCCGGCGGATCCGGGCCCCAAGGTCGAACTCCTCGCCCGGATCGCCGAACTCGCGACCCCGCACGGCCTCGCGGTCGGGGTCGAGGCGATGCCGTTCCGCGACGTGCCCACCTGGCGCGAGGCCTTGGCGCTCGCCGAGGCGAGCGGGGCCGCGAACGTCGGCGTGATCCTCGATCTCCTGCACTTCTTCCGAGGCGGCGGCCGGCCCGAGGAGATCGCCGAGATCCCGCGCGGGCGGCTGCTCTACGCCCAGCTCGCCGACTCGTTCGGCCGACCGCTGGCGTTGGACGAGCTGCCCGGGGAAGCGCGCCGCGGGCGCGCCCCGCTCGGCCGCGGCGTCGTGCCGATCCACGCCGTTCTCGACCGCCTGCCGGCCGACCTGCCGCTCGCCGTCGAATGCCCGGTCGAAGCCGACGAGGGCCTGCCTGCCGAGGCGCGGGCGCGTAACCTGGCCCGGGCGACTTCCCTTCTCTTCGCGGCGCGAGCCGGCCGGACGCCCGCGGGCTAGCCGTCGCTACCGGCGCGCGGCTCGGGGCTTTTCCCGATCCCGTCCTCCTCGGGGGCGAGGAGCCCTTTGGCGCGGAGTTCGGCCAGCATCCGATCGCGCAGGCCCTTGCGGTCCTCGAGCGGCCGGAGCCGGGCGGCCGCCACCTCGGCGACCGTGAAGGGCCGGAAACCCGGCGCCACCTGGTCGCGGGCGTAGGTCTCGAGAACCCAGTTGAGCACGGCCGTGAGCCGCACATCGTCGAGGACGCTGCGCGCCACGCCGGGTACGCGCATCAGGTAGTCGCGGCCCTCGGGCAGGTGGGTGAAGAGGCCCACGAAGCCGTCGAGGCGCGGCACGTGGCCGGGCGTGCCCTGGCCCCAGAGGCCGTGGCAGCCCTTGCACTTCAAGGCGTAGTCGAGCCGCGCGCCGGCGTGGCTCTCGAGCGGCCCGCCGGGCGCGTAGTCGGCCGCCGCCGCGGGCAGCGCGGCCGAGAGGAGCAGCGCCGCGAGGCGGGCGGCGCGCACGGGTTCAGGCCTTGCCGATGAGCACCTGGCTCGAGCAGTGGTAGACCATCGACGGTGCGCCGAAGCACCAGACGATGTCGTTGTTGAGCTCGGGCCGGTAGGAGGGCATCTCGCCTTCGGTGCCGAGACAGAAGCACAGGCCGCAGGAGTCCTTGCCGCAGCAGTCCTGGTAGGCGATGAGGTAGGCTTGGCCGTCGTCCGGGTTGACGCAGGTGCCGATCCAGCTCGTGGGCGAAGCGTAGGAGCCCGGCGGACAGACGTTCACCGTGCCGCCGCAGCAGGAGCAGAGATAGCCATCCGACGAACAGTGCCGCCAATAGTTGCACTGGGTCGGATCCTTGGTCTGCGCGGTCTTGGCGAACTCGTTGGCGTGCGCGAGCTTCGCCCCGGTCTTGTCGACCGGCAGGAGCGGCAGGACGGTGCCACCCACGAGCAGGGTCCCGAGGCGGGCGAGGACGCCGCGCCGCGAGCTGCGCTGGGCGACCCGCCGCGCGGCGCTCTCCATCATCCGGTCGAAAGCGTCGAGGATCATGGCCGGCTCCCCTCTGCTGCCGTGGGCGACGCGGCCGCGGCACCGTTCGGCCGGCCGCGTCCGGTCCCGACGAGATAGTCCTGGATCGAGGCGTAGCCCGTCTCGTGGGCGACGAGCAGGCTTTCGAGATGTTCGCGCGAGTTGACGATGCCCTTGGCGCGGACGACGCCGTTCGGATCGAGCAGCACGGCGTAGGGCAGTTTGCCGATGCCGAAGCGCATCCCGACGATCGGCGAGATCGCGAAGGGCAGATCGCGCACGGCGTGCGCCGCCGCCATCGCCCGATGCGCCTCCCGCTCGCCGTCACCCAGGAGCACGAGCTCGACCGCCCGGCGTTCCCGGCGCGCGAAGGAGCGGACCGCGCCCATGAGCTTCTTGCACATGGGGCAGATCGGCGAGACGAAGAGGAGGAGCTGGCCGCGCCCGTCCGCACGGGTGCCGCCGATGTGCAGCTTGCCGCCCTCGAGGTCGAGCAGATCGAATTCGGGGGCCTTCTCGCCGATCTCGACCGCGGTCTGGGTCGCCATCGCCCCGAGCGGGGCCACCCGCTCGTGCAGCACGCCGACCTGCCGGGCGAGGGCCAACAGGGTCACCGCCAGCACGGCCACGACGACCCAGAGGACGAGGTTGGAGAGGAGGAGCGGGTCCAAGGCTCAAGCCCTCCGCGGCCGGGCGGGCGGCGCGAGCCCGGCGAGGCGGCTGAAGGCGGCGTGGAGGGCGAGGAGCGAGCCGGTCGCGAGCACGACCGTCACCCACTCGAGGATCCCGGGCCGAGCCTCGGTCGGCCCCGAGAGGATCAGCGCCGCCGCGGCGAGGAGCAGGTTGCGGACGACGAGCGGCCAGCCGATCCGCTCCTTCTGCCGCCCGAGATGGCAGCCGCAATCGATCTCGCGCCGCCCGCGCACGAGGTTGATCGCCATGGCGAGGGCGAAGAGGAGGAGGAGCCCGATCGCCAGGACCGCACCGGTGCCCCGCGTGGCCGGAAGAAGAAGGAGCAGGCCGGTTGCGAGCTCGAGGATCGGCAGGATGCGCGCGACCGGCTCCACCACGGGCTCGGGCAGCAGCCGATAGTCGGCGACGATCCCGGTGAACTCGTCGATCGCACGCAGCTTGCTCCACGCACTCGGCAGGAAGATCCCGACGAGCACGAGGACGACGATCCACTGCACCGCGGCGGCGGTCAACAACGGCCCACTCCCCGCCTCACTCGCCGAAGGTGTAGAGCAACCAGGGCGTGATGCCGATGCCCGACCGCTCGGTCTTCTTCTCGTAGGTGACCGCGTCGTAGACCTGCAGGATGGCGGTCTCGGTGAGCGCGAAGAGGAGCGGCTTGTCGTCCTGGCTCACGGTGATCGTCGCGCTGTGATGCGCGAGCGGGATCCGCTGCAGCCGCTGCCGGCTCGTCACGTCGTAGACCCAGACCTCGTCGCCGGCCTGCTTGTGGGTCCAGGGCCCACCCTTGTGCATGGCCACGAACAGGCGGTTCGAAGCGGCGTGGAAGGCGGCCAGCTGCCAACCACCCGGCCGCCATTCCTCGTCGCCCGCCCCCTGCAGCTTCCAGCGCGCGCCGACTTTGGGCATGCCGTCGAGCTTCACCGGGTAGACCCAGCCGTCGTAGGAGACGAAGAAGGCCTGCTTGCTCGGCCGGTGAACCGCCGCGTGCTCGAAGACCGGGTCCTTTTCGGCGTCGAAGAAGGGCTCGCCGAGCTCGGTCTTCGTCACCCGCCCGCCGGCGTCGAAGGTGAGGTGCAGGAAGCGACCGTCCGGGCAGAGCGAGGCGACGCTCGTGTTCCCGGTCGGGAAGGCGAGCGAGCAGCCCTGGGTGTCGAGCTCGCCCAGATATTTCATCTCCCTCACGTCGACGACGCTCAGCGAGAAGGCCGGATCCATGTTGAAGGAGAGGAGATAGCGCCCGTCGCTCGTGAGCGTCGCGTTGTGCTTCTTCGGCACGACCAGGAAACGGCCCTTGGGCAGCACGACCTCGCCCACGGGGTCGAGGGTCTTGGTGTCGAAGGCGGTGACGACGTCGGTGCGCGCGCCGCGCGAGCCGCGCGACCAGTAGCTCTCGGTGATCCAGAAGCGGCTCTTGTCGTGGCTCATCACCGCGTTCGGCAAATAGCCGCCGTTGACCATCCCCTTCACCGAGAGGTCGTCGCCGTCGAAGATCCAAATCTTCGAGGCGACGAGGTACGGGAAGACCGGCTCGAGCACGTAGATCCAGCGCGGGCTCGGCTCGGGCAGGACCAGTGTGGGGTGATCTTCCTGGGTCGGCTGCGCCGCGGCCGGCGGCATCTGCGCCGGGATGGGTGGTGTCGGCTGGGCCGGGGCGACGGCTGCCGCCCCCCCGAGCCAGACCCCGAACAGCGCCCCCGAGATCCGCCCTGCCGGCACCCGCATGGCTCGCCCCCCTTGGATCCGCCGAGGTGGATCTTACGCGGTCTTCCGCAACCGGGGTAGTAGGCCGTTGTTACGCGCGCCCCCCCTCGAGCTCGGCCAGGATCGCCCCCCACTCGTCCGGCTCGACCCGGATGAAATGCGCCTTCTCGCGCCGCTCGAGGCGCGGCACGCCCTTGCCCGGGAGCGTGCGGCAGACGATCGCCTTGGGCCGGCCGTCGGCCGCCCGGGCGCCCTCGAGTGCGGCCACCACGGCCGCCATGTCGTTGCCGTCGACCTCCCGGGTGTCGAAGCCGAAGGCCCGCCATTTCTCGGCCAGGGGCTCGAGCGCCACGCTCACCTTGCCGTCCGCCTGGATACCGTTGGCATCGACGATCGCCACGAGCCGGTCGAGCCCGAAGGTGGCCGCCGCCATCGCCGCCTCCCAGACCGAGCCCTCCTGACACTCGCCGTCCGAGAGCTCGCAGACCACCCGTGCGTCCGAGCCCTCGAGCCGGAGCCCGAGGGCGAGGCCCACCGCCACCGGCAGGCCGTGGCCGAGCGAGCCGCCGGTCACCTCGACCCCGGGCGAGCTGTCGAGCGTGCTCATGTCGAGCCGGCTGTCGTCCAGGGCGAAGGTCGCGAGCTCCTCGCGCGGGATGGCGCCGGCCTCGGCGAGCGTCGCCCAGAGCAGGATCGCGTAGTGGCCGGTCGAGAGCACGAACCGGTCCCGGCCGGCCCATTGCAGATCCTGCGGGTCCCAGCGCAGCTCGTGGAAATGCAGTGCCGCCATGACGTCGGCGAAGCCGAGGGCCTGGCCCAGATAGCCCTGGCCCTTGCCGGTCGCGAGCTCGATGCAGGTCCGGCGGATGGCGTGCGCGCGGGCGCGCAGCGCGGCCGGATCGGGCGGGCCGGGCGGGAAGTTGCGACGCATCGGACCGCTCGCCTCACCGCTCGGCATCGTCCTCATCCGCTCAGTCCTTGTCGAGGCCGCCCGTGACGTTCAGCCGGGCGGCGGTCATGTAGGCCGGCGCGTCGAGCGCCAGCCAGACGATCGAGGCCGCCATCTCCTCGGGATCGGTACGCCGGCCCACGGGGATCCGCGCGGTGCGCTCGCGCTTGAAGGCCTCGAGGTCGCTCCGCCCGGCGAGACGGCAGAAGGCCGCCTCGGTCTCCCGCTGCAGGGGCGTGTCCATCATCCCGGGCGACAGGCTCACGACGCCGACACCCAGCGGCGCCAGCGCCACGGCGGCGCTGCGGGTCAAGGAGTCGACCGCGGCCTTGGAGGCGGCGTAGGCGGCGTAGTCGGGCAGCGCCATGCGCGCCGCCGCCGAGGTCACGTTGACGATCCGCCCGCCCCGGCCCTGCGCCCGCATGATCCGTCCGGCCGCTGCCATGGCCAGCGCCAGGGCGCGGACGTTGATCAGGAGCGCCCGCTCCCAGGCAGCCGCGGTCATCGCGAGGAAGGCTTCCGCCGGGGCCGCGGCGGCGCACTGCACGAGCACGTCGAGCCGGCCGAGACCGGAGGCCGCCCGCTCGACCATCGTCTCGGGGCCTTCGGCCGTGGCCAGATCGACCCCGAGCGCGAAGCTCGCGGGCCCGTGCGGGCGGCAGGCTGCGGCGGTCGCCTCGGCGCCCTCGAGGTCGAGGTCGGCCACGGCCACGGCGCAGCCGCGCCGGGCGAGCGCCAGCGCCGCGGCGGCACCCAGGCCGCGTGCCCCTCCGGTCACGAGCACCGCGCGCTCCGCCACACCGGCCTCCCGCCGACACCGGGCCCCGACACTCGCCGGACCGCGCCGCCCGGTCAACGCACGACGGCACAGGCCAGCCTCGCCCGGCGCCCCGGAGGCGGCGGTTGCCGCTCCGCGCCGGCGCCCCTAAGGTCCGCCCGACCAGCGAAGCACGAGGGGGAAGGCCAGCCATGACCACATCGACCCGCCGACGCGTCACGCAGCTCGGCCTCGCCGGCGCCGCCGGTGCGGTCGCCGCGCCGATGATCGCGCGCGGCCAGGGCAAGATCCAGCTCCGCATCCAGACCCACCATTCGGCCGAGTCGGTGCCCGGCAAGGTGTTCCTGCAGCTCGTCAAGGACGTCCAGGAGATGTCCGGCGGGCGGGTCCAGATCGAGGCCTTCACTTCCTCCGCGGTGGTCAAGTCGGTCGAGACCTTCGATGCCGCCTCGACCGGCATCCTCGACGGCGACGCCACCGGTGCGGCCTACCTGACCGGCAAGGACGCGGCCTTCCAGGCGTTCGGCGACATGCTCGGCGGCTTCGAGACCCCCGACCAGATGCAGGCCTGGCTCGACGTCGGCGGCGGTCGCGAGATCGCGGGCCCGCTCTACGGCAAGTACGGCATGGTGCTCGTGGGTTTCTGGGGTGATCCGACCGAATCGCTCGTCTCGAACAAGCCGCTGCGCGGCCTCGCAGACCTCAAGGACTGGAAGTTCCGCTGCCCGCCCGGCATGCAGACCGAGATCTTCGCCAAGCTCGGCGCCAAGCCGGTGGTCATGGACTTCGGCGAGGTGTTCACGGCGCTGCAGACCAAGGCGGTCGAGGGGGCCGATGCCGCCACGCTCGTCACCAACCGCTCGCTCGGCCTGTTCGAGGTCGCCAAGCACGCCACATATCCGGGCTTCCACTCGATGCCCTCGGACCATCTGGCGATCAACAAGGACAAGTGGGACTCGCTGCCCGCCGACATCAAGCAGATCTTCACGGTCGCGACCAAGCGCGCGGCCTACGACCGCTGGATGCTGACCAACGAGGGCAACGCGCTCGCGGCGCGGGACCTCGTCGCCAACAAGGGCGTCACCCTGCACGCCTGGGATGATGCGGAGAAGAAGAAGTACCGCGAGTTCGCCCAGGGCATCTGGCTCGACTGGGCCAAGAAGTCGAGCTTCGCCAAGCAGTCCTTCGAGAGCAGTATCGCCTACATGAAGAAGATCGGCGTGCTCGCCTGACCGGCGGGCGCGGCCGGCCCGGACCGCGGGGCGGGGCTCTCCCCGCCCCGCCCGTTCGCGTGGGGAGGAAATGGGTATGGACGGGCGCCGGACGTTCGTCGACCGGCTGACGATCGCCATCTCGAAGGTGGCGATGCTGCTGTTCGCCATCATCGTCCTGGTCACCTTCTGGGAGGTGATCGTCCGCTACTTCCTGCGCTCACCCACCATCTGGGCCAACGAGCTGGCGCTGATGGTGGCCGGCATCGGCTATCTGTTCGCCGGCGTCTACGCCATGCAGCGGCGCGAGCACATCCGGATCACGCCGATCTACGACCTGGCGCCGCCGCGCCTGCGCCGCCTGCTCGACCTGGTGGCGCTCCTCTGCGTGTTGACCTTCGCCGTGGGCCTCGTGGTCGGCGGCTGGCCGTCGGCCTGGCGGTCGCTCTCGACCTGGGAGGGGTTCGGGACCGCCTGGGACCCGCCCATCCCGGCGCTGCTCAAGCCGCTGATCCTCCTCACGACCACGCTGATCGCCGTGCAGGCGGTGAGCAACTTCCTGGTCGACCGACCGGAGCGCCGCTGAGCCATGGGCATCGAGACCATCTCGATCCTCCTGCTCCTGGGCTTCCTCGTCTTCCTCGCCTGCGGCGTGCCGATGGCCTTCGCCTGCGGCATGCTCGGCGTCACGCTGGCTTGGCTCAAGTTCGGGGTGCCCGGCCTCGGCCTCCTCATGCAGCGCATCTACGCGCTGTGCACCGAGTACGTTCTCGTCTCGGTGCCGATGTTCATCATGATGGCCTCGCTCATGGAGCGCTCGGGCATCGCCCGCGACATGTACGACGCCTTGAACGTCTGGCTCCGCAACATCCGTGGCGGGGTCGCGGTCGTGACCATGGTGATGGCCATCATCATGGCGGCGATGTCGGGCATCATCGGCGGCGAGATCGTGCTCCTGGGCCTCGTGGCGCTGCCGCAGATGCTGCGGCTCGGCTACGACCGCAACCTCGCCATCGGCACGGTCTGCGCCGGCGGCTCGCTCGGCACGATGATCCCGCCCTCGATCGTCCTCATCGTCTACGGCCTCATCACCGACACGCCGATCTCCACCCTGTTCACCGCGGCGATCGTGCCCGGGCTCCTGCTGGGTGGTGTGTACATCCTCTACATCCTCGTCCGGGTCCGGCTGAACCCGGCCATGGCGCCCCTGCCCGTCGACGCCGGCACGCAGCTCGGCCTCAAGGAGAAGCTCGCCGCCTCCAAGGGGCTGTTGGGCCCGCTCGCGATCGTGGTCGTCGTGCTCGGCTCGATCTACGGCGGCATCACCTCGATCACCGAGGCCGCCACCATGGGGGTCGTGGGCGTGCTGGCGCTGATCGTGCTGCGCGGCGAGTTCCAGCCGGCGCTCCTGCGCGAGTCCTTCGAGCAGACCTTCCGCTCGGTGGGCATCCTGCTCTGGGTCACCTTCGGCGCCTCGACGCTCATCGGCGCCTACACGCTCGCCGGCGGGCCGAGCTACATAGGCCGGCTGATCACCGGGCTCGAGGTCCCACCGCTCGTGATCATCGCCCTGATGATGCTGGTCTTCCTGTTCCTCGGCGCGTTCATGGACTGGATCGGCATCGCTCTCCTTTGCATGCCGATCTTCGTGCCGATCATCAAGCAGCTCGGCTACGACCCGATCTGGTTCGGCATCCTCTTCTGCATCAACATGCAGGTCTCGTTCCTGTCGCCGCCGTTCGGCCCGGCCGCCTTCTACCTCAAGAGCGTGGCCCCGCCCGACATCACCCTCGTCCAGATCTTCAGGAGCTTCGGCCCGTTCGTGGTCATGCAGGCGGCCGTGCTCGTGGCCGTGCTGCTGATCCCCGACCTGGCACTCTGGCTCGTGCGCTGAGGGCGCGGGCCGCGGCCGTCAGAGTTGCACGCCGCGGGTGAGCGCCCCGTCGATCACCAGGTTCGTGCCCATGGTGAACGAGGAGACGGGCGCCGAGAGGAACACGATGCCCCGCGCGATCTCCTCGGCCGTGGCCATCCGGCCGGTCGGGTTCAGGGCGAGCGCCCGGGCGAACAGCTCGGGATTGTGCCGCTCGATCCACTGCCAGATGCCGCCCTCGAAATAGACGTTGCCGGGCGAGACCGCGTTGACCCGGATCCTCTTGGGTGCCAGCTCGAAGGCCATGCGCTGCGCGTAATGGATCAGCGCCGCCTTGGTGGCGCCGTAGGCCGGACCGGTGAAGTCCACCTCGCGGCCGGAGACCGAGGAGACGATCGTGACCGCGGCGGCCGGCGAGCGCTCGAGCCAGGGCAGCGCCGCGTTGAGGCAGCGCACGGTGTGCAGCATGTCGACCTCGAACTCCCGCCGCCAGGCCTCCTCCTCGTTCTGCACGGCGAGCGCCGAG
>JBBIIE010000043.1:0-21812 GCA_037446605.1 Geminicoccaceae bacterium | reverse complement strand
AGGAAGGCGTCGCTCCGCTCGGCGAGCAGGATGCCGCTCGGCTGCCCCGCGATCAGCACCCGGCCCGAACCGTCCAGCGCCAGCTCCGGACCGAGCACGAGGCGCGCGCCCGCGTCCGGGTCGGCGAGGCGGACCGTGAGCCCCTCGAGCTCGCCGGTCCGGCTCGCGAACGCGAAGCCGAAGCGGAACAGGCCGTCGCTCGCCGCCACGGTGACCGCCGGCGGCAGGGCGAGCTCGACCACGACGTCCTGGTAGTCGCGGTCGCCGAGCGCCAGCGGGCTGTCCTCGAAGGCGAGCCGCAGACGGTCGGCCCCGGCGAGGCCGAGCAGGTGATGCTGGGTGATCGCGCCGCCGTCGGGCGCGGGCGGTAACCCCGTCCCGGGATCGTCCCGGTTGAGCCCGCGGGTGACGACCGTGCCGCCGCCGAGCGGCAGCCCGCCGACATGGGCGAGGGTGTGCCAGAGGTCGCCCTCGAGGGCGATGGCGCGGCGGCCGTCCAGCAGGACGAGCTGGAGGCCGGCATCGGCCACGTCCGGGGCTCCCGGCACGAGGCCGCCCGGGACGATCTCGCGGAAGGCCAGCCGCGCAGTCCCACCCGCAGCCAGCTCCGGATACAGGCGGAACCCGTCGGCGAGGAGGAACAGCCCCAGCGTCTCGCCCGCGCGCAGCCCCTCGCCGCTCGGGTCGACCCGGAAGGCGGTGCCGGCGGCGACCGCGCCGACATCGGCGGCGACCAGCGTCGGCGGACCGATCCGCCCGTCGGCGCCCACCACGTAGGCGCCGAGTGTGCTGCGGAAGGCGGCGCCGGAACCGCCGACCGTGAGGTCCACATAGGGCAGGCGCTGCTCGACGGTGAGCGCACCGGCATCGCCGAACACGGCGAGCCCGAGCTGCGCGAAGGCGGCACCCGAGAACAGGTCGGTCCCGTCGGCCAGCGCCGGGAGGGCCACGGTCGAGCCGAAATCGCGTGCCGCCGCGGCCAGGACCGGCTGCTGGATGGTGAGGTCGCGCGCCGCCGCCAGCTCGAGGCGTGGGGCGGTGGTGAGCGGCCCCGCATCGGGACCGTCGCCCGACGCCTCGTCGGGCAGCCCGGTCGGGTCCTGCGGTCCGAGCACGCCGAGCGCGGCGACGGTCCCGCCGACACCCTCGCCGAGCGTCGCGAAGTCGGCGCCGCCACCGGTCCGCTGGTCCGGGCCCGGCCCGCCCGCCGGTTCGATCGGCGAGCTGCGCTCGAGCCCCGGCAGGAGCAGGTCGCGCGCCTCGCCGGCGCCGAGCCGCGCGTAGGAGGGTGGGCTGAGCGCGTCGCGCGCGGCGACCGTCTCGTAGACGCTGTCGATGGTCCGCTGGCCGGCGGCGTTGCGGAACTCGATCCGCCCGACCTTGCCGTCGGGGTCCTCGAGCAGCACGCAGACCGTGCCCGAATCGACGACGCAGCCGAAGGCCGTGCCGCGGATGCCGATCGTCCCGGCCGGGGTGCGGACCTCGACGCCCTCCGGGTTCGTGCCGGCGATCAGCCCGGTCACGTAGAGGAACGTCCCCTTGAGCACCGACAGCACGAAGGAGGCCTTGCCGGCCGAGGGATCGTAGACGAGCTCGTCGAGCACGATCCGGGCACCCGGCCCGGTCGACAGGGTCGTGCCGTCGTCGAAACGGATCAGCAGCCGACCGTCCGGGCCGGTCTCGATGACCTCGCCCTCGTGGACCGGCGAGCCCGGCCGCAGCACGGCGGGCCCGGCCGCCGCCGAGCGGACCGCCCCCTCGACCGATTCCACCTTGCCGATGGCGCGCATCGGGGTCGGTGACAAAACCGTCGCCTGCGCGAGCACCACGGTGTCGGACGGGGAAGCGCCGGCACCCGGGGCAGTACCAGCCGAATGTTCGCTCAAGGGTTGCCTCCCCTGACGCGCGTTGGCTAGCACGGCGCGCCGTGCTTGTCTCTGCACCGCCGCGGCGACGGCGCCACAGCGTACCTTCGAGTGAGGGCGAGCGCCCCATGATACGCCGCAGCGCGGGGGTGAACCGGGGCACGGTCGGCCGCCGCCCGTCCGGCCGGCGCGCGGTCGAGCTCCTGGCCCTGGCGCTGGTGGCGGGGCTGCTGGCCCTGCGGATCCTCGATCCGGTTCCGCTCGTGGTGCTCCGCCAGCAGGTGCTGGACGGCTTCCAGCGGCTGTCACCCCGCGGGGAGCAGGCCTTCCCGGCGGTCGTCGTGGACATCGACGACCACGCCCTCCAGGTGCACGGACAGTGGCCGTGGCCGCGGGACCTGGTGGCACGCCTCCTCGAGCGCATCCTGGCGGGCGCCCCGCGCGTGGTCGCCTTCGACATGCTGTTCGCCGAGTCCGACCGTCTGTCCTGGGCCGCGATCGCCGATCGCCTCGCCGAGCACGCTCCCGAGGTCGGCGCGCAGCTCCGGCGGTTGCCCGGGACCGACCGTACCCTCGCCGAAGCGATGCGCGGGCGGCCGGTGGTGCTCGCCCAGGTCCCGCTGCTCGAGGCCCTGCCGAGTGCCGCGGGCCCCGCACCCGCCGGAGTGGCGCTCGCCGAGCTCGGCGGCTCGGCGCGGCCCTACCTGCCCGCCTTTCCCGGCGCGCTCGTCAACCTGCCCGAGCTCGAGGCCGCGGCCGCCGGACGCGGCAGCATCGGCCTGCCGGCCGAGCTCGACAACGTCGTCCGCCGGGTTCCCCTCCTGGTGCGGGTGGGGGAGCGCGTCGTGCCCGCGCTCGCGGTCGAGATGCTTCGCGTCGCCGCCGGGGAGAGCACCATCCTGGTGCAGGTCGATGCCGCCGGGATCGCCGCCGTCACGGTCGGCCGCCGGCGGATCGCGACCGACCGCAACGGCATCAAGGCGGTCCATTTCGCTCCGTCCGATCCGCGTCGGCGGATCGGCGCCGCCGAGCTCCTGGAGGACCCGGCGTCCGCCACGCGGCTGCGCGACCGGTTCGTGATCGTCGGCAGCTCGGCCGCCGGGCTGCTCGACATCAAGGCGACGCCCATCTCGGCGGCGATGCCCGGCAGCGAGGTGCACGCTCAGCTGCTCGAGGCGATCCTGGCCGGCGCCGACGTCACCCGGCCGGCCGCGGCGCTCGGCCTCGAGCTGGCGCTCGCCCTCGCCACCTGCCTGCTCGTGCTGGCGCTCGTGCCGCGGCTCGGCGCCGTCGCGACCATGGTCCTCGGCGCGCTCGTCGCAGCGCTCCTGATCGGCGCCGCCCTCTATCTGTTCGTCGAGCGCCGGCTGCTGATCGACACGAGCTTCCCGGCCCTGGCGGGCCTCGTCGTGTACAGCTTCCTGGTGTTCGCCAACTACGCCCGTGAGGAGACCGGCCGCAAGGCCGTGCGCGACGCCTTCGGGCGCTACCTCTCGAATGCCATGGTCGACCGTCTGGTCGCCGATCCCTCGGCACTCCGCCTGGGCGGCGAGCTGCGCGAGGCGACCGTGATGTTCGTCGACGTCCGCGACTTCACGGCCATCACCGAGCGGCTCTCCCCGGAGCGGCTGACCGAGCTCGTCAACCGCGTCCTGACCGCCGTCGGCGACGCCATCCAGGCGCATGGCGGCACGATCGACAAGTTCATCGGCGATGCCGTCATGGCGTTCTGGAACGCGCCGCTCCAGGACCCCGACCATCGGCGCAGCGCCTGTGCTGCGGCACTCGACGTCCTGGCCGCGGTCGCCCGCCTCGACGCCGAGCTGCAGGCCGAGGGCGGCGAGGGGCGCGAGCCCTGGCCGAGGGTGCGGGTCGGGATCGGGCTCAACACGGGCCAGTGCCACATCGGCAACATGGGCTCGCAGCAGCGCTTCAGCTACTCGGCCCTGGGCCGCCCGGTGAACGTCGCGGCGCGGCTCGAGGCGCTCACCAAGGAGGTCGGCTTCCCGATCCTGGCCGGTGAGGAGACCGCCCGCGGTGCTCCCGAGCTCGCCTGGCTCGAGCTCGATCCCGTCGTCACCCGCGGCTCGCGCGAGGCTACGGGCCTTCGCGCCCTCGTCGGTGACGCCGCACTCGCCGCGAGCCCGGGCTTCGCCGCGCTGGTCGCGGCGCACGCCACCCTACGGGCCGCACGCTCCGAAGGTGCGGGCGACCGGCTCGCCGAGGCCGTGGCGGCGCTCGACGCGAGGCTCGCGGAGCTGGAGGGTGCCGCCCTGGTCCGCTCCTTCAGGGCGGCGACCTCCGGCACCGGACGTCCGGTCTCGGCCTGACCGGGCGGTCCGGTGTCCGCCAGGCGGTGGCGGCCGGGCTCAGATGCGGCGGCCGGACTGCTTGTCGAACAGGTGCACGTGATCGAGCTTGGGTGCCAGGTTCAGGACGTCGTTCGGGCTGAGCGGGTAGCGCTCGCGGAACAGCACCTGCACCTCGCCACCGGCCCAGTGCACGATCGCCAGGATCTCCGCGCCGGTCGGCTCGACCACCACGACGCGGCCGTCGATCCCGCTGCCGTCCCGCCGCATCTCGATGTGCTCCGGGCGGACGCCGTAGACCACCGACTGGCCCTCGCGCGCCGCACAATCGGCCGGCAGCGGCAGCCGCGTGCCGTCCTTGGTCGTGGCGACCGGGCCGGCACCGTCGCGCTGCACGGTCGCATCGACGAAGTTCATCGAGGGTGAGCCGATGAACCCCGCCACGAACAGGTTCGCCGGACGGTCGTAGAGCTCGAGCGGCGCCCCGATCTGCTCGACGATCCCGAGCTGCATGACCACGATCCGGTCGGCCATGGTCATGGCCTCGATCTGGTCGTGGGTGACGTAGACCGAGGTGGTCTTGAGCCGCTGGTGCAGCTCCTTGATCTCGGTGCGCATCTGCACGCGCAGCTTGGCGTCCAGGTTGGAGAGCGGCTCGTCGAAGAGGAACACCTGCGGGTCGCGGACGATCGCCCGACCCATCGCCACGCGCTGCCGCTGACCGCCCGACAGCTGGCGCGGGTAGCGGTCGAGGAACTGCTGCAGGCCGAGGATCTCGGCGGCGCGGGCCACGCGCCGCTCGATCTCGTCCTTGGGCGCCTTCCGCAGCTTGAGGGAGAAGGCCATGTTCTCCTTCACCGTCATGTGCGGGTAGAGCGCGTAGTTCTGGAAGACCATCGCGATGTCGCGGTCCTTGGGCGGCACGTTGTTCACCACCCGCCCACCGATCGCGATCTCGCCGCGGCTGATCTCCTCCAGCCCGGCGATCATGCGCAGCAGGGTCGACTTGCCGCAGCCGGAGGGGCCGACCAGGACGACGAACTCGCCATCGTGGATGTCGACCTCGACACCGTGCAGCACCTGGACCGAGCCGAAGAACTTGTCGACCTTGCGGACGTCGACCGACGCCATCGCGCACCCCCCTGCTCGAGCGCACGCCCCGCCTGCGCGGACGGGCCGTGGGCACGCTCCCGACCTGTTCCGTGGGCCCGCTCCGAGCGAGATGGCACGCCCGCCTCGGCGAGGCAAGCCGCGTGCGGTTGCGGAGCGTCCTGCGTCCGGGGCGGAACCGGCGGTCGCCGGCCGCGTTTGACGCCCGGGTGCGGCGACGCCTAGACTTCAGCGGAGGGGGCGGTCGGCCTCGGGCCGGCCCGGTCAGTCAGGGAGCGTCCGTTCATGAAGCCTTGGATCCGCGGTCTCCTCGCCGCGAGCTGCCTCGTCACCGTGGCCGGCGCCGCCGTCGCCGCCGATCTGACGGTCTGGTGGAACAAGTCCTACTATCCCGAGGAAGACCAGCAGTTCGACAAGATCGTCAAGGACTTCCAGGCCAAGACCGGCAAGTCCGTCGAGTACGTCATGTACACCAACGAGGACGTGCCGCGTAAGGTGCTGGCGGCGCTCAACGCCGGCGAGCCGCCGGATCTCTCCTACGCCTTCCTCTTCGATCTGCAGCACACCGCCCGCTGGGCGTTCGAGGACGTGCTCGAGGAGGTGTCCGACGTGGTCGACACGATCCGCCCGCACCTCCTGCCGAGTGCGCTCCAGGGTGTGACGCTGCGCAACGGCAAGACCGGCCAGACCGGCATCTATGCCATGCCGGTCGCCCAGCAGATCGAGCACGTCCACGTCTGGAAGGACATGGTCGAGCAGGCCGGCCTGACCATGGACCAGGTCCCCAAGAAGTGGAACGAGTACTGGGACTGGTGGTGCAAGGTGGCGCAGCCGGCGGTGCGCAAGGCAACCGGTAACCGGCAGATCTTCGGGGTGGGGCAGCCGATGAGTTCCTCGGCGTCCGACACGATCTTCGCCTACATGATGTTCCTGAACGCGTTCGACACGAAGATCGTCGACGAGAAGACCGGCAAGCTCACGGTCGACGATCCCAAGGTGCGGGAGGGGATGATCAAGGCGCTCGCCTCCTACACCCAGCCCTTCAAGGACCGCTGCGTGCCGCCGGGTGCGGTCAACTGGGGCGACGGCGACAACAATGTGAACTTCCTCAACCGCGTCACCATCATGGTGCCCAATCCGTCGCTGTCGATCCCGGCCGCCTCGTTCAACGACAAGGACAAGTACCTGAAGCGGATGGTCACCATCGAGTGGCCGGACAAGCCGGACGGGCGGCCGATCGAGTACACGACCTCGATCAAGACGGCGCTGATCTTCAAGCAGTCGAAGAACAAGGCGCTGGCCAAGGAGTTCATGAAGTTCTTCCTGGAGCCGGCCAACCTCGGACCGTACCTGGAGGGCTCCCTGGCGCGCTGGTTCCCGGTCGACAAGCGGCTGATCGAGACCCCCTATTGGAAGGACCAGAGCGATCCGCACAAGGTGGTCGAGGTCCGGCAGTTCACGCAGCGTCCGCAGGTCCCGTTCCCGCACGTCTTCAATTACCGGCTGATCGCGGTCAACGCCGAGAACGCCTACGGCAAGGCGGTGACCCGCGTCGTGCTCGACAACTGGACGCCCGAGAAGGCGGTCGACGAGCTGATCGCCCGCATGAAGGAGCTGGTGGGCTGAGTTCGGCAGGGCACGGGCGGCCGGACCGCCCGTTCGCCTCTGGGGAGGAGCGCGATGGCGGCGACCGCGGCACGCATCGAGACGGCCGGAGCGGTCGCCGCACCGCCGCGTCGGCCCTTCCGCTGGAGTCCGGAGGTGAGCTGGGGGATCGTGCTCGTGATCCCCTACCTCCTCGTGTTCCTCGCCTTCGTGGTGTGGCCGGTCGCCTACGGCCTCTGGCTCGGCTCGAGCGCCGCGGCCTTCCGCACGCTCTTCGCCGATCCGATCTTCTTCGAATCGGCCTGGAACACCGCCGTTTTCCTGGCGCTCGGCATCAACATCAAGCTGTTCCTGGCGCTCCTCCTGTCCGGTTTCCTGGCCGCCGCCAGGCCCTGGATCCGCTGGCTGTCGGTGATCTTCATCCTGCCCTGGGCCGTGCCCTCGATCCCCACGATCTTCTCCTTCCGCTGGATGCTCAACTCCGAGTGGGGCATGGTCAACGGGCTGCTCTGGGAACTGTTCGGCATCGAGGGGCCGTGGTGGCTCGTCGACCCGCAGCTCGCCTTCGGCTCGGTGATCTTCGTCCACATCTGGAAGTACCTGCCGTTCTGGACGTTGATCCTGCTCGCCGGGCGGATGGCCATCCCGACCGACCTGTACGAGGCGGCGACCATCGACGGTGCCCGCCCGGTGCAGAAGTTCGCCTACGTCACCTGGCCGCAGCTCAAGAACCTGTACATCACCTCGACCCTGCTCTCGACGATCTGGTCCTTGGGTGACTTCAACAGCGTGTACCTGCTCACCGGCGGCGGTCCCGCCGAGAAGACCCACGTGCTGGCCACGCTCGGCATCCGCTATGCCTTCAACCTCACCCAGATCGACGTCGGCGTGGCCTGCGTCATGACCGCGCTGCCGTTCCTCGTGCCGCTCGTCGTCCTCCTCGTGCGGCGGCTCGGCGGGAGGGTCCAGTGATGGCCGCCTCGACCCTGCCGCGTCCCTCGACCATCCGCGGCGCCGGCTTCTACGCCGTCCGCCGGGTGGCCGGACGGGCGGGCGAGCTCGCCCTGGGCCTCGTGATCCTGGTTTGGACCCTCTTGCCGATCTACCACATGGTCATGCTGGCGCTGACGCCGGTCAACGACGCCTTCGGCGGGCGGTTCTGGCCCGACAACCCGACGCTCGAGAACTTCCGCACCGTGTTCGCCCAGGACCATTTCTTCCTGCAGCGGTTCTGGCTGCAGCTCGCCAACAGCGTGGCCGTGGCCGTCGGGACCATGCTGCTGGTGCTGTTCGTGGCGACCCTCGCCTCCTTCGCGATCGGCCGGCTCAAGATGCCGGGCGGTCACCTCGTCTCCAACCTGGCGCTCCTCACCTACCTGATCCCGATGGCGTTCCTCGCCATCCCCTTCTACCGCGTCATGAGCCAGTACGGCATCCTGAACACCCGCACCGCGCTCGTCCTGGCCATGTCGACCTTCGCGATCCCCTATGCGATCTGGGTGCTGCGGCAGTACAGCGAGAACGTCCCCTTCGAGCTCGACGAGGCCGCCAAGGTCGACGGCGCCTCGCCGCTGCAGATCCTCGTGATGGTCTACATCCCGCTGCTGCGTCCGGCGTTGATCGCGATCGGTACCTACGCCTTGCTGCTGGCGTGGAACGAGTATCTCTACGCGTTCCTCCTGCTGTCCACCGAGACCCAGCACACGATCCCGCTGACGTTGGGCTACTTCCTCGTCACCGACGATTCGCCATGGCCGCTCCTGATGGCCACCGCGATCATCTATGCCCTGCCGCCGGCCGCCCTCTACTACGCGGTGCGCAAGTACATGGTGACCGGCCTGACCGCGGGCGCGACCAAGGCCTGAGCCCGGGCGCGTTCCCGGAAGGAGGCACCGCTCGGGGGCGTGTCCGGCCGTCCGCGGCGGCTCGCGGAGGGGGCCCGGTCCGCAGCGGATCCACGCCGCGCACCGATCGCGGGACGACGGCGGGGCTCAATCCCTGAGATCGTCCCACAGTTCCTTGACCTTGGCGAAGAAGCCCTCGCTCTCGGGATGCTGGCCCTTCGAGGTCTCGCCGGCCCTCTCGAACTCGCGCAGCAGCTCCTGCTGCCGCTTGGTGAGCTTGACCGGCGTCTCGACCACGAGCTCGACGACGAGATCGCCGCGGGTCCGGCCCTGAAGCTCGGTCATGCCCTTGCCGCGCAGCCGGACCTGACGGCCGCTCTGGGTGCCGGCCGGGACGGCCACCTCGATCCGCTCGCCGTCGATCCCGGGCACCTCGACCCGGCCGCCGAGTGCCGCCGTGACCATCGGGATCGGCACGCGGCAGAACAGCGTCGTGCCGTCGCGCCGGAACATCCGGTGCGGCGTCACCGACACGAAGATGTAGAGATCGCCCGGCGCGCCGCCGCGCAGCCCGGCCTCACCCTCGCCCGCGAGGCGGATGCGGGTGCCGTCCTCGACCCCGTTCGGGATCGTCACGGCGAGCGTGCGCTCGCGCTGCACGCGGCCGGCACCGCCGCAGGCGCGGCAGGGGTTGGCGATGGTCCGGCCGCTGCCCTGGCAGGTCGGGCAGGTCCGCTCGATCGTGAAGAAGCCCTGCTGGGCACGCACCCTGCCCATGCCACGACAGGTCGGGCAGGGGGCGGGCTCGGCGCCGCCCTCGCCGCCGCTGCCGCGGCAGGCCTCGCAGGGCACCGCCGACGGCACGCGGATCTGCGCCTTCTTGCCGATGAAGGCCTCCTCGAGGGTGACCGCCAGATTGTAGCGCAGGTCGGCGCCGCGGCTGCCCGGGCCGCGCCGCCGCCCGCCACCGCCCATGAGGTCGCCGAACAGGTCGTCGAACACGTCCGCGAAGGAGGCGAAGTCGAAGCCCGCAGCGCCGCCCGCGCCGCCGCCCGACTCGAAGGCGCGGTGGCCGAGCTGGTCGTAGGCGGCCCGCCGCTGCGGATCCTTGAGGATCTCGTAGGCCTCGTTGACCTCCTTGAAGGCCGCCTCGGCCGCCGGATCGCCGGGGTTGCGGTCGGGATGGTAGCGCATCGCGAGCTGACGATAGGCACGCTTGAGCTCCGCCTCGCCGGCGCCGCGCGACACGCCCAGGACCTCGTAGTAGTCGCGCTTCGCCATCGCCCGATCCGCCGCCCCTCAGACCGTCGCTCGAGGCCGGACCGCGCCGACCGCCGCGAAGGCGCTCCGCCTCAGGCCGAGCGCTTCTTGTCGTCGTCGACCTCCTCGAACTCGGCGTCGACCACGCCCGAATCGCGGCCGCCGCCGGCCGCCGAGGTGCCCGCCGGCTCGCCCTGCTGCGCGCGGTACATCGCCTCGCCGAGCTTCATCGCAGCCTGCGACAGCGCGTCGGTGCGGCTGCGGATCGCGTCCGCATCGTCCTGGTCGAGAACCGCCTTGAGGTCGGCCACGGCGCGCTCGATCGCCTCGCGGTCGGCCGCCGAGACCTTGTCGCCGTGCTCCTTGAGGCTCTTCTCGGTCGAGTAGACGAGACTGTCGGCGTGGTTGCGGGCCTCGACCAGCCGGCGACGCTGCTTGTCCTCCTCGGCGTGCTCCTGGGCCTCCTTGACCATGCGCTGGATCTCGCTCTCGGTGAGGCCGCCCGAGGCCTGGATCCGGATCGCCTGCTCCTTGCCGGTGGCCTTGTCCTTGGCCGACACGTTGACGATGCCGTTGGCGTCGATGTCGAAGGTGACCTCGATCTGCGGCACGCCGCGCGGGGCCGGCGGGATCCCGACCAGATCGAACTGGCCGAGCAGCTTGTTCTGCGCGGCCATCTCGCGCTCGCCCTGGAACACGCGGATCGTCACCGCCGACTGGTTGTCCTCCGCGGTCGAGAAGACCTGCCCCTTCTTGGTCGGGATCGTCGTGTTGCGCTCGATGATGCGGGTGAACACGCCGCCCAGCGTCTCGATGCCGAGCGACAGCGGCGTCACGTCGAGCAGCAGGACGTCCTTGACCTCTCCGGACAGGACCGCGCCCTGGATGGCGGCGCCGACCGCCACGACTTCGTCCGGATTGACCCCCTGGTGGGGTTGCTTGCCGAAGAACTGTTTGACCGTCTCGATCACCTTGGGCATCCGGGTCATGCCGCCGACCAGGATGACCTCGTCGATGTCGGCCGCCCGGAGCCCGGCGTCCTTGAGCGCCAGACGGCACGGCTCGACCGTGCGCTGGATGAGATCGTCGACCAGCGCCTCGAACTTGGCGCGGGTGATCTTCATCATCAGATGCTTGGGGCCGGTCGCATCCGCGGTGATGAAGGGCAGGTTGATCTCGGTCTGCATCGTCGAGGAGAGCTCGATCTTGGCCTTCTCCGCGGCCTCCTTGAGCCGCTGCAGGGCCAGCCGGTCGCTGCGCAGATCGATGCCGTGCTCCTTGCGGAACTCCTCACCCATGTAGTCGATCAGGCGCTTGTCGAAGTCCTCGCCCCCGAGGAACGTGTCCCCGTTCGTCGACTTGACCTCGAACACGCCGTCACCGATCTCGAGGATCGAGATGTCGAACGTACCACCGCCGAGGTCGTAGACGGCGATGGTCCCGCTCTTCTTCTTGTCGAAGCCGTAGGCCAGAGCGGCCGCCGTCGGCTCGTTGATGATCCGCAGCACCTCGAGGCCGGCGATCCGGCCGGCATCCTTGGTCGCCTGGCGCTGGCTGTCGTTGAAATAGGCCGGCACGGTGATCACGGCCTTCACCGCCGGCTGGCCGAGATATCGCTCGGCCGTCTGCTTCATCTTCTTGAGGACCTCGGCGCTCACCTGCGAGGGCGCCATCTTGCGGTCGCGCACCTGCACCCAGGCGTCGCCGTTGTCGGCCCGCACGATCTTGTACGGGACCATGTCCATGTCCTTGCGCACGACCGGATCGTCGAAGCGGCGGCCGATCAGCCGCTTGACCGCGAACAGGGTGTTCTCCGGGTTGGTCACCGCCTGGCGCTTCGCCGGCATGCCGACCAGGACCTCGCCGTCCTCGGTGTAGGCCACCATCGACGGCGTCGTGCGCATCCCTTCCTCGTTCTCGATGACCCGGGCGTTCTTGCCCTCCATCACCGCGACGCAGCTGTTGGTCGTACCGAGGTCGATGCCGATGATCTTGCTCATTACCATCCTCTCGCGAGCGACGTCCGGCGACGCTCTCGCGGATCCCGAGGTGCGTCGCGCTCGCCGGCGGGCTGTCGCCGCCGCGCGGCCGCCGGAACCGGCCAGGATATATGGACGCGGGGCGTGGCCTGCAACCGGGTCGGCGGACGAGCCTGGCCCTCTTAGGGGGCCGGGGCACGCCGCTCAGGTGGTGAGCGCCACCGGACGTGGTGCGACCGGCGCCGGTGCCGACGGCCGGCCGGCCGGCTGCGGGCCGGCGATCTGGGCCCAGCTCGCGCGCATCTGGCCGAGCAGGCCGACGAGCTCGCGGCAGATCGAGGCGTCGTTGGTGAGATCGATGCGGGTCAGCCGATGCAGCACGTAGCCGTAGAACCGGTCGAGCGTGCGCGCCACCTCGCCGCCCTGCTCGAAGTCGAGGCAGCAATGCAGCGCGTTGACGATCGCGAAGGCCTTGGCGACGCTGGTGTGGCGCCGTTCGATCTGGCCCTGGGCGATCGCCGCCTCGGCCTCGCGCAGGAAGCGGATGGCCCCGTCGTAGAGCAGCACGATCTGCTGACCGGGGGCGATCGTGTCGCGCGCTCCCTGATAGGCGGCGCTGGCGCGCTGGCGAACGTCGGCGGGCATCGCTGGGCTCCGGTCCTCACTGGCTGCCGGCGGTCGCGTCCATCTGCGCCCGGACCTGGCTCAAGAGGGTATTGGCGAGGCTGAGCGCCGCCTCCATGCCGGTCAATCGCTCGACGAGCTGGCTGCGCGCCCGATCCGCCCGCTCGTCGATGCGGGCGATCTCCTGGCGATAGCCCTCGTTGGCCCCGCCGAGTTCGTCGCGCGCCCGCGCCAGCGACCCGGTCCCGGTCGCGAGCGCGCCGTCGAGCAGGTTGTAGAGCCGATCCGCCAGACCCTGGCTCACCTCGACCGAGATCGTGGTGCTGCCACGGCCGACCCAGGCGAGCTGGAGGCCGGCGAACTCGGTGCCGTCTGGCCCGAGGATGCGGCCACCCGAGACCTCCGCCGCGACACCACCGATGGTCGCCGACTCGATGACCCCGTCGCCATCCGCGTCCACGATCTCGACCTCGAAGGAGGTGGAGGTGAGGGCGTTGCCGCGCGCCAGCACGGCGAGCTCGGTGGAGCTCGGCCGGGCGCGGAACTCGAGGATGCCGCGCACCGCGTCGAGCTCGGTGAGCAGCATCCGGTCGAGCTTGGCCTCGTCGATCCGCAGCTTGCCACCGTCGCCGAGCGTGATGCCGATCGCGCGGAAGGTGGCGAGCGCGTCGGCGTCGAGGCCGCGCGCCGCGCCGGCCACCTCGGCCCCGAGCGCACGGCCGATCTCGCGCAGGGTGCGGTCGCCGAACAGCACCGCATCGGCCGCGACCTCCCCGTCGGCGCTCACCGCCGAATGCTTGGCGAGGAAGTCGCGGACCGCGTTGTAGGCCTCGACGAAGGCGCCGATCTGCGCCTTGACCCCGGCCACGTCGTTCTCGACCGTGACCGTCACGGCCGTCCCGGGCTCGGCGTCGTAGAGGTCGAGCACGACCCCGTCGAGCACGTCGTCGATCCGGTTGCCGGTGCGTTCGATGGCGATCCCGTCGACCTGGACCAGCGCCGTCTGCGCGGTCACCAGATCGGTGGCACCCAGGAGCGCCGTCACGCTGTCCGGCCCGAGATCGGCGAGCTCGATCGCCCTGCCGGTCTCCCGCCCGCTCAGGACCAGCCGGACGTCGCCGTCCGCGACCTGGACCAGGTTGGCGCTCACACCGGACTCGAGGCTCGTCGCGTTGACCGCGTTGCGCAGGTCGGCGAGCGTCATGTCGCCGGTCACCTGGATGGTGACCTTCTCGCCGCCCGCGAGCCCGAGCTCGAGATCGCCGGCGAAGCCGACCCCGCCGTTCCAGGCATCGGCCAGGCTCTGATCCGCGGACGAGGCCGTGCGCGCCTCGAGCTTGTGGGCGGTGGCGAGGCGGTCGACGATCACCTCGAAGCTGCCGGTGGTGGCGCTCGGCTCGACGTTGACGCCCAAGATGGTGGTCGGATCGGCCGCGCCCCCCGCAGCCGTGAGGAATGCCGTCTTGGCCTCGAACAGGTTCTCGCTGCGGCCGAGCAGACCCGGAGGGTTGCGCAGCCCGTTCGCGGCGCTGCGCAGGTTGCCCAGGAGCTCGGCGAGCTCCCCGAAGGCGGCGAGCTTGGCCTCGTTGCGCTCGATCTTGGTCTCCAGGCGCACGGCGGGCAACCGTTTGGCCTGGTACGCGGCGCTCACGAGGGCCTCGGTGTCGAGCTTCGAGCTCGTTCCGGACAGGCGCGGCGAACCGTTCGCCAGGCTCAGCGTGCCGAAGCCGATGCTCTCCACCATCCGACCCTCCCGACCGGCCTCAGGCCTCGATCCGGACCAACGGCCCGAGCGCGTCGCGCGCGCTCGCGAAGAAGCGCAGGAGCGCGTCCGGCGGCGACTGGATCAGCACCTCGCCGCTGCGCTGGTCGGCCACCCGGTAGACGAATCGGCCGCTGCCGGCGTCGCGGAAGCCCTGGACCTCGACCTCGCGATCGCGGAACAGCGCGCTCGCCGCGAGCTGGACGGCCCGCTCGACGGGCCGGACCGCGGCCGCCGGCTCGGCGTCCGTGGCCGCGTGGGACGGGGGGACCGACACCGGTGGCGCCTCGGCACCCTGGTGCCGTTGCTGCTCCGTAGCGGCGCGGACGGGCACACGCTGCGCCGCGACGGCAGCCGCTGGCGGAGCGATCGAGACCTCGCGCAGCATGGTCGACTACTCCAGAGGCCGTTGCGGCGCGGGCGGGCCGGCGTTTCGAACGACGGCCCGCCCGCCAGCCGTCAGCTCAAGAGCCGCAGCAGGTTCTGCGGCATCTGGTTGGCCTGGGCGAGCATCGCCACGCTCGCCTGCATCACGACCTGCTTGGCCGAGAAGTTGGACATCTCGGCCGCGACGTCGACGTCCATGAGCACCGAGCGGGCGGCATCCATGTTCTCGACCTGCGTCGCGATGTTGGCGCCGGCATAGTCGAAGCGCGACATCAGCGAGCCGACCGTCGCGCGCTCGGTCAGCAGGGTCTCGATCGCGGTGTCGAGCTCGCCGATCGCGGTCTGCGCGTTGGCCGAGCTGCCGATCGCGGTCGACACGCCGAGCGTCGCCGCGGTCATGTCGCTCAGGGTCACGTTGATCACGTCGTTGGTGGGGTCGAGCCCGACCAGGAAGTCCTTGTTGTACGAGCCGTCGATCACCGGATCGCCGTTGAAGGTGGTGTACTGGGCGATCTGGTCGATCTGATCGATCAGCTGCTGGTACTCGGCGTCGAGATAGCCGCGCTCGGTGTCGGACAGGGCGCCGTTGACCGACTGGGTGGCGAGCGACTTCATGCGGGTGAGCACGTCGGAGATCTGCTGCAGCGCGCCGTCGGCCAGCTGCAGGAGGCTGCCGGCGTGGCTGGCGTTGACCTGCGCCTGCTTGAGGCCGGCCACGTCCGCCTTGAGCTTGCTGCCCACGGCGAGCGAGGCGGCGTCGTCGGAGGCACGCACGATGCGCGAGCCCGAGGACAGCTTGGCGAGCGAGCGCGTCGCCTCCATGTCGTTGGCGCGCAGGTAGCGGTGCGCGGTCGCGGCCGAGGTGTTGGTGGCAACGGAGAGGGCCATCGCGGAACTCCTTCTACGTGAAGTGCGGATCCGCCGCGGGCGGCGATCCGGGCGGCTACCTGCCGCCTTGCTCGATGAGCCGATGCGCCAACCCCGATGCAGCTCGCGTGCCAGCCGGGTCGGAAGGCCGTCGCACCCCGCCGGACCGCGACCGCGCGGCCGTCGCGCGAGCCCGGAGCGGGCGCCGGCGGCAGGACCTGCCCGGCAGCTTCTGCCCACCCGGCAGCTTCTGCCCACCCCGCCGTCACTGCAGCAGCCGCAGCAGGTTCTGCGGCATCTGGTTGGCCTGCGCGAGCATCGCCACGCTCGCCTGCATGATCACCTGCTTGGAGGAGAAGGTCGCCATCTCGGCGGCGACGTCGACGTCCATCAGGACCGAGCGCGCGGCGTCCATGTTCTCGATGGTGGTGGCGACGTTGGCGCTCGCATAGTCGAACCGCGACATCATGGCGCCCATCGTCGCCCGCTCGGTCATGAGCGTGTCGATGCCGGTCGCGAGCTCGCCGAGGGCGGTCACCGCGTTGGCCGAGGTGTCGATGGCGGTGGTCAGGCCGAGCCCCGTCGCCGTCATGTCGTTGATGGCGACGTTGATCGAATCGTTGGTGGCATCCAGCCCGACGAGGAAGTCCTTGGTGTAGGTCCCGTCGAGCAGCGGGTCGCCGTTGAAGGTCGTGTACTGGGCGACCTGGTTGATCATCGAGATGAGCTGCTGGTACTCGGCGTCGAGGTAGCCGCGCTCGGTGTCGGACAGGGCGCCGTTGACCGACTGGGTGGCGAGCGCCTTCATCCGCACCAGGATGTCGGAGAGCTGCTGCAGCGCCCCGTCGGCCACCTGCAGCACGCTGGACGCGTGGCTGGCGTTGACCTGGGCCTGGCGCAGCGCGCCGACATCGGCGCGCAGCTTGGTGCCCACGGCGAGCGAGGCGGCGTCGTCGGAGGCGCGCACGATGCGCGAGCCGGACGACAGCTTGGCGAGCGAGCGCGTCGCCTCCATGTCGTTGGCCTTGAGATAGCGGTGCGCCGTGGCGGCGGAGGTGTTGGTTGCGACCGAGAGCGACATCACTCCTCCGGAACCGTACTGCAGCCGACGGCGACGGACCGTTGGCGTACCGAGCTATGACCGGCCCGTCGTACCGGACTGCGTGGCCTGTCCCAAATCCCGTGCCAGTGCCGTCGGAACCACTCCGCCAGCCTCCTAGCGCGGAATGGTTAGGAAATTCTTGCCGCAGACGGCAAACTCTGCCGGGTCGCCGGCAGCATCTGCCCGGCCTCGGCGCGGCGCTCGCCGTTCTCCTCGCCTCCGCCTCCGGCGCAGCGGCCCTGGAGCTCGCCTGGCCGCTGCGCTGCCGCGCCGGCGTCGACTGCTGGATCGCCCACCATGTCGACCACGCGGCCGGGCCCGGCCTGCGCGACCATGCCTGCGGCACCCTCACCTACGACGGCCACGACGGCGTCGACGTCGCGATCCCGGACCTCGGCGCCATGGCGCAGGGCGTCGAGGTGCTGGCGGCAGCCGACGGCGTCGTGCGCGCGACCCGCGACGGTGAGCCGGACCTGCCGGTCGAGCGGCGCGGCCGCGAGGCGGTCGCCGCGCGGGAGTGCGGCAACGGCGTCCTGATCGACCACGGCGCCGGCTGGCAGACCCAGTACTGCCACCTGCTCCGGGGCAGCGTCGCCGTCGTCCCGGGCGCGCGGGTGTCGACGGCGACCGTGCTCGGCCGCGTCGGCCTGTCCGGGCTCACGAGCTTCCCGCACCTCCACCTCGAGGTCCGCCGCGACGGCAGGGAGATCGATCCGTTCACCGGCGGCCCGATCGGTGCGGCCGCCTGCGGTGCTGCGGCCGGCGGCCTCTGGCGACCCGAGGTGGCGGCAGGGCTTCCCTACGTGGCGATACCGCTGAGCGGGCTCGGCGTGGCGCCACGCGAGCCCGAACGCGCCGAGCTCGACCGCGGCGAGCACCGCACCGCCAGCCTGCCGCTCGGCTCACCCGCCCTCGTCGTCTGGGCGCGCGGCTTCGGGCTGCGCCGCGGCGACCAGTGGCGCCTGCAGCTCGTCGCACCGGACGGCCGGGCGGTGGTCGACCGCACGATCGAACAGGATCGCGACCAGGCGTTCGCGATCCGCTGGGCGGGCCGGCGCAGGCCCGCGGAGGGCTGGCCGGCCGGCACCTGGCGGGCGCGGGTCGAGGTGCGTCGCCGCGCCGAGCTCTTCGCGCTCGAGCGTACGGTCGACCTCGTCCCCGAGTGATCCGCTCAGGCCGCCTCGGCGGGGCGCCCGGGCCAGGGCACCGGACCGCCAGCGGCGAGCCGCGCGAGCGTCTCGAGCTCGGCCAGCCGGCGGTCGAGCTCCGCCATCGTACGTGCGAGATCGGGGCTCTCGTCGACGAGCCAGACGCGCAGCACGCGCAGATAGGCGAGCTGCAGCGCGCGGCGCGCGAGGCAGGCGCGCAAGCCCTCGAAATCGACGCCGCCTGCATCCAGGAGCCAGGCGGCGAGCCGCTCGAGGTTGCCCCAGGCGAGCGCCAGGAGGCGCGGCGCACAGACCGCCTCCCGGCCGACCGCCTGCAGGCCCGCCCGATAGGGCCGCATCGCCTCCAGCCGGCGCATCAGGAGCTCGAACAGCCGCTCGCGCACGCTCATCTGGGCCAGCTCGTCGAGCGCGACCGCGAGCATCGCCGCATCGATCCGCCGGGCGAGCGCCACGACGAGATGCTCGCGGTCGGGAAAGAGAGCGTAGACCGTCGCCAGCGGCACGCCCGTGGCCCGCGCCAGCTCGGCCGCCGACCAGCGCCGCCAGCCGCGCTCGGCGACCTGCTGCCAGGCCGCCTCGAGCAGATCGGGCCCCTGGCCCCGGCCGTCCGCGGTCATCCGCTCCCTCCCGCCTCGCCGCCGAGCTCGCGCGAGCGGCGAGCGGCGGCCGCCAGCGCCTCGCGCAGGAGCCGCGGCCACGCATCCGGCGCCATCAGCACCTTCAAGGCCTCGGCGGTGGTTCCGCCCGGGCTCGTCACGTCGGCCCTGAGCCGCGCCGCCGGCGCGTCGCTGGCCTCGGCCAGGGCACCCGCGCCCGTTACCGTGGCGCGGGCCAGCCGGCCGGCCAGATCCTCCGGCAGGCCGAGCGCCGCCCCTGCCTCGGCCATCGCCTCGATCAGGTAGAAGACATAGGCGGGCCCGCCACCCGACAAGGCTGTGACCAGGTGGAGCAGGGCCTCGTCCGCCACCCAGTGGACCTCGCCCACGGCACCCAGGAGCGCGCCGGCGAGCGCCCGCTGCTCGGCCGTGGCGGCGGCACCGGCGACCAGCACCGTGGTGCCGCGGCCGATCGCCGCGGGGGTGTTGGGCATCGCCCGAACGACGCCCGTGCCCGAGGCGAAGGCGGCCGCGAGGGTCGCCAGCGTGATGCCGGCCGCGATCGACAGGACGAGCGTGTGCGGCCCGATCCGCCCGCGCCAGGCCGGCAGCACCGCCGGCACGGTCTGCGGCTTGACGGCGAGGACGAGCGCCCGCGGCGGCACCGTCGCCGGGAGCGCCTCGGGTGTGGGAACCAGGGTCACCGGGCCGAGCCCGGCGAGCTCGGCGAGCCGCAGCGGGTCGGGCTCGACGATGGCGAGCCCGGCCGGCGGCAGGCCGGCCGCGAGCCAGCCGTGGGCGAGGGCGGTGCCCATCTTGCCGCCGCCGACGAGCCAGAGCGGCCCGGCGAGGCCGCTTCTCACGCCTCGCCCTCGGTCTCGAGCATGGCCGCGCGGAGTGCTTCCTGCGGCGGCTTCAGGCCGCGGCCGACGAAGCCGAACGCCGGGTAGAAGCGCTCGCACTCGCTGACCGCGATGTCGATCACCTCCTCGAGCAGCTCGGGGCCCGGCAGGACCCCGTCGCGGAACAGGAGCGCGTAGCGGAAGGCGGGCCGGCGCTCCTCGCTCGCCAGCTCGAAGTGCCCGAGCAGCAGCTTCTCGTTGGCGAGCGCCAGGAGTGCCACCGCCTGCGCCACGCGGCGCGCCGGGATCTCGAGATCGAGCGAGCAGGCGAGCTGCAGCACGCCGAGGTCGGCGTGCCAGGACAGCCACGCCTCGTAGCGGCACCACTGGCCCTTGAGGTCGAGGGCCAGCTCGTCCTCGGAGTGGCGGCGGCAGCCCCACTCGTTGCCGGCCGCGAGCCGCTCGACCAGGTCGAGTGGGTTGATCGGATGAGCCTGCAGCTCGGGGTGGACGTCGTTCACGACGGTGCGCTCCCGAAGACGGGACCGGGCGGGAGGGGCCGGGCTCCGTGGCCCGGCGTCGCGGGCTTCAGCCCGGCTCGGCGCTCTTGCGCCGCCGCGCCGCCCGCGGTTTGGCCCGGCCCTCGAGCTCCGCCACCCGTCGCTCGAGCTCGGCCAGGCGCAGCTCCAGCCGCTCCTGCTCGGCCCGTGCCTTGGCGGCCATGCCGCGCGTGGCCTCGAGCTCCTCGCGGGTCACCAGGTCCATCTCGTTGGCCAGACGCTCGAGCCGCTCGCGGATGCGGGTCTCGATCTCGTCCCGGATCCCGCCGAGCGTGCTCAGCGCGCCGCTCGCGACCCGTGCCAGGTCGTCGAACAGCCGGTTCTCCATCTGCATCTCGTCCTCCTGCCCGCCCGCGGGCGAGCCGGGCGGCCGACCCGGCGCCCTCGCCTCGTTGCAAAGCACAGCGCGTGCGCGCCTGCAACACGGACCCGCGCCCCGCTTGTCGCGGCCCGAGCCGCTCCCTATGAGCAGCCCCGCCGCAGCCGGTGCGCGAGGTGGCCCTCCCGATGGCCCTGGCCCTGCCCTTCCCGATGATCGATCCGGTCGCGATCGCCGTCGGGCCGGTCGCCATTCGCTGGTACGCGCTCGCCTATCTGGTCGGGATCCTGCTCGGCCTCGCGATCCTGCGCCGCCTGGTCGCCCGACCGGGCTGGCGGATCGACGCCCAGAGCCTGGACGACCTCCTGTTCTACTGCGTGCTCGGCATCATCCTGGGCGGACGGCTCGGCTACGTGCTGTTCTACGATCCCGGGCAGTACCTCGCCCGCCCGCTGGAGATCCTGGCGGTGTGGCAGGGCGGCATGTCGTTCCACGGCGGGCTCGTCGGGATCGTGACCGCCTGCCTCCTGTTCGCGCGCCGGCACGGGGTGCACCCGCTCGAGGTCGGCGACGCGCTGGCCGTGGCGGCCCCACCCGGCCTGCTGCTCGGCCGCCTCGCCAACTTCGTCAACGGCGAGCTGTGGGGCCGGCCGACCGACCTGCCGTGGGCGGTGGTGTTCCCCGACCCGCGCGCCGGGGGCCTGCCACGCCACCCGAGCCAGCTCTACGAGGCGGCCCTCGAGGGCCTCCTGCTCGGCCTCGTGATGCTGTGGCTCGCCCGGCATCCGCGGCGGCCCGAGCAGGCCGGCCGGCTCGCCGGCGCCTTCCTGGCCGGCTACGGGCTCTGCCGCTTCCTGGTGGAGTTCGTGCGCGAGCCCGACGCGCAGCTCGGCTACCTCGTGGGCGGGCTCAGCATGGGCCAGCTCCTGTCGCTGCCGATGATCGCGCTCGGGCTGGCACTCCTGCTGCGCGCCCGCGCCGCGGTCGCCCGGGGTGGTGCTTGACGACGCTCGGCGAGCGGCTGCGCGCGAGCCTCGCGGCCGAGGGTCCGGTGCCGCTCGCCCGCTTCATGGCGCTGGCCCTCCTGGAACGCGGCGCCGGCTACTACGCGACCCGCGATCCCTTGGGTGCGGCCGGCGACTTCACGACGGCCCCCGAGATCTCGCAGTGCTTCGGGGAGCTGCTGGGTGCTGCGCTCGCCCAGGCCTGGCTCGACCGCGGCCGCCCGGATCCGGTGACCCTGGTCGAGCTCGGCCCGGGGCGCGGCACCCTGATGGAGGACCTGCTGCGTGCGGTCGCGCCGGTGCCGGGCTTCCGCGCGGCCGCACACCTGCACCTGGTCGAGCCGAGCCCGACCTTGCGCCGGGCGCAGGCCGGCCGGCTGGCACGCCACGCGCCCGCCTTCCACGAGCGGCTCGAGACGGTGCCCGACGACCGCCCGCTGCTGCTGGTCGCCAACGAGGTCCTGGACGCGCTGCCGGTGCGCCAGCTCGTGGCCTGCCCCGAGGGCTGGCGCGAGCGGCTCGTGGCGGTCGATCGCGACGGCCGCATCGGATTGCTGCTGGCGCCGCTGGCGCTCCGCCCGGGGCCGGGCGAGCCGGGGCTGCCGGCC
>JBBIIE010000042.1:0-22401 GCA_037446605.1 Geminicoccaceae bacterium | reverse complement strand
CTCGTCCCCGGCGAGCGGCTGCGTCGCCGCGCCGTCCGGCTCGTGCTGCTGAACCTGGTGCTCGCCCTGGTGCTCGCCGCCGTGGCGCGACTCGTGCCCGACGTCGCCACGCCGGTAGGGCTCCTGCTCACGGTCGGGGGGGCGCTCGCCGGCTATCTCGCCGCCGTGCAGGCGGCCGGCGCCGCCGACCTCGCCGAGCTCAAGGCGGCGTTCCGGCGGCGCCCGGCCGGCTCCGAGACCGCGCCCTGACCGCCGGCGGGCGGGCCGGCTTGACAGGCGGGGGACCGCGTGATGCTCAGGGGGCCCGTCCGTCAGCACCCCGGATCCGTCCCCCGATGCGAGGTCTCGTCTTCTCCGGCATCCAGCCCACGAGCGGCATCCACCTCGGCAACTATCTGGGCGCGATCCGGCACTGGGTGCGGCTGCAGGACAGCCACGACTGCATCTACTGCATCGTCGACCAGCACGCGCTCACGACCGTGCACGACCCGGCGGCGATGCGCGCCAACACGCGCGAGGTGGCGGCGGCACTCCTCGCCTCGGGCATCGACCCGAAGCGCTCGATCCTGTTCGTCCAGAGCCACGTGCCGGCGCACGCGCAGCTCGCCTGGGTGCTGAACTGCGTGACGCCGCTCGGCTGGCTCAACCGGATGACCCAGTTCAAGGAGAAGGCCGGCAAGGACCGCGAGAACGCGCCGGTCGGGCTGTACGTCTATCCGGTCCTGCAGGCGGCCGACATCCTGGCCTACAAGGCCACCCACGTGCCGATCGGCGAGGACCAGAAGCAGCATCTGGAGCTCTCGCGCGATGTCGCGGCCTCCTTCAACCGGCGCTTCGGCGAGGGCTTCTTCCCCCTGCCCGAGCCCATGATCCTGGGCGAGGCGACCCGGGTGATGAGCCTTCGCGACGGCACCAGGAAGATGTCGAAGTCGGATCCCTCCGACCAGTCGCGCATCAACCTGACCGACGATGCCGAGGCGATCGCGAGCAAGATCCGCCGCGCCAAGTCGGACAGCATCGAGGGGGTCTGGGCGGACGAGAGGAACCGACCCGAGGCGACCAACCTCCTCACCATCTACGCCGCGCTCGCCGACCGGCCGCGCGCCGAGGTCGAGGAGGAGTTCCGCTCCACCCTGTTCTCGAGCTTCAAGACCCGGCTGGCCGAGCTGTGCGTCGAGAAGCTGGCGCCGATCAACGCCGAGATGCGCGGGCTACTGGCGAGCCCCGAACACATCGACCACGTGCTCGCCGACGGTGCCGCCCGGGCCCGGGCGATCGCCGAGCCGGTCCTGGCCGAGGTGTACGAGCGCGTCGGCTTCCTCAGGCTCTGAGCAGCCGGCCGTGGCGAGCGCGACCCCTCCGCAGCCGGCCGGCCGTTCCCGCGGCCTCGTCTGGCTGGTCCTGCCCGCGCTCCTGATCGGGATCGTGGCGCTCTACTACGTGGTGGGCGCGCTCTGGTACCACCGCATCGACGACGACCGGTCGATGGGCGAGACGCTCGAGGTGGTGCCAACCGCGAGCCGGGCGGTGGCGGCCGCCGCGGCGCTGGTCGAGCGCGAGGTCGAGGTGCACCGCTGGACCGCCAACGACCCCTGGTTCCAGCCGACCGCGCTGCTCGACAACATGCCCAACTTCCAAAAGGGCGTGGTGGCGGCGGTCGCGCGGTTCGCGATCGAGCTGCGCGATCATCTCTCGCGGGTCCGCGGCACGAGCCAGGTCGACCCGGACGCCGAGGGTGCGGCCGGCCGGCTCAGCTACCCGGGCGACGTCTGGTTCCTCGAATGGTCGAGCACGCCCGTGCAACCCTCCTCGGAGAGCCAGTACCGGCGCGCCGTGGAGGACCTCCAGCGCTACAACCAGCGGCTGGCAGGGGGCCAGGCGGTATTCGAGCGGCGCGCCGACAACCTCATGGCGACGCTCGAGCGGATCGCGGCCGACCTCGGCGCCGCGGCCGCCGCGGTCGACGAGAAGGCGGTGGCGCGCGCCGGCGCCTGGTACGATTGGGACGCCGACGACCTGTTCTATGCCAACAAGGGCCGGCTCTACGCCTACCACGTCCTTTTGCGCGAGCTCGGCCGCGACATGGCCTCGGTGATCGACGAGCGCGGTGCGCGACGGGTCTACGAGCAGCTACTGGCGAGCCTGGCGCGGGCCGGCGAGCTGCAGCCCTGGGTGGTGGCGAACGGCGCACCGGACGGCGTGGTCTGGCCGAACCACCTGCTGGCGCAGGGCTACCTGCTGCTGCTCGCACGCTTCCAACTCTACGAGGTCGTGAATATCCTGCAGAAGTGAGTGGTCGGCCGCACTTGCAGGTCGACGCCGGCGGCTCCATGTCGTGCGGGCGAGCGGGGGAGAACCCGATGTTCATCCAGACCGAGCCCACGCCCAATCCCGCGACCCTCAAGTTCCTGCCGGGCCGCGCGGTGATGGCGCGCGGGGTGGCCGAGTTCGTGGATCCCGAAGCCGCCGCGGCCTCGCCGCTGGCCGCACGGATCTTCGCCGTCGAGGGGGTCACGGGCGTCTATCTGGGCGCCGACTTCGTGAGCGTGACCAAGCGCGAGGGGCTCGCTTGGCACGAGCTCAAGCCGGCCGTGCTCGGTGCGATCATGGAGCATTTCCTCTCCGGCGACCCCGTGCTCGCCCAGGGCGCCGAGGCCGAGGTCGAGGACGCCACGGCCGACGATCCGACCGTGGCGCAGATCAAGGAGCTGATCGAGACCCGGGTGCGCCCGGCGGTGGCGCGCGACGGTGGCGACATCGTGTTCCGCGGCTTCGAGCGCGGCGTGGTGTACCTGCAGATGCGCGGCGCCTGCTCGGGTTGCCCGAGCTCGACCATGACCCTGAAGGCGGGCATCGAGAACCTGCTGCGCTACTACGTGCCCGACGTGGTCGAGGTGCGCGCGGTCGGCTGAGCCGCGGGGCGTGCGGCTCCTGGCGCTTCGGGTCGGCGCCGCGGGCCCGGCCGTGGCGGCCCTGGGCGGCCCGGCCGGCGCGGTCGAGCGGAGCGCCGCGGGCCCGCCCGCCGAGTGTCTGCCCGGGCTCGTGCGCGAGGTGCTCGAGGAGGCCGGGCTCGGGCCGGACGAGCTCGACGCGCTGGCGGTGCTCACCGGACCGGGCAGCTTCACCGCGATCCGGGCGGCGGTCGCGGCGGTGCGCGCGCTGGCGCTCGCGACCCGCCGGCCGGTCTTCGCCTCGAGCGCGCTCGAGCTCGGTGCCGAGCTCGCGGGTGGCGACGGTCCGCTGCTCGTCGCGGCTCCGGCCGGCCGGGGTGAACTGGCCGTGCAGCACTTCGCGGCGCCCGACCGTGCGCTCGACCAGCCGATGCTCCTCGGTGCGGACGAGGTCGTCGCTGCGGTCCGCGCGGTGCCGCGATGGGTGCTCGTCGAAGGGGAGCCGCTGCCGCCCCTGCCGACCGCGCGGGCGCCGGAGCTGGTGCGTGTCGGGGCTTCGGCTCTGGCGCGGGCGGCGGTCGCGCGCGCCGGCCGCGGCATCGCACCGGTCCCGGGGCCGGCGGTCCGCCCGCTCTACCTGCGCCGACCGGACGCCCGGCCCGAGGCCGGTCGCCCGCTGGTCGCGGCGGTCTGACGTGCTCGGGCTGCGCCGCACCGGCACGGTCGCGATCAAGCCGGTCGGCCCGTTCGATCTCGGCCGCTTGGCGCGGCTCCACCGGCGCTGCTTCGCCGAGCCCTGGAGCCGCGCCGACCTCGCCCATCTGCTGGCCCTGCCGGGCGGCTTCGGGCTGATCGCCCGGCTCTACGAGGGCGGGCTCGCCGGCCTCGACGCGCTGCGCGGGGTCGGCTTCGCGATCGCCCGGGTGACGCGCGACGAGAGCGAGCTCCTGTCGCTCGGCGTGGCGCCCGGCTGGCGGCGGCGGAAGGTCGGCAGCGCGCTCCTGCTCGCCGCCATGGAGCGGGCGCGCGCCAGCGGTGCCTCCGTGATGTTCCTCGAGGTGGCGATCGACAACCACTCGGCGCAGGAGCTCTACGGCGCGCACGGGTTCGAGGCGGTGGGGCTGCGCCCGGACTACTACCAGCGCGCCGACGGCAGCCGGATCGGCGCCCACACCATGCGCTGCGAGCTCGACCGGGCCCTAGCGCGGTCGCCCGCCACGCTCGGCCGCGACCGACCGGTCAGCGCCGGGGCCGGTCCCGCTTCCTGACCTCGAGCGACCAGATCGCGTCGCCGACCGCCTCGAGGCGCAGGATCTCGTGGCCGTGGTCGGCGAGCGCCCGCGGCACGTTGGTCAGGGGCTCCCCGTCGCGCAGCCGGATGCGCAGGATCTCACCCTCGGCCATCCGTTCCAGGCGAAGTTTGGTCCGGACGAAGGTCATCGGGCACACCTCGCCGGTGATGTCGAGCTCGTGCGTCGTCTCGCCCATGTCCATCGACTGTCTTGCTCCGCCCTGCAAAAACCCCTTGCGAATTCCCCCGATCCACATATGGTGCGGCACCGACCGCCGGTTTACTCGGCCCCTGGGGACGCGCTGGAATGACCGAGAAGATAAGCCCGAACGAGCTGTTGTCCATGACCACCGAGATCGTGTCGGCCCACCTGTCGAACAACACGGTTTCCGTGGGCGACATCCCCCAGCTCATCAAGCTGGTGTACTCCAGCTTGGCGACGCAAGGCGTCGAGGAGCAGAAGGAGGCTCCCGAGAAGCCGGTTCCTGCCGTTCCCATCAAGAAGTCGGTGATGCCAGAGTACATCATCTGCCTCGAGGACGGCAAGAAGCTCAAGATGCTCAAGCGTCACCTGAAGACGCGGTACAACATGACGCCGGACGAGTACCGCAAGCGCTGGGGACTTGCCGACGACTACCCGATGGTGGCGCCGGCGTACGCCGAGCAGCGCTCGAGCCTCGCCAAGAAGATTGGGCTCGGGACCAAGCCGCGGGCGCGTGGCCGCCGCGCCATGACGTGACGACGGGGCGGGCCGGCGCCCGCGGGTGCCGGCCCGTCGCACCCGTCTTCGCTCCGCCGCCGATTGCCGATATAAGGGCCGCAGGGGGTCGTCGATCCGCGCGGGTCCGGCCCCGCTGCAACGCGAGGCTCCATGCCGCGAACGGCCCGGCGGTGACCAGGCGTCTCTTCATCCGCACCTATGGCTGCCAGATGAACGTCTACGACTCCGACCGGATGGCGGAGGCGATGGCGGTGCACGGCTGGCGGCGGGTCGAGGCGGCGGAGGAGGCCGATCTCGTCGTCCTCAACACCTGCCACATCCGCGAGAAGGCGGCCGAGAAGGTCTATTCCGAGCTCGGCCGGCTGCGCCGCCTGCGCGGCCAGCGGGCCGAGCGGGGTGCGCAGATGCTGCTCGCCGTCGCCGGCTGCGTCGCCCAGGCCGAGGGCGAGGCGATGCTCGAGCGGGCTCCCTTCCTCGACTTCGTGGTGGGACCGCAGGCGTACCATCGCCTGCCCGAGCTGGTCGCCCGCCGCGAGCGCGAGCGGGGTGCGGCGCTCGCCACCGACTTCCCGGTCGAGAGCAAGTTCGACCACCTGCCGGAGCGCGCCGCCGGCGGCCCGGTCTCGGCCTTCCTCACGGTGCAGGAAGGGTGCGACAAGTTCTGCACCTTCTGCGTCGTGCCGTACACGCGGGGTGCCGAGGCGAGTCGGCCGGCGGCGGCGATCCTGGCCGAGGCGCGGCGCTTGCTCGCCGGCGGCGCACGCGAGCTCGTGCTGCTCGGACAGAACGTCAACGCCTATCACGGCGAGGGGCCGGACGGCCGGAGCTGGTCGCTCGCCCGGCTGCTCGCCGAGCTGGCCGGGCTCGAGGGGGTCGTCCGCCTGCGCTACACGACCTCCCATCCGCGGGACATGAGCGAAGAGCTCGTTCGGGCGCACGCTGCGATCCCGACGCTCGCGCCGTACCTCCACCTGCCGGTGCAGTCGGGCTCGGACGGCGTGCTCGAGGCCATGAACCGTGGCTACACGGCCGAGGACTATCGGCGCATCGTCGAGCAGCTGCGCGCGGTTCGCCCCGATCTCGCCCTCTCCTCCGACTTCATCGTCGGGTTCCCGGGCGAGCGGGAGGCCGACTTCGAGGCGACCCTCGGGCTCGTGCGCGCGGTGGGCTTCGCGCAGGCCTACTCCTTCAAGTTCAGCGCCCGGCCGGGAACGCCCGCGGCCTCGATGCGCGGCCAGGTCAAGGAGACGGTCGCGGCCGAGCGGCTGGCGAGGCTGCAGGCCCTTCTCGCCGAGCAGGCGGCCGCGTTCAACGCGGCCACGGTGGGCCGGACCGTGCCGGTGCTGATCGAGGGTTCGGGGCGGCACGGCGGCCAGGTGACCGGGCGCACGCCCTGGCAGCAGCCGGTGCATCTCGAGGCCGGTGATCTACGGCCCGGTGATCTCGTGGACGTCACGATCACGGGGGTACATGCGCACAGCCTCGCCGGCCGACGGGCGGCCGGCACGACCGCGGAGGGCCGCGCCTGAAAACTGCGAGCCAGCTCGAGAGCCTGCGCGGCGCCAGCCAGCGCATGCGCTTCGACGACAACGCCACCTGCGCGGCCCTGTTCGGCCAGCACCACGTCAACCTCGCACGGATCGAGCAGAAGCTCCCGGTGACCATCGTCAGCCGCGGCAACGAGGTGTTCATCCAGGGCGACAGCGACGACGACGTGCAGGTCGCCGCGGCGGTGCTCGAGGAGCTCTACGGGAAGCTCCGCCGCGGCGTGGCGATCGGCCGCGAGGAGGTCGACGCGGCCCTGCGCATGCGCCGGCCCGAGGGCGAGGCCCGCGAGCGGGCCGAGCACCATGCGGTGCGCACCGACCGCAAGCTGATCGTGGCCCGCTCCGCCAACCAGCTGGCCTACCTGCGCGCGCTCGAGCGCTTCGACCTGGTCTTCGCGCTCGGCCCCGCCGGCACCGGCAAGACCTATCTCGCGGTGGCCATGGCCGTGGCCTTCCTGAAGCAGCACCGGGTCGAGCGGCTGGTGCTGTCGCGGCCGGCGGTCGAGGCGGGCGAGCGGCTCGGCTTCCTGCCGGGCGACATGAAGGAGAAGGTCGATCCCTACCTGCGCCCCCTCTACGACGCGCTGCGCGACATGCTGCCCGAGGGCAAGGTGCAGATGCGCATCGAGAGCGGCCAGGTGGAGATCGCACCCCTGGCCTTCATGCGCGGGCGGACCTTGAGCAACGCCTTCGTGATCCTCGACGAGGCGCAGAACACCACCCCGGCGCAGATGAAGATGTTCCTCACCCGGCTGGGCGAGGGGTCGCGCATGGTGATCACCGGCGACCCGACCCAGACCGATCTGCCGGCCGGGACCGGATCCGGTCTCGCCGACGCGGTCGAGCGGCTGTCGGGCCTGCCCGGCATCGGCATCGTGCGGTTCGACCGCAGCGACATCGTCCGGCATCCCCTGGTCACCCAGATCATCGAGGCCTACGAGGCTCCGACCGAGGAGCGATCGGGCCGGGAAGGAAGGGCAAGGCGCCCGCGGCGGGTCGCCAGCTCGAGCGATGGACATCGACAGTAGCAGTCACCGGATCGAGGTGACCGTCGACGCGGCCGGGTGGCACTCGGCCGTCACCGGGCCCGAGACCATCTGCCGGCGCGCCGTCGCGGCCGCGATCGAGGCCGTGCGCCCGCGGGCCGGCGGGCTCGAGGTGAGCGTCCTGCTGCTCTTCCGATCTGCGATCCACGCCCTCAACCGGACCTGGCGCGGCAGGGACCGACCGACCAACGTGCTCTCCTTCCCGGCGGGCCCGCCCCCGGCCGGCTTCCCACCGGATCTCGCCTGGCCGCTCGGCGACCTCGCCCTGGCGCTCGAGACCTGCACCACCGAGGCCGCCACGGAGGGCAAGACGCTCGCCCAGCATCTGGCGCATCTCGTGGTCCACGGCACGCTGCACCTGCTCGGCCACGACCACGAGACGCCGGCCGAGGCCGAGGCCATGGAGGCGCTCGAGCGGCGCATCCTGGCCGGGCTCGGCGTTCCCGACCCGTACCGTCCGGAGATCGCTGCATGAGACCGGTGCCGCGGCGCGAGAGCCCGACGCCGACATTGCTCGAGGGCATCATGCGGCGCCTGCGCGAGCTGGCGCTCGGGGCCGAGCAGGAGGGCTCGCTGCGGCGGACGCTCGAGGAGATCATCGAGGAGACCGAGGGCGGCTCCGAGCGGCGCCTGTCCGGGGAGGAGCGCGATCTGCTGCAGCGCGCCCTCGGCTTCGGCGAGCTCGAGGTGGCCGACATCATGGTGCCGCGATCCGACGTCAAGGCGGTGCCCGTGGAGGCGAGCCTGGGCGAGGTTGTCGCGGCGATGCGGGCGGCGCGCCACTCGCGGCTGCTCGTGTACCGACAGACGCTCGACGAGGTCGTGGGGATCGTCCACCTGAAGGACCTGCTCGACTACTGGGGCGACGGGCAACGCTTCGTTCTCGAGCAGGTGGTGCGGCAGGTGCCGGTCGTGCCGCCGTCGATGCGCGTCCTGGAGCTCCTGCTGGAGCTGCGGACCAGTCGTCAGCATCTGGCGGTCGTGGTCGACGAGTTCGGCGGCACCGACGGGCTCGTGACGCTCGAGGACGTGGTCGGCGAACTGCTGGGTGAGATCGCCGACGAGCAGGCGAGCCTCGGCCCGCCGCGGCTGGTCGAGCGCGCCGACGGATCGCTCGAGGTGGACGGCCGCCTCGATCTCGAGGAGCTCGAGGAGCATCTGGGGCTGACCCTGCTCGCCGCGGACGAGCGCGACGAGGCCGACACCGTGGCCGGTCTGATCTTCGCCCTGGTCGACCGGGTGCCCGCCCGGGGCGAGCGGGTCGAGCATCCGAGCGGCGTGCGCTTCGAGGTGATCGACGCCGATCCGCGGCGGATCAAGCGGGTCTGCGTGCACCGGCCGCCGTCCGGCGGCGAGCCGGGGGGCGAGGTCGCCCGGCCGGCCGCTTGAGCGGCGACCCCGCGATCGGCGTGCCGGCCACGGCTGGCGGGGGCCTGCCCGGGCCGCTCGGCCGCTGGCCGGTGACGGGCTGCCTGCTGCTCGGAGCCGCGGCATCCCTTGCGCTGCCGCCACTCCACCTCCTGCCGGCGTTGCTCGCCTTCTCGCTCTGGCTTCCGCTCCTGCACGCCGCAACGGGTCTTCGGGCCGTGGCCGCGCGCGGGTTCGCCTTCGGGCTCGGCTGGCACTTGGCCGGGCTCTATTGGATCGGGATCGCCTTCTTCACCGATGCCGAGCGGTTCGGGGCCCTGGCGGTGCCCGCCGTGATCGGGCTCGCTGCCCTCAACGGACTGTTCCCGGCGGCCGCGGCGCTCCTCGCCCGCGCCCGCCGCTGGCGCTCGCCGCTCGCAGCCGCCACGGCGCTGGCGCTCGCCTGGACGCTCACCGACGTTCTGCGCGACGACGTGCTCCTGGGTTTCACCTGGAACCCGCTCGCGATCGTCTGGGCACCCTTCCCGGCGCTCCTCCAGCCGGCCGCCTGGGTGGGCAGCGACGGTCTGTCGCTGCTCACGTGCCTGGTCGCCGTCCTGCCCGGTGCGGCGCTGCTCGGGGACACGATCCGACCGCGTCGCGGTCCGGCGCTTGCGGCCGTCCTGCTGGCGCTCCTCGCCGCGGCCGGAGCGGCGCGGCTCGTCCTGGTCCGGCCCGAGGCCGACCCCGGGGTCACCGTGCGGATCGTCCAGGCGAACGTCGCCCAGCACCACAAATGGGATCAGGAGAAGCGCGCCCTCTGGCTGCGCCGCCACCTGGAGCTCTCGGTCGCGCCGGCGGCGGAGCCGCTCGCCCTCGTGGTCTGGCCGGAGAGCGCCGTACCCTACCAGATCGAGCGCGAGCCGGAGCTCCGCCGGATCCTGGGCGAGGCGGCACCGCCGGGTGGCCTGCTCGTGACCGGCGGCGACCGGCTGGAGCTCGACGCCGATCCGCCGACCGCGAGCAACTCGGTCTTCGTGCTGGACGCCACCGGGAGCATCCTCGCCCGCTACGACAAGGTCGATCTCGTGCCGTTCGGCGAGTACCTGCCCTGGCGGACGCTGCTGGGCCGGCTCGGGCTCGAGAAGCTGACCCAGGGCACGATCGACTTCGTGCCCGGACCCGGCCGGCGGACCCTGCGCCTACCCGGTCTGCCGGCGCTGAGCCCGCTCGTCTGCTACGAGGCGATCTTCCCCGGCCGCGCCGTGGATCCCGCCGATCGGCCGGACTTCCTGCTGAACCTCACCAACGACGCCTGGTTCGGACGGAGCCCGGGACCCCACCAGCATGCCGCGATGGCGGTGCTGCGCACGGTCGAGGAGGGCCTCCCGCTGGTGCGCGCGGCCAACACCGGGATCTCGCTCGTCGCCGACGCCCAGGGGCGCACCTTGGCGCGGCTGGAGCTCGGCCGGATGGGTGTTCTCGATCACCCCCTGCCGGGGCGGCTCGCCACGCCGACCTTGTATCGCATCTCGCGAGGCTTGGCGCCAATATATCTATTCATAGTTGTATTTATCGTCGGGGTTTGGCTAGAGTGGCGCCGGCCAGGGTCGGGACGGGCTCGGGCATGGCGAGGCCACTGACATCCGCCGGTCACGGGGCGATCGACCCGATCGATCGCCATGTCGGCCGCCGGCTGAAACTGCGCAGGGCGCTCATGGGGCTGAGCCAGGAGCGGCTGGGCCTCCTCCTCGGCGTCACCTTCCAGCAGGTGCAGAAGTACGAGCGCGGTGCCAACCGGATCGGCGCCGGCCGGCTCTGGCAGCTGGCCCGGATCCTGAGCGTGCCGGTCGGCTGGTTCTTCGAGGAGCTGGATGCGCCGGAGGCGCGCCACGACCCCACGCTGCCGCCGGCCGCGGGCCTCGCGGAGCCAGGCGTCGGGTTCATCCTGGAGCCGCCGCGGCGGAGTGCGCCTTCGGCTCCCACACCGAGTGTCGACCGGCGGGAGACGCTCGAGCTGGTGCGTGCCTTCAACGAGATCGGCGATCCGTTGCTGCGCCGGCGGCTGTACGACCTGGTGCGGGCCGTGAGCGAAGCGAGCACGGCGCTACGCTCCGGGGATCACCGGTCGACTTGACCGGGGGTCGCGTTCCTGCCTTAAGCCGGCGCGGCGGTCCGGCCGGACCGCCGGCGCGCCGGCTCGCGCGCCGTGCTGCCCGGGAGCTCGCCGCGCGATGGCCCTGTCCGACTATCTGTTCACGAGCGAGTCCGTGTCCGAAGGTCACCCCGACAAGGTGTGCGACCGGATCTCGGACGAGGTCGTCGACCTGTTCCTGGGCGAGTACCCGCACGCGCGGGTCGCGTGCGAGACGCTTGCCACCACCAACCGTCTGGTCATCGCCGGCGAGTGCCGGCCGGGGCCGGCCAGCCGGATCACCGCCGACCTGATCCGCCACACGGCGCGCATGGCGGTCAAGGCGATCGGCTACGAGCAGTCCGGCTTCCACTGGCAGCACGCCCGGATCGACGTTCTGCTGCACGAGCAGTCGGCGGACATCGCCCGCGGTGTGGACGCGGCCGAGGGCAAGGACGAAGGGGCCGGCGACCAGGGCATCATGTTCGGCTATGCCTGCGACGAGACGCCCGAGCTCATGCCGGCGCCGATCCACTACGCGCACGACATCCTGCGCCGACTGGCCGAGGCCCGCCATGCCGGCCGCCTCCCGCAGCTCGGCCCGGATGCCAAGAGCCAGGTGACGCTGCGCTACGTCGGCGGCCGTCCCGTCGGGACCACGGCGGTCGTGGTCTCGACCCAGCATCGGGAGGGGCTGACCCCCGCCGAGGTGCGCGAGATCGTCCGCCCCTACGTGCTCGAGAGCCTGCCCGAGGGCTGGATGTGCCCGGATGACGAGTTCTACGTGAACCCGACCGGCCAGTTCGTGATCGGTGGGCCGGACGGGGACGCCGGGCTCACCGGTCGCAAGATCATCGTCGACACCTATGGTGGTGCAGCACCGCACGGCGGTGGCGCGTTCTCCGGCAAGGACCCGACCAAGGTCGACCGCTCGGCCGCCTACGCCGCCCGCTATCTGGCCAAGAACGTCGTCGCCGCCGGTCTCGCCCGGCGCTGCGTGATCCAGCTCGCCTATGCGATCGGCGTCTCCAAGCCGCTCTCGGTCTATGTCGACACCCTCGGCACGGGCGAGGTCGACGAGCAGCGGCTCGGCCGCACGCTCCGCGAGATGGTGGATCTCTCGCCACGCGGCATCCGTCAGCATCTGGGGCTGTCGCGGCCGATCTACGCGCGGACCGCGGCCTACGGCCATTTCGGCCGGGAACCGGACGCCGACGGCGGGTTCTCCTGGGAGCGGCGCGACCTCGTCGAGGAGCTGCGCCGAGCCTTCAACTGACCGCTCGCACAGCACCGGACGGGCGCGTCGCGAGGTCGCAGCACCGGCAGATCTACGGTCGGCGGGGCGGCCCGCGCCTGCGTCCGGGCCGCAAGCAGCTCCTCGAGACGCTCCTCCCGCGGCTGGCCGTCCGGCTGCCGGAGGTCGGCCCGCTCGAGCCCGGCAAGCTGTTCGAGCGTCCGCTCCGCGGCGTGCGTCTGGAGATCGGCTTCGGCGGTGGCGAGCATCTGGAGGCGGCCGCCCTGGCGAACCCCGAGGTCGGCTTCATCGGGGTCGAGCCGTTCCTCGCAGGCGTGGCCCGTCTGCTCGCCGGCATCGCGGCCCACGGGCTCGGGAACGTGCGGATCCTGGTCGACGACGCGCGGCTCCTCCTCGCGAGGCTGCCGGATTCGAGCATCGAGCGGATCGACGTGCTGTTCCCCGATCCGTGGCCGAAGAGCCGCCACCACAAGCGGCGGATCGTCAACCCGGCGACCTGCGCCGAGATGGCGCGGATCCTGACGCCGGGCGGCGACCTCCGGCTCGCGACCGACGATCCCGGCTACGCCCGCTGGATGCTGGCGGCGATCCTGGGCGAGGCGCGCCTCGTGTGGACGGCGGAGCGGGCCGCGGACTGGCGCGCCCCGGGCCCGGATCATCGACGCACGCGCTACGAGGCGAAGGCGCTGGCGGCCGGCCGTCGCCCGGTCTATCTGCAGTGCCGGCGGCTCGGGCCGGAGGCGCGGTTGGGGCTTGCCTGAACGGCCGTCCGAGGCCATATAGAGACCAACTCCTACTCCGACTGCTCTAGGGGAGAGTGGGTTGTCGCCCGCTCTCCTTGGCGTGTTCGTTTGACAGGGATCTCGTCCTCGACCGATCTGGCCTCGCTCATCGCGCCGACGCTCGGCGCCCTGGGCTTCGAGCTCGTTCAGGTGCGCCTGATGGGTGGCGGCCGGCCGACCCTGCAGATCGTCGCGGAGCCGGTCGACCATGCCCGCGTGATGACGGTCGACGATTGCGCGGCCATCAGCCACGCGGTGTCGGCGGTCCTCGACGTGGCCGATCCGATCCCGCAGGCCTACAGGCTCGAGGTGAGCTCGCCGGGGATCGAGCGGCCGCTGGTCACGGAGGAGCATTTCCGCCGCTTCCTCGGTCAGCGGGCGCGGATCGAGACGGAGCAGCCGCTGGGCGGTCGGCGCCGGTTCACCGGCACGATCGGTCGGTGCGAGGGGGCGGCGGTCACGATCGAGGCCGAGGACGGCCCGGCCACCATTCCGCTCGCGGCGATCCGCCGGGCGCGGCTGGTGGCCGATGTGCCGGCGGGCGCACCGCGCGCCGGTGGGCGCCGGCGCGCCGGCTGACGGGGAGAGGGACTTCGATGGAGACGGCCGGGTTGGGTCGCGGTGAGCTCCTGCGGGTGGCCGAGGCGGTCGCCCAGGAGAAGGGCATCAGCGCCGGCGAGGTCGTGGAGGCGATGGAGCAGGCCGTGCAGACGGCCGCACGTCGCAAGTACGGCCTCGATCACGAGATCGTCGCCGAGATCGATCGGCGCACGGGCGAGATCAAGCTGTACCGCGACCTCGAGGTGGTCGAGGCGGTCGAGGAGCCGGCCAAGCAGATCACCGTCGAGGAGGCGCGCGACCGCAACCCGGCGGCGCAGGTCGGCGACCACATCCTGGAGCCGCTGCCGCCGATCGATCTCGGCCGGATCGCCGCGCAGAGCGCCAAGCAGGTGATCGTGCAGAAGGTGCGCGACGCCGAGCGCGAGCGCCAGTACAACGACTTCAAGGATCGCATCGGCGAGATCGTGGTCGGTGAGGTCAAGCGCGTCGAGCGCTCCGGTGTGCTCGTCGATCTCGGCCGAGCGGAGGCGATGGTCCGCCCGGACGAGCTGATCCCGCGCGAGATCTTCCACATGAAGGACCGCATCCGGGCCTACGTCTACGACGTGCGGCACGAGACGCGTGGCCCGCAGATCTTCCTCTCGCGCACGCACCCGGGCTTCATGATGAAGCTGTTCGAGCAGGAGGTGCCGGAGATCTACGACGGCATCATCGAGATCAAGGCCTGCGCCCGCGATCCGGGCTCGCGGGCCAAGATCGCGGTGATCTCCAAGGACAGCGGGATCGACCCGGTGGGTGCCTGCGTGGGCATGCGCGGCTCGCGCGTCCAGGCGGTGGTCCAGGAGCTCGGCGGCGAGAAGGTCGACATCATCCCCTGGTCGCCGGATCCCGCGACCTTCGTGTGCAACGCGCTCGCCCCGGCCGAGGTCTCGAAGGTCGTGCTCGACCCGGATGCCAAGCGCATCGAGGTGATCGTCCCCGACCACATGCAGCACATCGCGATCGGCCGGCGCGGCCAGAACGTCCGCCTCGCGAGCCAGCTCACCGGCTGGGACATCGACATCGTCTCCGAGACCGAGGACTCCGAGCGGCGGCAGCGGGAGTTCCGCGAGCTCACCGAGATGTACACGACGGCGCTCAACGTCGACGAGGTGATCGCCCAGCTCCTGGTGACCGAGGGAATCACCTCGATCGAGGAGCTGGCGGCGGTGCCGGACGAGGAGCTGGCGCAGATCGAGGGGTTCGACGAGGAGATCGCGGCCGCCCTCAAGGAGCGCGCGCAGAGTTGGCTCGACGAGCGTCGCGAGGCCCTCGAGGCGGAGGCGCGCGAGCTGGGCGTGACCGACGACCTCCTGACCTTCGACCGGCTCGGGCTCGAGACGGTGGTCACGCTGGCGCGCCAGGGGGTCCGCTCGCTCGAGGATCTGGCGGACCTCGCCGGCGACGAGCTCGCGGAGATGCTGCCCGGCTCCGGGCTCGGACCGGCCGAGGCGGGCGACATCGTGATGGACGCGCGGATCCGGCTCGGCTGGGTCGAGCCGCCGGCCGCCACCGGCGAGCAGGAGGCCACGGCACCGGCGTGAGCAGCGACGCGCTCTCCTTCGAGGTCGAGACCGCCGGGCGACGGCGCTGCGCGGTGGCGCGCGCGGCCGGTGATCGGAACGGCATGGTCCGTTTCGTGCTCGCGCCCGACGGCGCGGTGGTGCCGGATGTCGACGAACGGCTGCCGGGGCGGGGCATCTGGGTGACCGCCGACCGCGCGCTGCTCGCGCAGGCGGTCCGCAAGAACCTGTTCGCCAAGGCCGCCGGCGCGCCGGCCCGGGCGGAGGCCGATCTTCCGGCCCGGGTCGAGGCCGGTTTGCGTCGGCGCTGTCTCGACCTGCTCGGGCTCGCCCGCCGCGCCGGCCTGCTGGTCGCCGGCTTCGACCAGGTCGAGGCGGCGCTCCGGCAGGGCGGGGTCGGCCTCGTGCTGATCGCCCGCGATGCGGCGAGCCAGGCGGCCAAGCTGCGCCGGCTCGCCGGCGAGGTGCCCGTGGCCGCGGGTCTCGGGCGATCCGAGCTCGGCCGGCCCTTCGGCCGCGACGAGCTCGTCTACGCAGCGGTGGCGCGGGGCCGTTTGGCCGACCGGCTGCGGCGCGAGCTCGCCCGGCTCGACGGGCTCGCCGATCGGACCCGGCCGCAAGCGCCGGGCGGGAGCGAAACGCAAGAAGGCGGTGACGATCGATGACGGACGTCAAGGGTGAGGACAAGAACCCGCGGATCGGCATCGCGCGGCCGGCGCCGCCGCGGATCGAGCGCAAGAAGACCGTCGAGAGCGGCGTGGTGCGCCAGAGCTTCAGCCACGGCCGCAGCAAGTCGGTGGCCGTCGAGGTGAAGAAGGCGCGGCCGATGTCCGCCCGTCCGACCGGCGCCCCCGCGGTCCCGGCGGCGCCGCCGGCGGCGGGGCAGCCCGCCGCCACGCCGCCCGCGGCCACGACCACGACGACCCCGCCTCCTCCCCGCCCGACCGTCGCTGCGCCCGTGGCCCGGCCGGCGCCTTCGCCCGCGGGCGCCGCCCAGGGGCGGCGACACATGGTGCTCAAGCCGCTCACCGAGGAGGAGAAGCAGGCCCGCCTCAAGGCGCTGACCAAGGCCCGCAAGGGCGCGGAGGAGGCGCGCAAGCGCGCCGAGGAGCTCGCCCGCCGGAGTGCCGAGGAGCAGGCCCGGCGGCGCGCCGAGGAGGAGGCCGCGCTCGAGCGGAAGGCCGAGGAGGAGGCGCGCAAGCGTGCCGAGGAGGAGGCCCGCCGCAAGGCCGAGGAGCAGGCGCGCCGGTTGCTCGAGGAGGAGGAGCGGCGGACCCGCGAGCAGGAGAAGGGAGCCGTCCCGGCCGAGGCCGCGGCACCCCAGCCGGCGCCCGCCGAGGCCAAGGGCGAGGCCGCGAAGCGGCCCGCCAAGCCGGAGCGCACGGCGGCCGAGACCGAGGAGGAGGCCGAGGCCCGGCGCGGCAAGCTCAAGGCCAAGACCGCCCGTCCGACGCTGCGGCCGGCGCGCGAGGAGAAGCCGCGCCCGATCCGCGTGGCGCTGGACGGCGAGGAGGAGGAGCGGGTCCGCAGCCTCGCCGCGCTCCGCCGGCACCAGCAGCGCCAGCGTCAGCAGGTCGCCTCGAGCGAGCCGGTGACGCGCGAGGTGGTGCTGCCCGAGAGCATCACCGTGCAGGAGCTGGCCAGCCGCATGGCGGTGCGCGGCGCCGAGGTCATCAAGGCGCTCATGAAGAACGGTGTGATGGCGACGATCAACCAGCTGATCGACGCCGACACGGCCGAGCTCATCGTCGGCGAGTTCGGCCACAAGGTGAAGCGCGTGTCGGAGGCGGACGTCGAGGAAGGCATCGAGGGCGCCGCCGACCGGGCCGAGGAGCTCGTGGCGCGGCCGCCGGTGGTGACCGTCATGGGCCACGTCGACCACGGCAAGACCTCGCTCCTGGACGCGCTGCGCTCGGCCAATGTCGCGGCCGGCGAGGCCGGCGGCATCACCCAGCACATCGGCGCCTACCGTGTCGCCATCGGCGACGGCCCGGCGGTCACCTTCATCGACACGCCCGGCCACGCGGCCTTCACCGCGATGCGGGCGCGCGGCGCGTCGGTGACCGACATCGTCGTGCTCGTGGTGGCCGCCGACGACGGCGTGATGCCGCAGACCATCGAGGCGATCCGCCACGCGCGCGCCGCCAAGGTCCCGATCGTCGTGGCGATCAACAAGATCGACAAGCCCGAGGCCAACCCCGACCGGGTCAAGCAGGAGCTCCTCGCGCACGAGGTCTTGGTCGAGGATTTCGGCGGCGAGGTGCTGGCCGTCCCGGTGAGCGCCGTCAAGAAGACCGGCCTCGACAAGCTGATCGAGGCGATCCAGCTGCAGGCCGAGCTCCTCGACCTCAAGGCCAACCCGAGCCGTCCGGCGCAGGGTACGATCATCGAGGCCAAGCTCGACCGTGGTCGCGGCGCCGTGTGCACCGTGCTCGTGCAGAACGGCACCTTGCGGGTCGGTGACATCGTCATCGCCGGGGCGCAGTGGGGGCGCGTGCGCGCCCTCTACGACGACCGCGGCGCGGCCGTGGACCAGGCGGACCCCTCGGCACCGGCCGAGATCCTGGGTCTCGACGGCGTGCCGGAGCCGGGCGATCGGCTGCAGGTGGTCGAGAGCGAGAAGCGTGCCCGCGACGTGGCCGAGTACCGGCAGCGCAAGAAGCGCGAGCAGCAGCAGGTCGCTTCCGGCGCGCTCAAGCCGACGTCCCTCGAGGAGATGTTCAAGGGAATCAAGGAGGGGACGCTCAAGGAGCTGGCCGTGGTCGTCAAGTCCGACGTGCACGGCTCGCTCGAGGCGATCACCGCCGGCCTCGAGAAGCTCAAGACCGAGGAGGTCGGGGTCCGCGTGCTGCACGGCGGTGTGGGTGCCATCACCGAGAGCGACGTGACCCTCGCCCAGGCGAGCAAGGCGATCATCCTCGGGTTCAACGTGCGGGCCAACGCGCCGGCCCGCGAGCTCGCCAAGCGCGCCGGGATCGAGATCCGCTACTACTCGATCATCTACGAGCTGCTCGACGAGGTGAAGGGCCTGCTCTCCGGCATGCTCGCCCCCGAGGCCAAGGAGGTGGTGCTCGGTCGCGCCCAGATCCGCGAGGTGTTCGCCATCTCGAAGGTAGGCAAGGTCGCCGGCTGCATGGTCACGGACGGGCTCATCCGGCGCGGCGCACGGGCCCGGCTGCTGCGCGACGACGTGGTCATCTACGAGGGTGCGCTGGGCTCGCTCAAGCGATTCAAGGACGACGTTCGGGAGGTGAAGGAAGGCTTCGAGTGCGGCATGTCGATCGAGGGCTTCGGCGACATCCGCCAGGGCGACGTGATCGAGGCCTACGAGGTGCAAGAGGTTGCCCGGACGCTCTGAGCCCGCCCCGGGTCGACGTCGGGGGGAGGGTCGGTCGGGCGAGCCGTCGCAGCGCCAGCTGCGGGTGGCCGAGCGGATCCGCCACCTCCTGGCCGAGAGCCTGATGCGCGGCGAGGTGCACGACCCGCGCCTCGAGGGCGCGAGCGTCACCATCGCCGAGGTTCGGGTCTCGAAGGACCTGAAGCACGCGACCGTGTTCGCCACGCTGCTCGGCCGGCCGCTGTCGGCGGCCGTGCACGCGGCGCTCGATCACGCCGCGCCGGCGCTCGCCGGCGAGCTCGCCCGCCGCATGCACCTCAAATACGCCCCGAAGCTGCAGTTCGTGGCGGATGCACTGTTCGACGAGGCGGCGCGTCTGGAGCGGCTGCTGGCGGAGGAGCGCGCCCGGCTCCACCTTTCCGAGGCGGGGGAGGAGCATGAGCCGCGCGCATAGGGGACGGCCGATCCACGGCTGGCTCGTGATCGACAAGGCCCCGGGACAGACCTCGACGGATGTCGTCAACCGGGTCAAGCGGTTGACCCAGGCCCGGAAATGCGGCCACGGTGGCACCCTGGACCCGCTCGCCACCGGGGTGCTGCCGATCGCGCTCGGCGAGGCCACCAAGACCGTGCAGTACGTCATGGACGCGCAGAAGACGTACCGGTTCACCCTGCGCTTCGGCGAGGCCCGCGATACAGACGATGCGGAGGGGACGGTCGTCGCGACCAGCGCCGTCCGGCCCACCGATGTCGAGATCGAGGCGGCGCTGACGCCGTTCCGCGGCGAGATCCTGCAGCGCCCCCCGACATTCGCGGCGGTCAAGGTGCAGGGCGAGCGGGCCTACGATCTGGCGCGGCGCGGCGAGCCCGTTGCGCTCGAGCCGCGGCGGGTGCGGATCGACGAGCTCAGGCTCGTCGCCCGTCCGGACCCCGATCACGCCTCGTTCGAGATGGTCTGCGGCAAGGGCGCCTACGTCCGCGCGCTCGCCCGCGATCTGGGCGAGGCGCTCGGTTGCCTCGCCCACGTGGCGGCGCTGCGCCGCACCGCGGTCGGGCCGTTCGGGCTCGATCGCGCATTGACCTTGGACGCTCTGGAGCGGCTGGTCGAGGAGGACTCGCTGCCCCAGGCGCTGATCTCGGTGGCGACGGCGTTGGCCGGCATCCCGGCGCTCGCCGTCACCGAGCCGCAGGCGCTGCGGCTCCGAAGTGGCCAGCCGATCCGCATCGTTCCGCGCCTGCTGGGCGAGGACGCGGTCGACGGGACCACGATCAAGGTGACCCAGGCCGGCGAGCTCGTGGCACTCGCCCGCCTCGAGGGAGCGGAGCTCAGCCCGTTGCGGGTGTTCAACCTGAAGGGCGGCGAAGCCGCCCGGCCGTAGGAGAGGGCCGATGTCGATCACGATGGAGCGCAAGCAGGCGCTCATCAAGGACTATGCGACCGGCGCTGGTGATACCGGATCGCCCGAGGTGCAGGTGGCGCTGCTGTCCGAGAGGATCGCCAACCTGACGGAGCACCTCAAGACCCACCAAAAGGACTACGCCTCGCGGCGTGGTCTCCTGATGATGGTCGGGCAGCGCAGGCGTCTGCTGGACTATCTCAAGCGGCGCGACCAGGACCGCTACCAGCAGCTCATCGACCGGCTGGGCCTGCGCCGCTGAGGGCGGTGCCGCTGCCGGCGGTCGGTGCCGAGGAGCGCCCCGGGTGGGCGCGATGAAAGGCAAAGATCCCTATGTTTCACGTCACGCGCAAGGAACTCGACTGGGGCGGCAAGCGCCTCGCACTCGAGACCGGCCGCCTCGCCCGTCAGGCCGACGGCGCCGTGCTGGCCTCGCTCGGCGAGACGGTGGTGCTGTGCACCGTCGTCGCGGCGCGCACGGTCAAGCCCGGACAGGACTTCTTCCCCCTGACCGTCAACTACCAGGAGAAGGCGTTCGCGGCCGGCAAGATCCCGGGCGGCTTCTTCCGCCGCGAGGGCCGTCCCTCGGAGAAGGAGACCCTGGTCTCCCGCCTGATCGACCGACCGATCCGGCCGCTGTTCCCGGAAGGCTTCAAGAACGAGACGCAGATCATCTGCACGGTCCTGGCGCACGATGGTGAGACCGATCCGGACATCGTGGCGATGATCGGTGCGTCGGCAGCCCTCACCTTGAGCGGCGTGCCGTTCCTAGGGCCGATCGGCGCCGCCAAGATCGGGCTGATCGACGATCGGCTCGTGGTCAATCCGACGATCGCGCAGGTCAAGCAGAGCCGTCTGGAGCTCGTCGTCGCCGGCACGCGCGACGCGGTGATGATGGTCGAGTCCGAGGCGCACGAGCTGTCCGAGGCGACGATGCTCGAGGCCGTGATGCTCGGGCACCGCAGCTTCCAGCCGGTGATCGACCTGATCATCGCGCTGGCCGAGGCGGCCGCCAAGGATCCCTGGGAGTTCAACCCGCCCGACCACACCGCGCTCGACGCCGAGCTCCAGCGGATCGCCGCCGCCGAGCTCGCCCAGGCCTACCTCGAGCCGGTCAAGCAGGCCCGCCACGAGAAGGTCGCGGCGGTCAAGGCCAAGGTGCTGGCCGAACTCGCCGCCGACGAGCCGGCCAAGGCGCTGGTCGTGGCCGAGCGCTTCAAGGAGCTCGAGGCCAAGGTCGTCCGTGGACGGATCCTCGACGAGGCCCGCCGCATCGACGGCCGCGACCTCACGAGCATCCGGCCGATCGAGGCGGCCGTGGGGGTCCTGCCCCGGGTGCACGGCTCGGCGCTGTTCACCCGCGGCGAGACGCAGGCGCTCGTGGTGGCGACGCTCGGCACCGGGCAGGACGAGCAGATGATCGATGCGCTCGAGGGTGACGCCCGCGAGCACTACATGCTGCACTACAACTTCCCGCCCTATTCGGTCGGCGAGACCGGCCGGATCGGCTCGCCCGGTCGACGCGAGGTCGGCCACGGCAAGCTCGCCTGGCGCGCCACCCACCCGCTGCTCCCGCCCAAGGACCGGTTCCCCTACACGATCCGGGTCGTCTCGGAGATCACCGAGAGCAACGGCAGCTCGTCGATGGCGACCGTGTGCGGCGCCTCGCTCGCGATGATGGACGCCGGCGTTCCGCTGGCGGCCCCGGTGGCCGGCATCGCGATGGGGCTGATCAAGGAGGGTGACCGGTTCGCCGTGCTCTCCGACATCCTCGGTGACGAGGATCATCTGGGCGACATGGACTTCAAGGTAGCCGGCACGGAGCGGGGTGTGACCTCGCTGCAGATGGACATCAAGATCGCCGGAATCACCGAGGAGATCATGCGGGTCGCGCTGGAGCAGGCCCGTGCCGGCCGCCTGCACATCCTGGGCGAGATGGCGAAGGCCATCGGTGCCGCCCGCAGCGAGATGCGCGAGACCGTGCCGCGCGTGGTGACGATCCAGATCCCGACCGACAAGATCGGCGCGGTGATCGGTCCGGGCGGCAAGATGATCCGCGAGATCACCGAGACCACCGGCACCAAGATCGACATCGAGGACGACGGCAAGGTCAAGATCGCCTCCGCGGATCCGGCGGCGACCCAACGGGCGGTGGACTGGATCCGTGGCCTGACCGCGACGCCCGAGGTGGGCGCGATCTACAGCGGCAAGGTGGTCCGGGTCGTGGACTTCGGCGCCTTCGTCAACTTCCTCGGCAACCAGGACGGCCTCTGCCACATCTCCGAGCTCGCCAACGAGCGCGTCGGCAAGGTCACCGACGTCGTCAAGGAGGGAGATCAGGTCAAGGTCAAGGTCCTGGCGATCGACGACCGCGGCAAGATCAAGCTCAGCATGCGCGCGGTCGACCAGGCGACCGGGGCCGAGATCCCGGTCCAGCCGCGGCCGCCGCGGCCCGAGGGGGCGCCGCGCGGTGACGCACCGCGGGAGCGCGGCGGCGAGCGCGGCGCCGACCGAGGCGAGCGCGGCGACG
>JBBIIE010000041.1:0-22517 GCA_037446605.1 Geminicoccaceae bacterium | reverse complement strand
CCGCAGATGTAGAGCCGGTTGCGGCGCGGGCCGCCGAAGCAGAGATTGGCCACCACCTCGGGCACCTTGATCTTGCCCAACAGACGGCCGTCCGGATCCCAGCACTGCACGCCGTCACCGGCACTCGTCCACAGCCGCCCCTCGCTGTCGCAGCGGAAGCCGTCGAACACGCCCACGTCGCAGCTCGCGAACAGCTCGCCGCCGGCGAGCCGGCCGTCCTCCTGCACGCGGAAGCGGCGGATGTGCCGCGGGCCCTGCGGATCGTGGCTGATGCCCGTGTCGGCCACGTAGAGGAACCGCTCGTCGGGCGAGAAGGCGAGGCCGTTCGGGCGCTGCATGAAGTCCACCACCGGCTCCAGCCGGCCGTCGCGCGGGTCGAGGCGGAACACGAAGCAGCCGCCGTACTCCCGCTCGCCCTTCTCGCCCTCGAGCACCGTGTCGATGCCGTAGGCGGGGTCGGTGAACCAGACCGTGCCGTCGGACTTCACGACGACGTCGTTGGGCGAGTTGAGGCGGCGGCCGTTCCAGCGGTCGGCCAGCACCGTGATCCGCCCGTCCGGCTCGGTCCGCTCGACCCGGCGGTGGCGGTGGCTGCAGGAGACCAGCCGGCCCTCGCGGTCGCGGGTGTGGCCGTTGGTGTTGCCGGCCGGCTGGCGGAACACCGAGACCTGCCCCTCGAGCCCGGTGACGTCGGGCACGAAGCGCAGGATGCGGTCGTTGGGGATGTCGGAGAACAGGAGCTGGTTGGCGTCGGAGAACCAGACCGGCCCCTCGGCCCAGGCGGCCCCGCTCCACAGCCGCACCAGCCGGGCGTTCATCGAGGCGAGGCGCTTGAATCGCCAGTCGTGCACCTCGTACTCGACGATCCGCTCGGCCATCGCCCCCTCCCCGTTGCGCGCCGCGCCGGGTTAGCGATCGGCTGGCCGGCTCGCAAGGTGGGCCGCGCGCCGCTCGAGCGCCGCTCGCGGCCGGTCGGTCGTGAAGACGGAAAGCCCGAGGTCGAGGGCCTTGGCGATCTGGCGATCGTCGTGTGCCGCCCAAGCTCCGACCTCGAGGCCAGCCGCGCGCAAGGCCACGACCTCCTCCCGGTCGAGACGATCGATGTGCAGCCCCACTTCGCGCACGCCGGCGTCGCGGGCGAGCCGGGCGACCGCCTCGACGGAGCCGATCGCAGCACGAACGAGCGGGGCGACGAGCCAGAGCCGCGCCGGAGCCCCGGCATTCGCGGCGTCCACCAGCACCGGCAAGAAAAAGCTCGTGATCACCGTCCGGTCGAGAAGCCCGCGCGCCCGCAGTCGCTCGACGAGCTCGCCTTCGATGCCGGGGTAGCGGGCGAAGTCGAGGCCCGGCTTGATCTCGATCCGGAGCCCGATCGGGGTGGGTGCCAGGAGATCGAGCACTTCCTCGAGGCTCGGCACGATCTCCTCGGGTGCGTCGCGCAGCCGGACCTCCCGCAATTCCGCGAACCGCCGGGCGCCGACCGGCCCCGTGCCCGTCGTGGTCCGATCGAGCGTGGCATCGTGGATCACGACGAGCTCACCATCCGCGGTCCGGTGCAGGTCGAACTCGACCTGCTCGACCCCGAGCGCGGCGGCGTAGCGGAACGCGGCCAAGCTGTTCTCGACCGCTTCCATCGCCCCACCGCGATGGGCGGCGATCGCCGAGCACCGCGGGGTCATCGCACGACCTCCGGGGCCACCCCGCGCACGAGGTGCCGTTCGGCCAGCGCGAACAAGAGGAGCGTCGGTACCATCACCATGACCGCTCCGGCCATCACGACCGGCCAGTTCACGATCCCGTCGTCGACGGCGACGTCGTAGAGTGCCGCCAAGCCGACTTCGAGCGTGCGCATCTCGGGCGACGTCGTGACGACGAGCGGCCAGAGGAAGCTCGTCCATTCGGTGAGGAACTGGAAGATCGCCATGGCGGCGATCGCCGGGCGGGCCATCGGCAGGATCACGAGCCACAGGATCTGCAGGCGGCTCGCACCGTCGACCAACGCGGCTTCCTCGTAGGTGCGGGGAATGTTCCGGAACTGCTGGCGGAGGAAGAAGCAGACGAAACCCGAGGCCACGGAGGGCAGGATCAACGCCGGATAGGTATCGACCAGTCCGAGGCTCGCCATCGTCAAATAGTTCGGGATCAAGGTGACGTGACTCGGGATCAACAAGGTCGCCACGACCGCGAGAAAGGCCACGTCGCGCCCCTTGAACTCGAACCGGGCGAAGGCGTAGGCGGCGAGGATCGAGGTGAGGAGCGAACCCGCCGTGGCGAGACCGGCCACGAGCACGGTGTTGAAAAAGTACCGCGGGAACGGCGCCGCTTCGACGGCGCGCACGAAATTGTCGAGCCTCGGTAACGTGATCGCGAGCTCCCGGGCGAGGAACGCGTCGGCCGGCAGGCCGGCCACGACGAGGGCGAGCGCGAAGGGCGCCCCGGCGATCAGGGCGACGAGAAGAGCGCCGAAATCGGCTCCAGCGATCCGGCGAGATCTCATCGATCTCCTCCGTAATGGACGCGTCGGCCGATCGTTCGGAACTGGATCCAGGTGAAGAGGAGGAGCCCCCCGAAGAGAAGAATGGCCAGGGCCGCGCCACGGCCGATCTCGAAATAGACGAAGCTCGTCCGGTACAAGAGATGGACGAGCAGATCGGTGCTCCAGGCCGGACCGCCGCGCGTCATGACTGCGACGAGCGTGAAGGTTTGAAAGCTGTCGATCACCATGACGCAAAGAAGGAAGAAGGTGGTCGGCATCAAGAGCGGCACGGTCATGTGGCGGAAACGGGCGAATCGGCCCGCCCCGTCCAAGGCCGCCGCCTCGTGGATCTCGCGTGGAATGGCGGTGAGGCCGGCGGTGAAGACGACGACGTCGTAACCCAAGGATTTCCAGATCGCGACGATCGCAACGGAAACGATGGCGAGGTCGGTCGAGGTGAGCCACGGCAATCCGTTCGCGTCGAACGAGCGCAACAAGGCGTTGGCGAGGCCCACGTCGGCGTTGAAGATCCAGCTCCAGACGAGGGCGACGGCGACACCGCCCGTCGCGTACGGCGCGAACAGCACGGCGCGGGCGAAGCGGCGCTGCGGCGTCGCCTCGAGCAGGAGCTGAGCCAAGAACAGCGCCGCGAGCAGCCGTGCCGGAACGGTCGCCAGCACGAACAGGAAGGTCCGCTCGAGAGCGTTCCGGAATTCGTCGCTCGCGAGGAGGTCCCGGTAATTCGCGAGGCCCACGAAGGGTCGGCTGGCCGCCAGGAAATCCCAGCGGTGGAAGGAGAGCCAGAGCGACCAGACGACCGGCCAATAGACGAACACGCCGAGGCAGAGGAGCGCCGGCGCCACGTGGAGCCAGGGCGTGAGACCCGCTCCGAGACGCGGAAGGCTCCGAGCCAGCGACAGCGGCTGAGCGACGGCGACGGCGCGCATGGTGACCTCCTCGCCGGCTCCTCTAGTCCGCTCGAGGTTGCAGAACCGTGACGGGGCGGTCACCGCGGTGTCACCTTCGCGTGGTCTTCGGGCCCCGTCGTCGGAGGAAGCGCTGGCCGGAGGGAGCGATGGTGCGTCGCCGAGATGTGATTTCCGCAGCCCTGGGTCTGCCCGCGACCGCGCTCGGAACGGCCCTGTCCCGGAACGCGGCACTGGCCGCGACGGAGGTGGTCTTCTGGCACTCCTTCGCGTCGGGTCAGGGAGCCAAGGCCATCGAAACGTTGGTCGAGCGGTTCCACGCGGCCCAATCGGAGGTGCGCGTGCGCGCCGAATTCGCCGGCAGTTACGGCGATCTCGTGACCAAGCTCCAGGCGGCGATCCCGGCGCGGCGCCAGCCCCACCTCGCGATGCTGGAGATCACCCGCTACGGTCTGTTCGCCGAACGGGGTGCGCTCGTTCCGCTCGAGCCCTTCTTCGAGCGGGAGGGCTCGGCCTTCACCGATCGGATCCGTCCCTTCGCCCGCGAGGCGGCCTCCTACAAGGGGCGCTCCTACGTCCTGCCGTTCAACGTCTCGACGCCGCTCCTCTATTACAATGCCGATCTCTTCGCCGCGGCCGGTCTGGATCCGGCCCGGCCGCCTGCCACCTGGGACGAGCTCTTGGCCGCCGCCCGCGAACTCCACCGGACCGAGAACGGCCGTCCGATCGTGTGGGGGATCAACACGCCACCGCAATGGGTCCGCTGGGCGATGACCCACCAAGCCGGCGGTGGCTGGCTCGTGCCCGACACGAACGAGGTGACGATCGATCGACCCGAATCGATCGAGGCCTACGCGTTCGCCGCTTCCTGGGTCCTGGAGCACGGCATCGCCTCGAAGGATGCGGCACTGGGCGAAAAAGTCGCCGTTCAATATTTCCTTTCGGGCCAAGCCGCCATCCACTTCGGTTCGACCGGTTCGCTCGGCAATCTGAAGCGTGACGCGAAATTCGCGGTCGGGGTGGCACCACTGCCCTGCCACCGCCGTTGCGCGGCCCCCGTCGGCGGGGCGGTGATCGGCCTCGTGGCGGGCCATCCGCCCGCCGAGACCGAAGCCGCGTGGCGCTTCTTGGCCTTCGCGAACCGGCCCGAGCAGAACGCGACCGTGTTCGCGCTCACGGGATATCTCCCGATCTTGACCGACACGCCGAACCATCCCGAAGCGCAGGCGCGCCTCCGGAGCGATCCGGCCTGGTCGGTCGCCATCCGCCAGCTCGACGTGGCCTTCGTGCGGGCCCGCCCGCCGGCGATGCCGGCGATCCGTGCGAAAGAGGAACAGGTCTGGCAGGCGATCGTGCTCGGCAAACAGTCGGCAGCGCAGGCGCTCTCCGACTTCGCGCGCGAAATGCGGCGCCTGTTGGCGGAAAGCTGAGCGATCGGATCGCACCGCCCACGAGCGGGACGGGCGGGCTCGGTTCTGCTATAGGGAGCGTCGAGGAGGCGCCCATGGCCGAGCCCGCTCGTCGCTCGATGACCGTCGAGGAGTTCCTCGCCTTCGACGACCGGACCGACACGCGCCACGAGCTCGTCGGCGGCGAGCTCGTGGCGATGGCGGCCGCGAGCCCGGCGCACGGGGTCGTGGTCGTCAACGCCGCGGCGATCGTCCGCTCGCGTCTGCCGCCGGGCTGCCGCGCGATGAGCCAGGTGGCGGTGCCGATGGGCGCGACCGACTCCTTCGTGCCCGACCTCGTGGTCGCCTGCGGGGGCGCCCTCGACGCCCGGTTCGTCGACGACCCGGTGCTCGTGGTCGAGGTGCTCTCGCCGACCACCCGCAGCTTCGACCTCGGCGAGAAGGCAGACCGCTACAGCCAGCTGCCCTCCTGCCGCGAGATCTGGCTGGTCGACAGCAGCCGGCCCTGGGTGCGGATCTGGCGCCGCGCGGGCGACCTCTGGACCGTCACCCTGCCGATCACCGAGGGCGGCTTCACGAGCGAGGTGCTCGCCGCCGAGATCCCGCTCGCCGAGCTCTACCAGGGCAGCGGTCTGCTCGGGACGCCGGGCTGAGGGGCGCGTGCACGGCCTTCCCGCTCCGGCCCCGCCCCCCTACCCTCGCCGCGCGTTCGTCGCCCCGGGGGAACCGCCATGACCGTCCGCCGCAAGCGTCCGCAGGAGCTGCGCTCGCACCGCTGGCTGGGCGTGCAGGACCTGCGCGCCTTCGGCCACCGCTCGCGCCTCCTGCAGATCGGCTACGGGCGCGAGGACTGGCAGGGCAAGCCGGTGATCGGCATCCTCAACACCTGGTCGGACATCAACCCCTGCCACGCCCACTTCAAGCTCCGCGTCGAGGAGGTCAAGCGCGGCATCTGGCAGGCGGGCGGCTTCCCCCTGGAGCTCCCGGCCCTCTCGCTCTCCGAGCCGTTCGTCAAGCCGACCACCATGCTCTACCGCAACCTGCTCGCCATCGAGGCCGAGGAGCTGATCCGCTCGCACCCGATCGACGGGGTGGTCCTCATGGGCGGCTGCGACAAGACCACCCCGGGCCTGATCATGGGGGCGCTCTCCGCGAACGTGCCGGCGATCTTCTTCCCGGCCGGGCCCATGCTGCGCGGCAACTGGCACGGCGTGCCGCTGGGATCGGGCTCGGACTCCTGGAAGTACTGGGCCGAGCTGCGCGCCGGCAGGATCACCGAGCGCGACTGGCAGGAGGTCGAGGAAGGGATCGCCCGCTCCTTCGGCCATTGCATGACCATGGGCACGGCCTCGACCATGACCGCGATCGCCGAGGCCATGGGGCTCGTGCTCCCGGGTGGCTCGTCGATCCCCGCCGCCGATGCCAACCATCCCCGCCTCGCCACCGCCACCGGGCGGCGGATCGTCGAGCTCGTCTGGCAGGACGTGCGGCCGCGCAGCCTCGTCACCACCCGGACGATCGACAATGCGATCCGCGTGCAGATGGCGATGGGCGGCTCGACGAACGCCATGATCCACGTGGTCGCGATCGCCCGGCGGGCCGGCGTGCCGTTGACGCTCGCCCGCTTCGACGCGATCGCCCGCGAGGTGCCGGTGCTCGCCAACGTCCGCCCCTCGGGCGCCTTCCTCATGGAGGACTTCCACTATGCGGGGGGGATCCTGGCGCTCATGAAGGAGCTCGCCCCCGCGCTCGATCTGGCGGCCCCGACGATCGACGGCCGCACGCTCGGTGCCGCCCTCGAGGGGGTGAAGGTGCACAAGCCCGAGGTCATCCGCCCGCTGACCGATCCGGTCGCCCAGGAGGCCTGCGGCATCCTCTCGGGCAACCTCGCGCCGCAGGGTGCGGTCATCAAGCCGTCGGCGGCCGAGCCGCGGCTCCTGCGCCACGAGGGGCCGGCGCTGGTCTTCGAGGACTACGACGACATGGCGGCGCGGATCGACGATCCGGACCTCGAGGTCACCCCGGACCACGTGCTGGTGCTCAAGAACGCCGGCCCGGTCGGCGGTCCCGGCATGCCGGAATGGGGCATGCTGCCGATCCCGAGGAAGCTCCTCCAGGCGGGCGTCCGCGACATGGTCCGGATCTCGGATGCGCGCATGTCGGGCACCTCCTACGGCGCCTGCATCCTGCACGTGAGCCCGGAGGCGGCCGTGGGCGGGCCGCTCGGGCTCGTGCGCACGGGCGATCGGATCCGCCTCGACGTCGCGGCGCGACGGCTCGAGCTGCTCGTGGGCGAGGAGGAGCTCGCCCGCCGCCGCGCCGCCTGGCAGCCGCGGCCCTCGCCCGCCCGCGGCTGGGAGCGGCTCTACCTCGCCCATGTCCGTCAGGCCCACGAGGGCTGCGATTTCGACTATCTCGAGGGCACCGACCCGATGGTCGAGCCGGCGATCCACTGAGCCGGCCGTTCGCTGCTCAGGTTCAATCCGCGGCGAGGACGGCTTCCGGCTCGTCGCGCAGTTCCGCCGGCTCGGGCGGCCACCAGTCCTCGTCGAGGAGATCTTCGATCCGCCAGGGACAGCGGGTCGGAAGATCGCGGAACTTGTAGTGAGCGAGCACTTCTCGACGAGCCTTGACCCAGAGCTTCTCGAGCTCATCGGGCACGCGGCGGCGAAGGCTCGGGCTCTCCTCGAAGAGGAACCCGATCCGGTCCCGTTGCTCGCGCACGGTCCGGCGCCAGCCGTTTCGTGGATCGACCATCGGCACGTAGGCCAATTTGGCGAGATGCTCGCAAAGTACGAGCAAGCGCGACTTCAGCTCGTTGCGCTCCGCTGCGGCCACGGCCTCGAGCTCCTCCGCGATGCCCTCCCAGTCGATCGCGATCGGCAGATTCGGCCGCAACGCCGCGACACGACGGAGCGCCGCCGCTTGCGCCAAGAGCCAAGCCTGCGAATCGGAGCGGTCGGGCAACTCCACCTCGTCGCTCATGGTCACCTCCGGCTCGAGCCACTATAGCCGAGCGGGAGAGTCGCGCCAGCGAGGGAGAGCGCCCTTGGACGAACCCCGGACGGCCGCCGGCCCGGCCGAGCCCGTTTGGCACGCGCTGCCGATCGAGGCGCCGCTCGCCGAGCTCAAGAGCCGCCCCGAGGGCCTCACTCGAGGCGAAGCCGAAGGCCGGCTCGCCCGCTTCGGCCTCAACCGCCTGCCCGAGCCACCCAAGAAGGGGCCCTTGGCCCGGTTCCTGCTGCAGTTCCACAACCTTCTCATCTACGTCCTGTTGGTCGCGGCGGTCCTTTCGCTCTTCTTCGAACACCCGGTGGATGCCGCGGTGATCCTCGGGGTCGTGGTGATCAACGCGATCGTGGGCTTCGTCCAGGAGGGCAAGGCGGAAGCCGCGCTCGAGGCGATCAAGGGCATGATCGACCCCAAGGCCTCGGTCCTGCGCGAGGGCCGGCGTCTCACCCTTCCGGCCGAGCGGGTGGTCCCGGGCGACGTCGTGCTCTTGGAAGCGGGCGATCGCGTGCCGGCCGACCTGCGCCTGCTCCGCGCCAAGAACCTCAAGATCGACGAAGCGATCCTCACCGGCGAATCCGTCCCGGTCGACAAGAGCACGGATCCGGTGCCCCGCGAGGCGCCGCTCGGCGATCGGCCGTGTATGGCCTTCTCGGGTACCTTCGTCGTCGCGGGGCAGGGTGCGGGCGTGGTGGTCGCGACCGGTGCGGAGAGCGAGCTCGGCAAGATCGGCACCCTCCTCGGCCGGGTGGAGCGGCTCGAGACGCCGCTCTTGCGCCAGATGGCCGGCTTCGCCCGGACGCTCACGGTCGTGATCCTCGCCGTCTCGGCCGCGGCCTTCTTCTTCGCCTGGCTCGTCCAGGATTACCCACTCGCGCTCTCGTTCATGGTCGTCGTGGGTCTCGCGGTCTCGGCGATCCCCGAAGGCCTCCCGGCGGTCATGACGATCACGCTCGCGATCGGCGTGCAGCGCATGGCCCGCCGCAACGCCATCATCCGGCGCCTGCCGGCGGTCGAGACCTTGGGCTCCGTCTCGGTGATCGGCTCGGACAAGACCGGCACGCTCACCAAGAACGAGATGACCGTGCAGAACGTGCGCGCGGCATCGGCGCTTCTTCGCGTCTCGGGTAGCGGCTACGCCCCCGAAGGTGAGTTCACTTCGGACGGTACCAGGATCGATCCGCTCACCGACCCGGTTCTCGAAGAGCTGATCGAAGCCGGTCTCCTCTGCAACGACGCCGATGTCCGCCACGGAGAGAAAGGCTGGACGGTCGACGGCGATCCCATGGAAGGCGCGCTCTTCACGCTCGCGATGAAGGCCGGGTTGGATCCGCGGACCTTGCGCAAGGACTTCCCGCGGCTCGACGAGATCCCGTTCGACAGCCGCCACCGCTACATGGCGACCTTGCACCGCGCTCCGAACGGCGACCGTCTCGTGTTCGTCAAAGGCGCCCCCGAGCGGCTCGTCGAAATGTGCTGCGCCGAGCGGACGGTCGGCGGCGAGCGCCCGGTCGACCTTGCTTTCTGGGCCGCTGCGGCCGATGAGCTGGCCGCGCGCGGTCAGCGGGTCCTGGCCCTCGCGAGCGCCGATCCGCCCGATGGCGGTGCGCCGCTCGCGCCGCACCGGCTCGAAGGCCGTTGTGTACTGCTCGGCCTCGTCGGGCTCATCGACCCGCCGCGCGAAGAGGCGGTCGCGGCGGTGGCACAATGCCACACGGCCGGCATCCGCGTCGTCATGATCACGGGCGACCACGCGATCACGGCGAAGGAGATCGCCCGCCAGCTCGCCCTCGCCCGCGACCCGGTCGTTCTCACGGGCCACGAACTCGACGCGCTCGACGCCGAGGGCTTCCGCCGCGCGGCGCGGGAGGTCCACGTCTTCGCCCGCACCACCCCCGAGCACAAGCTCCGCCTGGTCGAGGCGCTCCAGGCGGACGGCCGGATCGTCGCCATGACCGGCGACGGGGTGAACGACGCGCCGGCGTTGAAGCGCGCCGACGTGGGCATCGCCATGGGTATCAAAGGAACCGAAGCGGCCAAGGAAGCGGCGCAGATGCTGCTCGCCGACGACAATTTCGCCTCGATCGTGGCGGCCGTGCGCGAGGGTCGAACGGTCTACGACAATCTCATGAAGGTGATCGGCTGGACCTTGCCCACCAACGGGGGCCAAGCTCTCGTGATCCTGGCCGCTCTCGCCTCCGGCCTCGCCTTGCCGGTCTCGCCCGTACAAATTCTTTGGATCAACATGGTGACCACGGTCGCGCTCGGACTCACCCTCGCCTTCGAGCCGACCGAGCCGGGCACGATGCACCGACCGCCGCGCTCTCCCGACCAGCCGATCTTGTCGGGTGAATTGTTGTGGCGGATCCTGTTCGTCTCGGTCTTGTTTGTTATCGGCGGCTTTCTCGTGTTCTTCTCCGCCCTCGCCGCCGGTCGTGACGTCGCCTATGCGCGCACGCTCGTCGTCAACACGATCGTGGTCATGCAGATCTTCTATCTCTTCAACGTACGGTACGTTCACGGCCCGTCGCTCACGCTCGAAGGGTTGGTCGGCACGCCGGCCGTGCTGGCAGGGCTCACCGCGATCGTGAGCCTGCAGCTCGCCTTCACCTATCTGCCGTGGCTGCAGCGCCTGTTCGACACCCGACCCGTCGCGTTGGTCGACGGCGCCTACGTGTTGGCCATCGGCGTCTGCCTCTTCGCGATCTGCGAAGTCGAGAAGCGGCTCCGCGCGCGGTTCCGGCGCCCGCCCTAGTCCGCGGACGCGACGAGCGGCACCTCGGCGGCGCGCATGCAGCGTGCGACCTCGCCGGCCCGAACGAAGGCCGGATCGGCCAGGAGCAGCGCCAGGAGCGTGCGCGCGCGATCCGGCGGCAGGGGCGGTCCGCCGGTGGTGTCGAGGCGGGCCGGCGGTGGTGCCGCACCGGACGGTGCCGGGTCGAAGCCGCGCGCCTCCTCGGCGAGGCCGAGCCGCCCCTCCGCGCGCAGCGCCACGAGCTGGTCGAGCTGCCAGGCGGTCCGCAGCCCCTGCTCGCGCAGCCGCCGGTAGGCGTCCGGCTTGAGCTGGACCAGTAGGCAGGCCTGACCGATCCAGTCGATCACCTGCGGCAGGCTGAACGGCGTGCGGAGCGTCAGATGCAGCGGGTTCGCCGCCACCAGCCCCTGCGCGTCGTGGATCCCGGCCTCGGCCAGGCGCACGCGCGTGTAGGCGTCGATCCCCTCGATCAGCTCGAGCTCGAGCTCGTCGGCGCGCCGATCGGCGCCGGCGCCGAACAGCCGGCGGGTCTGCGCCGCCATCCAGCGGAGTGCCACCTCCGGCACCACGCCGGCGGCGAACGCCGCGAGGATGACGACGACCTCGTCCCAGCGCTGGGTGTCGTCGAGGTCGCCCGGCACGAGCAGGACCTTGGCGTGGTAGACGAACAGCGCCACGATCGCCGCACCCAGGAGGCGCAGCGCGATCGTCTGGTAGGCGTGGCCGGTGACATCGCGCAGCGCCATCCGCCGCGAGAGATAGGTGATCGACCAGAGGAGTGCGCCGAGGAACGCGAAGGCGAGGCAGACGAGCGCTCCCGCCTGGTGGTCGACCAGCCGGCGCAGCACCTCGGGCGTGAGCGGCTCGCCGGCGAGCACGCCGTCGCGCACCACGAGCGGCCCGCCCAGCAGCAGGCTGGGTCGCCCGGCCAGGTCGAGCCGCTCGGCCGAGAAGGCAAGGAGGCCCAGGCTCAGCGCCAGGAGCACGGCGAGCAGGAAGGAGGGCAGCGAGACGTTCTTGAGGAAGGTCGGCTCCTCGATCCCGGCCTCGTACTCCTCGATCCGGCTGTCCGGCCGCAGGCCCTGGCCCTGGCGGGTGAGGAACGGCCGCAGCGCCAGCGTACCGCCGAGGCGGTAGGCGAAGGCCGCCTTCCTCAGCTCCTCGATGTCGGAATTCGAGCCGAGCCGGCGGAACCAGCGCCCGACCACCAGCAGCGAGACCAGCGCCACCACAAGGAGCGTCACGCCGGCCCAGGGCAGGGTGCTCGGATCGAGGCGCGCGGGCTCGCCCGGCGGGTGGCGCCACCACCAGAGGAGGAACACCGCGATCGGCCCGCCGGCCAACAGGATGGCCGAGGCCACCGCGCCCTTCTCCATGCGGCGGCCGATCTGCTCGCGCCGATCGGCGAGCCCGCGGAACCCGATGCCCGCCATCACCGTCACCCCCGGTCGCTCGCGCCGGGCGAGCGTAACGATGAGGACTATACGCCTGATACGTTCATCCGCCCAGGGGGTACCGACCTCGGGACCGTGGCGCCGCGCGGGCCGCGCCTCTAGGGTCGGGCGGAAAGCCTCGACCGCAAAAGGTCAACCATGCCCGCCGCCACCAACCCGCTCAAGCTGAACCCCTTGCAGTTGCGCACGCTCGCCATCCTGCAGGCGCTGGCCGCCGAGCCCACCTTCGCCGATCCCCCGGACGCGGAGGGCACGGTGCGGATCCGCGCGCTGCCGCACGCCCACGGCGACCATTTCCACATCGGCAGCCGGGTGGTGCTCGCCCGGGACGCCACCGGGCTCTCCAACCCGAACGTCTACAACGTGCTCGCGCGGAAGGGGCTGATCCTCGCCGGGCCGGCCGGCGAGCCGGTGCTGACCGCGGCCGGCCGCGCCTACGTCACCGGCATCGAGGCGGCGGTCCTGCACGCGGCCGGCCACTGAGCCCGGCGCGGCCCGGCGCCGCGCCACCTTGGAACGCTCCGGGGCGAGGTGTAGTCTCGCAGCTTGCGCAGGAGCGAGGCAGCAGCGTCGGCGATGGGCACGATCGAGAGCCGGACCTTCGAGGAGATCGTGCCCGGCGAGCGGGCGAGCCTCGAGAAGACCGTCACGCGGGAGGACATCGAGCTCTACGCCGCGGTCTCGGGCGACGCCAACCCGACCCATCTGGACGAGGAGTTCGCCGCCAGGAGTCCCTTCAAGGGCGTGGTCGCGCACGGCATGCTCACCGCCGGGCTGATCTCCAACCTGCTCGGCAACCGCCTGCCCGGCCCGGGCACGATCTATCTCGGCCAGGACCTGCGCTTCGAGCGGCCGGTGCGTGCCGGCGACACCGTCACGGTCACCGTCACGGTGCGCGAGAAGCAGGCCGAGCGGCGCATCGTCGTCCTGGACTGCCGCTGCACCAACCAGCGCGGCGAAACGGTGCTCTCCGGCACCGCGCGGGTGATCGCCCCCGCCGAGAAGATCCGCCTCGAGGCGCCCGAACTGCCCGATCTCGTCGTGCACCGCCACGCCAAGTACGATCGGCTGATCGAGCGCACGCGCGAGATCCCGGCGATCGCCTGCGCGGTCGCCCACCCCTGCGACCCGAGCTCGCTCGAGGGCGCGCTCGAGGCCGCGGCCGGGGGCGTGATCGTGCCGATCCTGGTCGGCCCCGAGGCCAGGATCCGGCGGATCGCGGAGAGCCGGGGGCTCGCCCTCGACGGCGTCGAGCTGGTCGACGCGCCGCACAGCCACGCCGCCGCCGCGCGCGCCGTGCAGCTCGTGCGCGAGGGGCGCGCCGAGCTCCTCATGAAGGGCTCGCTGCACACCGACGAGCTCATGGCCGAGGTGGTCGCGCGCGAGACCGGGTTGCGGACCGAGCGCCGCATCAGCCACGTCTTCATCATGGACGTGCCGACCTATCCCGAGCCCCTGTTCATCACCGATGCGGCGATCAACATCGCCCCGGACCTCGAGACCAAGCGCGACATCGTGCAGAACGCGATCGACCTGCACCGCGGCCTCGGGCTCGGCGAGCCGCGCGTGGCGATCCTCTCGGCGGTCGAGACCGTGACCCCCAAGATCCCGGGCACGATCGAGGCGGCCGCACTCTGCAAGATGGCCGAGCGCGGCCAGATCACGGGCGGCCTCCTGGACGGGCCCCTGGCCCTCGACAACGCGATCAGCCCCGAGGCGGCGCGGGTCAAGGGCATCCGCTCGGAGGTGGCGGGCCGCGCCCAGATCCTCGTGGTCCCCGACCTCGAGGCCGGCAACATGCTGGCCAAGAACCTGTCCTTCCTGGCCGGAGCGGACGCCGCCGGCATCGTGCTCGGCGCGCGCGTGCCGATCGTGCTCACCAGCCGGGCGGATACGGTGCGCACCCGGCTCGCCTCGGCCGCGGTGGCGGCGCTCTACGCGCACGCCCGGCGCACGGCCGTCGCGGTCAAGGCCGGGGAGTAGGCGCCTTGGACGAGACCATCCTCGTCGTCAACGCCGGCAGCTCGTCGATCAAGTTCGAGCTGTTCGAGGTCGGGCCGGGCGAGCAGCTGTCGAGCCGTCTCGAGGGCCGGATCGAGGGCATCGGGGTGCAGCCGCGGCTGCTCGCCACCGGCGCCGACGGCGAGCGTCTGGTCGACGAGCGCTTCGAGCCCGCCCGGGTGCCCGAGGTCGAGGCGGCCCAGGGCGTGGTCGGTGGCTGGCTCGCACGCCACCTGGTGCGGCCGCCCCTGGCCGTCGGGCACCGCGTCGTGCACGGCGGGCCCGACTACGCCCAGCCGGTCCGCCTGGACGCCCGCGTGCTCGCCGACCTCGAGCGCTTCGTGCCGCTCGCACCGTTGCACCAGCCGAACAACCTGGCGCCGATCCGGGCGCTGCTGCGGCAGAGCCCGGACCTGCCGCAGGTCGCCTGCTTCGACACCGCCTTCCACCGCGGCCACCCCGAGCTCGCCGACCGCTTCGCCCTGCCCGAGGCGCTGCACGCCGAGGGGGTGCGCCGCTACGGCTTCCACGGCCTGTCCTACGAGTACATCGCCTCGCGGCTGCCGGAGCTGGCACCCGAGCTCGCCCACGGCCGGGTGATCGTCGCCCATCTGGGCTCGGGCTGCTCGATGTGTGCGCTGCGCCACGGCCGCTCGATCGAGAGCACCATGGGCTTCACCGCGCTCGACGGGCTGCCCATGGGGACCCGCCCGGGCCAGCTCGATCCCGGCGTGGTCCTCCATCTGATGCGCGCCAAGGGCATGGACGCGGCGGCGCTGGAGCGCTTCCTCTACCACGAATGCGGCCTCAAGGGCCTCTCGGGCATCTCCAACGACGTCCGCGTCCTGCTCGCCAGCAGCGATCCGCGCGCCAAGCGCGCGCTCGACTTCTTCACCTACAAGATCGCCCAGATGACCGGCTGGCTCGCCGCCGCCCTCGAAGGCCTCGACGGCTTCGTCTTCACCGCCGGCATCGGCGAGAACGCGCCCACCATCCGCGAGGCCGTGGCGCACCGGCTGGGCTGGCTCGGCCTGCATCTCGACCCTCTGGCCAACGGCGCCGGTGAGACCCTGATCTCGCCCCCGGGCTCGCGGGTGCAGGTGCTCGTGATCCCGACCGACGAGGAGCTGATGATCGCCCGCCACACGCTGCGGCTCCTGCGCGCGCGTGCGGCCGGCTGATCCGGGAGACGACCGTGCTCGATCCCGCCCTCACGGGCCTCGCCGGCAAGCGCGGCCTCGTTAACGGCATCGCCAACGAGCACTCGATCGCCTGGGGCTGCGCCAAGGCCTTCCGTGGCCTGGGTGCCGAGCTCGCCGTCACCTACCTGAACGAGAAGGCCAAGCCCTTCGTCGAGCCGCTCGCCGGGCAGCTCGGCGCGCCGATCCTGATGCCGCTCGACCTGCGCGTCGCGGGCCAGCTCGAGGCGGTGTTCGAGCGGATCGGGCGCGAGTGGGGCCGGCTCGACTTCGTGCTGCACTCGATCGCCTTCGCGCCCCGGGACGACCTCCAGGGCCGCGTCGTCGACTGCTCGCGCGAGGGCTTCCTCCTGGCGATGGACATCTCCTGCTGGTCGTTCATCCGGATGGCGAAGCTCGCCGAGCCCTTGATGACCTCCGGCGGGGCGCTGTTCTGCATGAGCTACTACGGCTCGCAGATGGTGGTCGAGCACTACGGCATCATGGGCCCGGTCAAGGCGGCGCTCGAGTGCGCCACCCGCTATCTGGCGGCCGAGCTCGGCCCCAAGGGCATCCGCGTGCACGCGATCTCGCCCGGGCCGCTGCGCACCCGCGCCGCCTCGGGCATCCCGGAGTTCGACGAGCTCCTGGCCCGCGCGCAGGAGAAGGCGCCGGCGCGCAGCCTCGTCTCGATCGACGACGTGGGCCTCGCCACGGCCTACCTCGCCACCGACGCCGCCCGGTTGATCACGGGCAACGTCGTCTACGTCGACGGCGGCTACCACATCATCGATTGAGCCGCGGGGGCGGCTCGGGGGAGAGCATCCGATCGCCGAGAAGCAGCCGACCGGCGCCGGCATGGCAGCCGCCGATGCGCTCGCCTGGGCCGGGCCCTGGACCGGCGCCCGGGTCGACGCGGTCCAGCGCTCGATCCTCTTCCTCGACACGCTGCGCCGGCGCGGCAACGAGCATCTCGAGCACGTCGCCAAGGCGGTGCCGCACGTGCTGTCCTTCACCGGGACGCTCGTCGTCGACGCCCGGACCCTGGCGCGGCCGGTCAATTACGGCCTGGTCGCGATCGACCCGCCCGAGGGTGTGGCGATCGATGCGCGCAGGCGGCCCTTCGTGGTGGTCGACCCGCGCGCCGGGCACGGCCCCGGGATCGGCGGCTTCAAGGCCGACAGCGAGATCGGCGTGGCCCTCGCGGCCGGCCATCCCTGCTACTTCGTGGGCTTCACCCCCGAACCGATGCCGGGCCAGACGATCCCGGACGTGCTCGAGGCCATGGCGCTGTTCCTCGAGACCGTGATCGCGCGCCACCCCGACGCCGAGGGCCTGCCCTGCGTGGTGGGCAACTGCCAGGCGGGCTGGATGATGGCGATGGTCGCCGCGCTGCGGCCGGAGCTGTTCGGGCCGCTGATCCTGGCGGGCTCGCCGCTCTCCTACTGGGCCGGCGTGCGCGGCGGCAGCCCGATGCGCTACTCGGGCGGGCTGCTCGGCGGGAGCTGGCTCGCGGCACTCGCCTCCGACCTCGGCCACGGGCGGTTCGACGGCGCGCATCTGGTCGCCAACTTCGAGAGCCTGAACCCCGCCCACAGCCTCTGGAGCAAGCAGTACGATCTCTGGTCGAGGATCGACACCGAGGCCCCGCGCTATCTCGGCTTCGAGCGCTCGTGGGGCGGTCATGTCCTGCTGAATGCCGAGGAGATCCGGTTCATCGTCGACGAGCTGTTCGTGGGCAACAGGCTCGCCACCGGCGAGATCGTCGTGCCGGACGGCCGGCGCATCGACCTGCGCGCCATCCGTTCGCCGATCCTCTGCTTCTGCTCGAAGGGCGACGACATCACCCCGCCGCAGCAGGCGCTCGGGTGGATCACCGACCGCTACGAGCACGACCAGGACATCGTCGCGGCCGGGCAGACCATCGTCTACGCCATCCACGACAGCGTCGGCCATCTGGGCATCTTCGTCTCCGGCAAGGTGGTCGGCAAGGAGCACCGCGAGTTCGCCTCGAACATCGATCTCCTGGACTGCCTGCCGCCCGGGCTCTACGAGGCGGTGATGCTCCGCAAGGAGGCGGGGACCGCCAACCCGGAGCTCGTCGGCGGCGACTACGTGGTGCGCTTCGAGCGGCGCTCGCTCGACGACCTGCGCGCGCTCGGCGGCAACGACCCCGAGGACGAGCGCCGGTTCGCCGCGGTGGCCCGTCTCTCGGAGGTCAATCTCGGGCTCTACCGTCGCTTCCTGCAGCCCTTCGTGCGGGCGATGGCGAGCGAGGAGAGCGCCGCTGCGCTGCGCGAGCTGCGCCCCGCACGCCTCGCCTACACCCTCTTCTCCGACCGCAACCCGTTCGTCCGCCCGGTCGCCGAGCTCGCCGAGCGGGTCCGTGCCGAGCGCCGACCGGCGGCACCCGACGATCCGCTGGTGGTCGCCCGCGAGCAGGTGGCGCGGAGCGTGGCGGAGGCGCTGCGGGGCCTGGGGCGAGCTGCGCGACGGCCTGGTCGAGGCCGGCTTCCACGCGGTCTACGGCTCGCCCCTGGTGCAGGCACTCGCCGGCCTCGACGGGCGCGACGCGCCGCCCCGGCGGCGGCCGGGGCGCGAGCCCGAGGAGGCGGCGCGCGTGCGCGAGCGGATCGCCGCGCTGCGCGCGCGGATCGGCGAGGGTGGCCTGCGCGAGGCCGTGATCCGCGCGGTCGTGTGGATCGGCATGGCCGACCGCGCCGCGGACGAACGCGCCTTCGAGGTCATCCGCGCGCTCCGCGACAGCCTGCCCGAGCGGGTGCCGCTCGCCGAGTTCAAGGCCGCCCTGCGCGAGCAGTTCCTGATGCTCCTGCTCGACGAGGAGGCGGCCCTCGCGGCCCTGCCGAGGCTCGCCCTGGCCGCCCCCGAGGATCGTGCCCGGGCGCTCGAGGTGATCCGCCGCATCGCCACCGCGCCCGGCGCACCCGAGGGCCCGAAGGCGGAGCGGCTGCGGCGCGTCGAGACGATCTTCGGAGCACCGGTGGAGGAGGCGCGGCGGGCCCGCCGAGCCGCGGGAGGGAACCGATGAGCGAGCTCGTCAAGCCGGCCGATCTCGAGCGGATCGCCGCGGAGCAGGAGACCGCCAAGCTGCAGGAGGCGCTCGAGCGCAAGCGCCGCCACGACGAGGAGGAGCGCCGGCTCTACGAGGACTTCATGAGCCGCGAGCCGCGCGCGGATGCGCTCGAGCGCTTCAACGCCTTCGTCTCGCGCGCCGCGGCGGCCGGGCTCAAGGAGGTCAAGGTGATGGAGTTCCCGGCCGCTTGGTGCACCGACGGCGGCCGGGCGATCAACAATTTCGAGGAGGGCTGGCCGGAGACCCTGCAGGGCTGGGCCAGGAACGCCTACGACTTCTACCTCCGCCATCTCCGAGGGGCCGGCTACAAGGCGCGCGCCCAGATCCTGAGCTACCCGGACGGCAATCTGGGCACCGTCGGCCTGTTCGTTTCGTGGTGAGCGCTCTACGCTCGCGCCGCCCGGCCGGGGTCGCGAGCCGTCCGGCCGCGCCGCCGCCACGCCGACTGGGAGGCCCGGGATGATCCTCGCCGACCGCATGCGCCCCCCGCCCGGCCGCAGGGTGCTCGTGACCGCCGGTGCCGCCGGCATCGGCCTCGCCATCGCCCGCGCCTTCGCGGAAGTGGGCGCCCAGGTGCTGGTGTGCGACGTCGACGAACGCGCGCTCGCGGCGCTGGCGAGCGGGCAGCCGGCGATCGCGGGCGTCGTCTGCGACGTCGCCGACGAGGCCCAGGTCGAGGCGCTCTTCCGCGAGGTCGAGCGGCGCCTCGGCGGGCTCGACCTGCTCGTCAACAATGCCGGGATCGCCGGGCCCACCGGCGGGGTGGCGGAGATCGCCCCCGCCGACTGGCGCCGCACCTTGGACGTGAACATCACCGGAATGTTCCTCTGCACGAGGTTGGCGATGCCCCTCCTCCGCAAGGCGGAGGAACCGGCCATCATCAACCTTTCGTCTGTCGCCGGACGGCTGGGCTACGCCTTTCGGTCACCCTACGCCGCCTCCAAATGGGCTGTCGTCGGCTTCACCTCGAGCCTCGCCAAGGAGCTCGGCCCTGAGGGCATCCGCGTGAATGCGCTCCTCCCGGGCGTGGTCAGGGGCGAGCGCATCGAGCGCGTGTTCGCCGACCGCGCCAGCACGCTCGGCGTGCCGGTCGAGGAGGTGCGGCGGGGCTATCTCGAGAAGGTCTCGCTCCGGGAGATGGTCGAGCCCGAGGACATGGCCGCCATGGCCCTGTTCCTGTGCTCGCCCGCCGGCCGCCACGTGCACGGCCAGGCGCTCTCGATCTGCGGCAACGTCGAGACGATCTGAGCCCTCAGCCCGCCGGCGCCGCCGGCTCGGTCCGGAAGCCCGTCGCCAGGAGGTAGAGCTCGGAGGACTCGGCCCGCGTCGCCCGGGGCCGCAGCAGGCGATATCCTGCGAAGCGTTCGCGCACCCGCGGCAGGATCGCCGCCTCGGCTCCCTTGAGCAGCTTGATCAGGCAGGCGCCGCCCGGGGAGAGCGCGCGCCCGGCCAGATCGAGCACCGCCTCGGCGACCGCCTCGGCGCGCAGCCGGTCGAGCTCGCGCACGCCCGTGGCGTTCGGCGCCACGTCCGAGAGGATCACCTCGGCCGGCCCGCCCAGCCGGGCCAACAGCACTGCCTCGACCTCGGGCAGGGTGAAGTCGCCCTGCACGAACTCGGCCCCCGGGATCGGCTGCATCGCGAGGAGATCGCAGGCCACCACCCGGCAGCCCTTCAGCACCGCGTACTGCGTCCAGCTGCCGGGGGCGGCACCCAGGTCGAGGACCGGCTGCCCGCGGCGCAGGAGTCCGTGACGGCGGTCGATCTCCTCGAGCTTGAAGACCGAGCGGGCGCGGAAGCCGCGCCGGCGCGCCTCGGTCACGTAGGGATCGGCGAGCTGGCGGGCCAGCCAGCGGGTCTGCCCGGCGGTCCGCCCGGCCCGCGGACGCGGCCGTTCGCCGCCGCCGCGCGGCACCCTCATGCCGGCGCCGGGCCCCGGAGCGCGTCCCTGAGCGAGCCGCCCATGAGCGCCGCCAGGATGCCCTCGCGCAGGCCGCGGTCGGCGACCCGGAGGCTCTCGACCGGGAACAGGCGGTGCACGGCGTCGAGGATGGCGCAGCCCGCGACGACGAGGTCGGCGCGGCCGTGGCCGATGCAGGGATGCGCGGCGCGGGCGGCGTTGTCGATCGCCCGCAGCTCCTCGGCGACGCTGCGGATCACCGTGAACGGCAGCCGCAGCCCGTCGACCTTGCTGCGGTCGTAGCGGCGCAGGCCGATGTGCAGCGCGGCGAGCGTGGTGACCGTGCCCGAGGTGCCGAGTATCTCGACCCTGGCGCCGTTCGGGCCGCCTCGCAGCGGCCCGTCCCGGCCGAGCGCCGCGAGCCGGGCGTGCACCTCCTCGACCATCCGTCCGTAGGTCGGCCGATCGATCTCGCGGCCGTAGGTCTCGGCGAGCGTCACCACGCCGACGGGCAGGGACAGGGCGGTGCCCGGCTCGGCGTCCGCCGGCTCCGCCCGCCGGTCGAGCCACAGGAGGTCGGTCGAGCCGCCGCCGATGTCGACCACGAGGAGCTGGTCGGCCGCCGGGTCGGCGAGCGGCAGGCAGCCGAGCATCGCGAGCCGCGCCTCCTCCTCGTGCGGCAGGATCTCGAGCTCGAGGCCGGTGACCCGCCGCACCCGGCGCAGGAACTCGGCACCGTTGGCGGCCCGCCGGCAGGCCTCGGTGGCCACGCAGCGGGCCGCCACGACCCGGTGGCGGGCGATGATCCGGGCGCACACCTTGAGGGCCGCGAGCGTGCGCGCCATGGCCGCCTCGGACAGCCGCTCGCGCCGCGACAGCCCCTCGCCCAGCCGCACGATGCGCGAGAAGCTGTCGACCACGGTCGAGCCGTCCTCGCCGACCTCGACCACGAGCAGCCGGCAGTTGTTGGTGCCCAGATCGAGCGCCGCCAGCCGGTCACCCGGTCTCGGGACGAGGCGCGGCGGCGGCGGGACGTCGGGCTCGGGGATCGGTCGCATGCTCGGGGCTGGTCGCTCGGGCGAAGCGCGAGTCTACCGGTGCCACGGACCGGCGCAAGGAGCGTCGGCGCGGCCCTTGCCGGAGCGACCGCCGGTTGCTAACCGCCCGGTGTGGCCGAAGGGGAGAGCGGACCGTGGCGAGCGAGCGGGTGATCGCGCAGAAGGCGCCCTACCGGGTCGAGCTCGTCGCCGGCGAGACCTACTGGTGGTGCGCCTGCGGGCGCAGCGCCAAGCAGCCCTTCTGCGACGGCTCGCACAAGGGCACCGGCCTCGCCCCGGTCAAGCACACGGCCGCGGCGAGCGGCCCGGCCTTCCTCTGCGGCTGCAAGCACACCCAGCGCACGCCGCTCTGCGACGGCACCCACAAGAGCCTCTGAGCCGTGCCGCGCGCGGCCCGGACCGCACTGGCGCTCGGGCTGGCGCTCGTCGCCGGCTGCGCGGGCAAGCCGCCCGAGCCCCTGCCCTGCCCGCAGCCGGCCATCCTCGACGGCGCCCAGACGCTGGAGCGGCGGACCGGTCCCGGGCCCGCCGACTTCGCCTGGCGGGCGACGCTGACCGGCTTCGGCGGCGGCTGCCGCTTCGAGGCCGACGCCGTGGCGCTGCGGCTCGCGCTCGACCTCGCCGTCGTGCCCGGCCCGCGCGCGGTCCCGGGTGCCGCGATCGAGGTGCCGTGGTTCGTGGCCGTGGCCGATCCCTCGGGCCGGGTGATCGACAAGCAGAGCTTCACCACCCGCCTGGAGCCCCCGGCCGGGCCTGGGCCGCGCCTGCTGAGCGAGCAGGTCGAGCAGCGCATCCAGGGGGTCGGCCCGGGCGAGGCGCCGCGCTGGCGGGTCTATCTCGGCCTCGAGGTCGAGCCCGAGGAGGGCCTCAGGCGGCTGCGCGAGCGGGCCCGCCAGGCTCCCTAGGCGGGGTCTCGGCGACGTAGCGGCGGTAGAGGAAGCCGACGCCGACGAGGCAGAGCCCGAGTGCGAGGAACGAGACCGCCCGGTAGAGGCCGTCGAGCTCGGAAAGATCGAACAGGAAGGCCTTGAGGATGGCGAGCGCGCCCACGACGAGCGCCGCCGCGCGCAGCCAGCGCAGCCGGCGGCGGATGCCGCCGAGCAGCAGCGCCGCGGCGCAGGCGAGCCAGGCGGTGGACCAGGCGAGCCACTCGGCATCGCTCGTGGGCCCGTCCAGCCGCGTGCCCTGGAAGGCGTGGCGGACCTCGAGGGTGAGCCAGAGCAGGGCGAGCGCGAGCGCCGCCATGGCGGCCGGGCG